>JANQGV010000260.1 GCA_028282925.1 Thermodesulfobacteriota bacterium
CTTAACGACTATTCTCCCCTCAAACCGGAACCCCTCCGACTTTGCGGTCACGGAAGACGGGCTGCGCTCGATTGAATAGTCATACGTACCGCGTTCGACAAAACAGAGACTCGCCACCGCCCCGAATTCAATGGCATCGGCCACAAAATATCCTTTTTCACTTACCGAGAAATTCACGGGACTTTTACATGCCAGAGTGACCTTTTTTTCGGGAAAAACAACCTTTACCGTACCCCGGTACTGGTTGAGCCAGATCACGACCGTGCCGGGCTCAATGAACAGGTTCAATGGAGACACCCCCTCATACCCCCTGATTCGAACAACCTTGGATGAGATTGTGAGAACCTCATCCTCTTTTTTTTCAGCGGCGCTTCCCGTACCGGCAGCAAGGCCAAGGACCACTATACCGGCAAGCACACCCAACAATGTTTTTTTCATGGCATACCCCTATTGTATACAACAAGGTTCCGGCTGCATGCAGCCCACGGCCTACACATCGCCGCCCTGAAGCTGTTCCCGCAACCATGGCTCCAGGCGTTTAAACTCAATGGAAAATGCCCCGGCGATCTCCTGCATGTCTTCATCCGTGCATACGCTGTCACGGGACATGCGGTAGAGAAAGTCCTTGCCGCCCCGGCTGCCGGTCAGCAGCGCCATCAGGGAAAACAGGGCGTTCATCAGCCACACGGGAATGTGTTTCACCCGGGCGTCTCTTCCCACAACACCGCCGACCCGGTGAATAATATCCACAAGAGTAAAGACTTCGGGCCCGGCTATTCTGAAGATTCTATTGCGCGCCCTTTCATTATCAAGGGATTGCAGAAATGCTTCTGCCAGGTCGGCGGGATCCAGGGGCTGGATACGGGTCAGGCCGGTACCGATAACGGAAAAGCTGCCCTTCTCTTTAATCTTTGGAGCGAAATGTTCTGCAAAGTCGGTAAAATAGCCCGATGGGCGGAATATCGTATAGGGGATACCGGAGGAGATCACGGCCTGCTCGGTTTTATATTTTGCCTGCAAGGAGGTTGCCGGCACACCGGCATCCACTCCCAGGGCACTGATATACAGGAGGTGTTTCAGCCCAACCTCTTTCCCGGCGGAAATGATATTGCGCATTCCGCCGAGTTCAACCATCTCATGGGTCAATTGCTTTGTCTGCCGTTTCAGCCCAATGACAAACAGCGCCGCATCCACCCCCTGCAGGGCCTGTCTGACCTCGTTGGGGTCGGTAATATCGCCCGAAGCCGCCTCAAGGGTCGGTGCGTCGGTTACAACCGGCGCCTGCAGGTCGAAACACCGCGCCTTGACATTACGCTCGGCGGCCTTTTTCATAATCTGGCTGCCGACATGACCATTGCACCCTGCGATGAGAATCATATGGCTACCCCCCTTAATAACCTATTATACATGTGCGCCGGCACATAGAAACACCCTGCCGCACAAAACTATTCTTCGGAGCCGACCTGTAACGCATCTTCAACAGAGGTGTCATGAAATTTGTCGAGTTTGGCGCCCAGTTCAGGACGCTCCTTCTTAATCCGGTCCAGATGTCTGAAGATCGCGTTCCTCACGACTCTCGGATCGGAGAATTCATTCACATAGCCCTTTCTCGTATCACCACCGGCAAGGCTGAAGAAATAATCAAGCTCCTCGTCTTCCAGGACATGCAGCCCGAAGGCCTGGGTGGCCGCAGCAATCTCTTTGGGATCATTATACTCAAAGCTTTCTTCCCAAGCGCGTGCATAGGCTTCCAGGCCGGAGCCTGTTTTCAGATACTCGACAATGGCGTTGCCGGCCTGAAAACCGTACATGACGGCGCCCTGAACATAGGTTTCGATAAACGCGGCCGCATCACCCACAACAACCACATTCCCTTCAACCGGATTGGTCAGGGGTGTGTGAAAATTAAGAATCGCAGCCCTTTTTTCCACAACGGTGGCCTGTTTGAACCACGGTGAAAAGGCCCCCTGCTGAATAAAGTGCTCAATTTCGGCCCGGGGCGTATATCCGCCGCCTTCCTGCAGAATAGGGGTCCCGCAGGTAAGCTCATAGACCGGTGGGTCGGTTCGGCCGCCATGGGGCTTGGGACACATATACAGCTGCCCGCGTCCGCCCATGGTTTGTCCCTTGCCGGCAAAGGTCAACCAGGCATCGGGATAGGGACAGTTCACACCCTCCAGGTGATATGAAGCAACCCCGAACCGCGCAAAGAACTTGCGGCGGCTTTTATTCAGCCCGAGACTCTGCACCAGCCGGGAATTGACACCATCGGCGGCAACAGCGACTTTTGCCTGCACCTGGTACTCGCCGTCGGCATTCTGCAGGGTTACGGTAACGCCGCCGTCAGTATTTTCGACACCCACAGCCTGTGTCTGACAGACTATTGTCACCTGCTCCTGCTGTACCTGCTGCAGCATATCCTGCAGCAGGGCCTCCTTTTCTATCGACAGGGCCACACACCCGTCCAAACCGGCACCATCAATGACAAACGTTTTGCCGCCCGGCGAAATCTTTATACTCTTCTTGAGGCCCATTACCTTGCCGCTGTAGGGGATCGAGAAGCCGTTCTCCTTAAAGGTTATCCTGCCGCTATCAAGACCCACCGCCTCCTTATGCGTACCCGCTTCAATAATAAGGTTGCAACAGCAGGAACGATATACCTTGGCAATCTCCTTTTTCTGCTCAACAAGCAGTACATTCAGTCCGTTTTTTGAAAGCACGTGTGCCGTCATAAGCCCGGCCGGGCCGGCACCGGCAACTACAACATCATAATCCATAGTTCCGTTACTCCATTCTCTTGTCTACTGTTTTATTCGCTCCAGTTACGCACACTTTTGCCTGTGCCCTATCTGCCTCAGTGACCGCCCATCATCTTCTGCAACTCTTCGGGAGAGAGCACATCCGGCCGGGTGGCATAGGGCGGGTTGGAAATGTTGTTCGGGTCGAACTCCCGCTTGATGTCCTTCATAATCAGGTGAATATTGCCGAACGCTTCACCCAGCATATCGTAGGCCGGTCCCAGCAAATGAATGACCGCCGAAGCCGATTTGCGCTGAAACTGGCTCATGGCGACCCGGCCGATAATCTCGATGGCCTGGTTGCACTGTTTGGGGTCCTGCTCGGGGAAAACATCCGTTGTATGCAGGCACCAGTAGCCGTATTCCTGGGGACTGATCCAGCCGCCATGCAGGCTCAGGGGCTGCACAAAATCCTCACCGAGGCCTTCCTCCTTGTGCAATTGACGTCCGATCTCATTGGACTCAAGAATCTCATACACTATTTTATCAATTGAGTCTACATTTGATGAACCGATACTGAAATTGTCCGACGGACGGGCCAGGCGCTGGGCATTACCGAACCTGATCCACTCATTTGCGGCCCGTTTGATCCAGGTCTGGTAGGCGGGCTCATCTTCTTCAACAAAAATCCCGCCCACTTTTTCAACAATTGCCTCGAGCACCTTTTCCTCATAGTCGAGTTGTGCCATTGAGGTTTTTCCGGACAGGGCGACAACGCAAAAGCCGCTGGGGAACACATCGTTGTTCATATTGTCGTGCAGGTCCTGCTTGGTAACCGAGGAGTAGGTCAGCAGAAACTGCTGCGCCAGGTGGGTTGCCACCTCACCGATCTCGGCTTTTCCCATTTCGTAGAAAAGTTCGGCCGATTTCTTGAGTTCCAGCTCCTCTTCTTCCGGGTATTTGAAGGGAAACTTGATCATATACCAGCGCCACAGGTCGCCCAGGGAACCGGAAAACTTCAAGTTGCCGTTACCTTCCGCAGGGAACACCTCCGGCCCGGAAAAGGGCCACAGCTTACAGCTTATTTTTGTTACGATGCCGATGCCGCCGGCATGCCCGAACATGCCGCCCCGCAGAAAGCCACGCAGGTCGGGCCCCGGGCCGTCGTTCCAGAACCAGCCCGATTCCGGGCAGGCGGTGGAGCCGCTGCGCACCAGGGTGCCGTCCGGCAGCACCAGCTCAAACCCCAGCAGGTTCTGGGCTCCGATACCGGTAATCCAGCTGTTGCCGTAGGCGCCGTGCCAGGAATAGTTTGCCAGGCAGGATACCTGACTGCCGGCCAGGGGTGTCGGCGTGTACAGTCCGTAGCGCATGGCTTCCGCCTGCAACCCGGCAAAGCTGACATAGGGCTCGATTACGGCATACATGTCTTTCTCGTTCAATTCAATAATACTATCCATACGCTTGGGGTCGATGACGACCGTACCGCCCTGGGTCGGAAATGCCTGAAACGTGAAACCTGAGCCCCGGGGTATAAAAGGAAATCCGTACCGATTGGCGATTTTGACCACCTGTTGCACCTCTTCGACCGACTCCGGCATTACCACGCAGGCCGGACGCATATTGAGGCCGCAGTTCTCACGCTGCATGACCCCGGAGGGGAGCCACTGCACCCGGGAGTACGACTGGCAAAGCACCGGATCATCGGTTACATTATCCTGCCCCACACAATCCTGTAATGCTTTAAACGCTATATCTGAAAATGCCATGTGTTCCTCCTGTCTCTATATGACATGTATCTGTCATGCCGACGGTTGCTGTCGGTCATCTAAAATCCCAGCTTGCCGGGATTCAATATCTTGTTCGGGTCGAGCAGCCCCTTTATGCGTTTCAGGGTTTCGTGCAGCGTCCCGGTCCGCGGGTACACGAGCCGGTCCCAGTCGCCGTAAATGCGGTAAAAGAAGGCGCCCTTTTGCACCAACGCCCGGCTGACGGCTTTACACACGGTATCGATCAGCTCTTTTTCTTCCGGGTCTTCCGGGTTAAACGGAAAGCTTGCCTCCATATGGAAGGCCCTGCCGTTCTGTTTGGGCTGCAGGTACAGGCCGATTTCATCCAATGGATAGCGCTCCTGATGTGCGGTCTCCCGGATAACCTGCAGAAACTCGGGAGCCCGCTGGAGCTGGGTCAAAAAGAAAATTTCACGCGAAGCCCCCTTTGCCCCGGCCTTCCAGTATGTTGCACCGTCCCAGGGCTGGTAGAGATACTGAGAAATCGCTGCTGCGGCATCCGGCACATTGGGAAGCGTTTCCATGGGCGTAAAGAGAAAGGTTTTGGCGGCCTCATGCAGGGCCTCTTCCTGGTAGGCCATCTTTTCTTCCGGGTACCACTCCCCGGCGGTCAGGTTAAGCACAATAACATAGGGCGGCAGTGCTGCGGCAATACCGCCGACATCTTCCGGAGACGGAGCGAGAATGGAAGCCAGGTAACGGCTGTTCAAAAGAAGGCATTCATCCCCGATCAGTTTCCGCTCGATATGGTACAGGGGGGCAACACAATCTTCCAGGCGGTCGAATCCCATGAACATCACTTTCCGGGCTGTTGGAACAAAGCCTGCTTTTACGTTCATAACCGTTACAATACCATAGGTACCCAGGCTGCCGGGCACCAGCCGGAACCAGTCGACGCCCGGGCCCATGAAGTTACATAAATCGCAGGGGACTTCATCGGGTATTTTTTCCGGCGCCATGGGATCAATGGACATAGAACCGGTATGGAACAGGTTGCCGTTGGGCAGCACCATCTCCATCGTGAGTATGGTTTCGTCCAGATGGTGCTTTGGCGTCAGCCGGGGCTCTCTTTCAAGACAGCTGGTGATAACCGACTTGTCACGATGCGGCAGCAGGGGAATCATGGCCCGCATGCCTTCTTTTCCAAGCTCTGCCTGCAGCTCACCGTAGGTAACACCGGCTTCAAAAAGGGCCCACTTGTTGCGCTTGTCAATTCGCCGTATTTTTTTCATTCCGCTCATATCAACCACGATACCACCCTGTTCCGGTATAGCGGCACCGTAAAACCCGACACCGGAGCTTTTCGGCACCACCGGAATGCGGTTCTCGTTTGCGATTGTGACCACCTGCTGCACTTCTTCGGTTGTCAGAACCTTCACGGCCATATCGGGCTTCCGGTTCATGGTATAGCTTGTATCTGTTGCGTACCGGGCCAGAAAATCAGGATCAACCGAAATACGGCTGCTGTCGATGCTGCCGGCCAGTCTGCCGGTGAGATCTTTCACACTTGTTATTGCCTGTGTCATACTTCCTCCTTGTTTAACCAGGGTTAACAAACCCGGTGGGTGCGACTACGATTCCTGTCCCTCCGTTGCATAGGGAGCGCCGACCGGGCACACCTGCACACAGATCATACACTCAACACACTTGTCATTGTCTACGGTTACCGTATCGTCAATCATCCGGATAGCCGTTTTCGGACACAGATCGATACAGCCGCCGCACACCAGACACTCTTCAGTATTAATGTGTACCATTATCTTCCTCCTATTTTATACCAACAACTCTTCGCATCATCTCCGTTACAGGAAACTGCTGGGGAATGTTCAGATACAAGGCGCGCGACTTCCTGGGGAGTGAGGCGTACATGTCTGTACGCCGCAGGGACGAAGGATGAGCGCAACGCAGTAGATGGGCGTTCTCCAGCGGTTTCCTAATCTTTTTTGCCGACTATGTACTCCCCCTCAAAAGCAATATACTTAATTGCTATTCCTTTAACCCCGGCATATCCGGGATAGACGTCACCGTATACTTCAACGGTTCTGCCCACCATGGGCACCATGGTGGCCCAGGTAAAAAGACCTTCACGTTTCTGCTCGGGCGTTAAAACCCGTGGCATACGATATGCCTGGGCGCTCTGGGTAACGGCTTGGCCCCTTGGTAGTGTGGGGTAATAGAGTGTGCCGTCGCCTGCCAGCAAAAATATCTTGCTGTTGCGCTCGGCGCTTCGCTTTGCATTTTCAAGTTCTTCAGCGGTATAGGGCCTCTCCTGGGGCACCGTAGTTCCGTTGAAAAGAGAGTTTCCTTCCACAAACACCCCTTTAATGGTCTTACCGTCCCGGGAAGCGGCGAAAAACACCTCTTCCATGTTTTTTACCTTTTCCGCATGCTTTTCCTTATAGTTCTTGTCTTCGGCCCGGGTTGTTCCAGCCAGGAGTACTGCAAAAACAATACAGCATAGTATAAGTACCTGTCGCATAGCGTATTCCTCCTTACGCATATCCATAACGTATGTGGAACGGTTTTTTCAGGTAATATCCTTTGACTCGATCATGCCGTCCTTCCGCCGGCGCAGGTCTTTAACAATCAGATACGTGGATATAACGAATCCGGCGATAATCACCGACATGATGGTCCAGTTGATATGCACCCACGGCTCTTTGAGCATACCCCATTTGGCCAGAATTTCGATATCGTTCCAGAGAATCGTTACTGTTGGTATGGCATACCTGAGATTTGCCCCGAAGCGGTCATAGCCCAGCAGTTTGTAGCACAGGTAAAAAAAGACTGAAAATGAAGCGAAAAAGAGCACATAGATAAACCAGGAGTGAGCCCCGAACAGCTCTTCATCATAGCCGATCATCAGCATGACGTAGAAGGTCCAGGTGACCATAATATATTCAAAAGCGGTACGGGGACCGTAGTTACTGATTTTGCCGGTGGCTATCGCACCCCGCATCAGCCGCAGCTTGCGCCGCAGGAAAAAAATGAAATTACACCGAACGCTCTCCTGGAACAAAAGGTAGACGAAGACCATGATCAGGAGCATAAAGGTCCATTTCATCATCCGGTATTCAGGGTAGCTGCCGTTCCAGGTATAGGTTACCCCCAGCCGGTGTCCGCCGTACATGAGGCTGTATTCAAAGGCGAACCAGAGCCCCAGGCCGCCGAGGCATCCGATGAAGCTCTGCCATCCGTCGGATTTCATAAAACGGGTGGAATAGATTGCGAAAAAGCCGACCAGGGCGGACGTCCAGGCGAAATCATACTTGATGCCCGGGTTGTATTTCTCGATCAGCACCATCACGATATGCCCGATGGCTGAAAGTCCGAAAATCCACACCAGGGATATCGTGGTATAAAATATTGCTTTGAATGAAATCGGTTTCTTTGTAGCCAAGTCAAACCCCCTCTCTACGCATTGAGCAGTATGCTGCTCATACGCAAAATGCAGTTTTACTTGATTAAAAGACTGTCCTTTGCTTTTGATAAAAACCGGGCTACCGTTTCAATCGACTGCACAAACTCCTTGATTTCAGGACTGCTCAACTCCTGGAGGAATTTCTCGAGTTCCTGACGCCGGACGTTCATCACATGCTTTACCATTTTCATGCCTTCAGGTGTCAGATGCACCCGCACGACCCGTCTGTCTTTGTCGTCCCGCTGCCGATCGAGCAGGCCGTTTTGTATCAGCCGGTCGACCATGCTGGTCATGGTTGAAACCGAGACGGCATGGGCCCGGCTCAATTCGGTCATGGTAAACTGCTCCTGATCGGCAAAACTGGCAAGCACCTTTATCTGGGAAGACGTCAGGTCCACTTTAAGCAACTGGGTGGGGTTGATGCTTCTCGAAATGGCGTTATACGCTTTGAGAATCCGGCAGATTGAGGCATCCCAGTTGTTTTCCTCCGAGGGTTTCTTTTTCATACCCGGCTCCTTTTCATACCCCGGCAAAACAGGTATTTTGTTCTGCTTTCAAATCATTATTTTATTTAATATTTAGACTATCCAACAATCTACTCCTTTTTCGATCCACTGTCAACCCAATACCCGCAAACGGTTGTCTTTCCTGCGGGCACCGGCCCCGATGAACACCGTCACGAAATATCTTCAAGTGTTTCCGCCATAACGTCGGAAGGAAACATCATCATCTTACCCGCCAGTTGCTGGAGCATTTCGGGCCGCTCCTGCATGATCCGGGGCATAACCCCCTGCAGGCGCGCGCCAAGCAGGCCCACGGCGGTATACGGATTAAAGGTCGGCGGAAACGGCTCTTTCAGAAGGCTGAAAACATAGTCGATTATTTCTGGTTGCGAAAAGATATAGGCTATCCCGAAAATCGACAGATAATCCTGGTAATCGTACTGCTTGATATAGGTATTGAGCCACCAGTCTGAATACTGGTCGACGGCCCGGGGCGGAATACCCAGTTGCTGTTCTTTAAGCGCGGTTGCAATGGCCAGGCCGCCTTTCCAGCCGGTGAGCATGGCCCCCAGGCACTCCAACTCCTGACAGGCCCCGGCATCGCCCACGATCAGCACATTATTGCGAAACGGCTTTATTATCGGAGAAAGAATCGACTCTATTGCGGCAAAATCACGGACATTCTCCGCATTTTTAAACCAGTCGGCATAGTTGGGGTGGGTGGTTATGTGCGTGTAGGCCTCCTCAAGATCAACACTGCCTTCCAGGGTCAGGATCAGAAAATTCCATTCATCATCTTCAGGCCGCGGCAACAGGAAGATATATACCGGTTTATCGTGCAAAAACGTTACGGCCGTAATAATGGAATTTTTATATGGAGGGTTAAACCCTTTAATGAAGCAGGACTTGACATACAGGTTGGCGATCAGCCGCCGATTTGTATTATACCCCAGGGCCTCAACAACCCGTGAATTGGCCCCGTCGGCGGCGATAACGCTGGTGGCTTGAAACTGTTTGTCTCCGGCCACCACCACAACGCTTCCCGGACCCGGCTGGAGCATGGTAAATTCCGTCTCAGGGAAAATATCAACATGGTTGCTCCGGACCTCTTCCAGGAGACACTTGAGCATGATTTCCTTGTCGTAGGAAAGAGCTATGGGAGCACCGTTTTCATCGCCGGAGCCGAACTGCAGCTTGTTCATGCCGGGAGAATGCATATGCCACGTATACAGGTTCTTGACCGCGCCGGTATACGGAAAGGACAGACCGGTGCTTGCATAGCAAAACCGTTTGTCTTTTTCATTATAGTGAAAAATATCACCGAAAAAATACTCATTGGGCGGCAGCAGCGACTGACCGCAGGTACGGCTGACACTGCTCAGGTCCTGCTTCCGGTCGATGACGGCAACATCAAACCCGTTTTGAGCAACTGCTTTGGCGGCAAGCAGGCCTGCCGGACCCGCCCCGACCACCACTACATCATATCGTTCTTTCATAACATATCTCCTTTCGTATGGACGCACCGCTGAGCGGAAACGCACGCTACGGTCTACAATTCGTATGGTTACCTGCATGCAGCCCGGTTCACTGCATACCCATCAAAACCGTTAATCAAACTCCCGTACCGGTGTGCATGCCTCGGTGGTGGAAGCCAGTATTTCCGACATTGGCGATGCCATCCGGGCCAGCTTGGCCATCATCTCTGGGCGTTGCTGCTGAATTGCCGGCATAACCTGCTGCATAAGGCCTCCCAGGTGCTTAATTGCGGCATAGGGATTCCAGCACGGGGGCAGCGGTTCTTTTACCAGGCTGCATAAAAAATTAAAATCCTCAGCCGTGTCCAGCACGTACGGCATGGCGAAATTCATGATATAGTCCTCGTGAGAGCAGGCGTCCAGGTAAACGGATTTCCACCAGCACACATATTCCTCAAGCGCCCGCTGCTGAATACCACCCCCCTCTTCCTTCACCGCTGCGGCCACGGCATTGCCGGCTTTCCAGCCGCTGATCATGGCCCCCGAATTCTCAAGCTCCTGGCAGGCCCCGGTATCGCCGGCCAGCAGCACCCTGCCGTGCAAAGGCGCCTCTATCGGGGAATACACATACTGCGCCGATGCAAGCTGCTGCAGTTTTTCAGCTTGGGAGAACCAGGGAGCAAAAAACGGGTTGTGGCTCATGAAATAGTCGGCAACATCGTCCAGGTCTACCCTGGGATCAAGGGCCAGAAAGGCCACCGTTGCCTGACCGTCATATGGACGGGGGAAAATGAACATATACCCCGGCGCCGGGCCTTCATAGCAGATACTGGAAATCAGGATATCGCTGTCGGGAAACCGCACATTGCTCATATACCAGCCCTTGCACAGCAAATAGGAATAGAGTTCCCGCGATGCATTGCAGCCCAGCAGGCGGGCGATACGC
Organism: Thermodesulfobacteriota bacterium; assembly: GCA_028282925.1. Taxonomy (GTDB): domain Bacteria; phylum Desulfobacterota; class WTBG01; order CAIYCZ01; family CAIRTM01; genus JANQGV01. Next base: position 10,874 of record JANQGV010000260.1, read on the forward strand.
GAGTTGGTCCCGTCGGCGGCAACGGCATACCGCCCGTTAAACACTTTTCCGCTGCCGGAGACCTGCACCCCATCGGCTGTCTGCTCCACTTCGTCTACATCGATACCGGCAAAAACGTCCACCCCGGCCTGCTGCACTTCATCAAGCAAATCCTGAAAAAGTATCTGTTTGTCGTAGGCGAGGCCGACAGCGGCATGCACGCCTTTCGTGCGGTTTTCTTCCGGAAGACCGAAAGCCAGGCGAGAACCGTCGGGAGAAAAAACATTCCAGGCATACAAGTGTTTTACCGGACCGGAATAAGGAAACGAAAGGCCGCCGGACAGAAAAGAAATCCGTTTTCCCGCCGGGTTATACTGTATCAGTTCATCGAAGTAATAATCGTTGAGTGATACCAGGGTCTGACCGCACATGCGGTCCAGTCGGGCAATATCCGTCTTACGCTCAAGCAGCGCAACGCTGCAGCCGGCAGTGCCGGCCTGCCGTGCGGCCAGCAGTCCGGCCGGCCCGGCACCAATAACAATAACATCAAATTGTTTAGTCATCTACATCCACCATGTACGTCTTTGCGCGAGAGAGGTTGATCTCGCCGGTTTCATTATGTATTGGGAAAACCACTTTCAATAATGTTCCGCATCTGTTCCTCAATGGGCATGGCACCCAGGCTTTGCAGCTTGGCGATAATATCAGGCCGCTCCCCCTGGATTTTGGGCATATTCCGCATGATGGCCGCATTGACATTGTTGAAAAGATTGTACGGATTGAGTGAACACGGCAGCGTATCAGTGACAAGGCCGTATAGATAGGTTGCCATGTCCTCTCCAACCAGACCTGATGTCAGAACGGTCAGAAACTCGGTATAATCCATTGAATCGGTGAAGTGGTGCTTCCACCAATCGATATAATTCTGCACGCCCTCTTGGTTCGGCTTATGCTCCCGCAAGGCTTCCGACACGGCATGGGCGGCTTTCAGACCCGACATCATCGACATGGTACACTCGGCCTCCACCGTCCAGCCCGCATCGCCGGTAATCAGCACGTTGTCCTTGAACGGTGTGGGTGCCGGCGACCAGATGTTGGCGACATGGGCCTGTTTTCGTTGCAGTTCGGCATCGGCAAACCAGTTTGAAAACGAGCTGTCGGCTATGCAGCGGTCGAGTTCGGCTTTGTAATCGATGTCCGGATGAGAGGGCCCACCGGCATACACCCAGTACTCGTCCTCACCATACGGGCTGGGCTCAACCCAGATCATGATGGGATACTGGGTGGTTTTGTGAAAAAGCTGCGGAAACAGTATGGCCTCGGGGTGCGGTAGACTCAGCCCCGTCATATAGTAACTGACGCCGACCAGGGTGCCGAAAAATGAGCGTTCCTTATTGAGGCCGAGAAGTTTCATCATACGCGAGTTGATGCCGTCGGCCGCAATGGTAAAAACGCTCCTGAATTCATGCCCTTCCGCGGTAATGAGATGATTGACGTCGCCCTCGCGCCGGTGATCGATAACGTTTGCACCGGTGAACATCTTTACGCCGGCTGCTTCGGCATCGGCCAGCAGGTTTTCCAGCAATTCCTTCTTGCTGTAGGTAACCGAAAGACGGCCCTTATTTCCTTTTTGCACATTCGCGTCATAGTCGCCGACCTTGATATAGTGACCGGCATCCGGTGTATACACGTGCCAGGCGTAAAAGTTTTTGTATGGCCCGGTATAAGGCAATGAAAACCCGGTTACAGGAAACACCAGCCTGCCCTGCTCCTCGTTAAAGTACATCCGCTCACCGAAGTAATACTCATCTTCGATGGCAAACATCGTGGCACAGCTACGCTGAATCGCCGTAATATTTTCTTTGCGCTCCAGCAAAGCAACACTCAGCCCGTTTTCCCCTGCAATTTTTGCCGCCATCAATCCGGCCGGTCCACCTCCAACTACTGCTACATCATATACGTCCGCCATGTTCATCTCCCTCGTAAACAGTGTTAAAAACGTCCAACTCTTCTTATCTAATAAAAAAAGTGCTTCATCTGCGACATCGTTGTCAACGACCGTGTACGTGTCACCGCAGCTTTAAACCGTTTTAAATCCCCAGCTGATCCGTTCCTTCAAATCATCGTCCATATTTTCACGCACCTTGATCATGCGGTCCATGGTGTCCGGCCGCTCATCATAAATACGTGTCAGCAAATCGGCATAGGTTTTACCGATGCAATTCACCACTCTAAAGATATCCATGGTCTGGGGGAACTCCTCATCGGGCAGTCCGGCCAGGTAGTCGATATCCTCCGGGGTCAGGTACTGGGTGAAATCGCGGCCGCCCTGTTTGCGTTTGCCGAACGGACCATAATAGTGCTCCTCATACCAGTCAAGATACTCGCGCAGGCCTTCCTCGTGAATGGCCCCTTCGTTGAGGGCCCGGGCAACAACCGTGCCGGCCTTCCAGCCGGAACACAACGAACCCACATTACTCATTTCCCGCCGCCAGCATGCATCACCGATAAACAGAATGTTGTCCTGATAAGGGTTTTCCAAAGGGCTCATGAGGGTGACGACACAGGCGGTCCGGTGTTCGAGCACCCGTGAATTCCGGTACCAGGCGGAAAAGGTCGGGTCTTCATGTATAAAATAGTGCATGAGTTCCGGCGGTTTCAGGTCCCGGCGATACGTGGAGGCATATATGTGATAGCAGTTCTTTTCAGCCACCGGTATCATCGAATAGATACTTTTGGGGGTGATCATAAAGAGGAATCCGTCGGGGTCGGGACATTCCGTTCCTTCCACCATGACCGACACATCCCGGGTCGTTCCGTAAAATTCACGCGCTTTATTGAGCCCCATGGCACGGGCTATTCGTGAGTTGATGCCGTCGGCCGCAACAAGAAATGTCCCGAATAGTTCCCGGCCGTCGTCACACACCGCTACGGCTCCCCCCGGTTCCTTTCGCACGGAAGAAATATTTGTATTCGGAAATACGGAAACGCCGCTCTTTTCGGCTGCTTCAAGCAACCCCCGCAGCAGTTGTTCTTTACTGACCGACACACCCAGCCTGTTTTTTGCGGGGTCTTTTCGCAGCTCCCCGAAATTACCGAACTCCAGACGATTTCCTCCGGGAGAGTAAATCTGGAAACCGAACACATCCTGGTGAGGGCCGTCATACGCTATGTGTGTGCCCAGTTTTTCAAAAGTAATTTCATGACGGTTTTCATCAAACCGGACAATTTCATCGTAGGTCGGCTCATTCACATTGAGCACTCCGCCGCATGACCGGTGAATCTTGGGGATATCTTTCTTGCGCTCCACCAGCGCTACCCGCACTCCCTCTTCTCCCAGGGCTTTGGCCGCCATGAGGCCCGCAGGCCCGGCCCCCACTATCACAACATCATATTTCGACGTCATTCGAATCCCTCCTTCATCTATGGGTAAACAATTCCGTCTGGGAACAACCACTGCATAACGTTATTTGACTTCATCACTGAACGCTTTGTCCATTATCTGACAAACGGTACTTAACGAAGTCAGCAGGCGTTTACGGTCCCGTTCATTCAGCTTGGCAAACAACTCACGCGCGATCTCCTGCCGTTCAGACAAAAAGTCTGCCCGCAGTTTCTTCCCCTTGGGCGTCAGCCACACGATAACCTTGCGACGGTCATGCTCGTCGCGGTCGCGCTCTACGATACCTTCCTGCAAAAGACCGTCGATCATCATGGTCATATTGGGCAGTTTTACCCCGATGTTATATGCCAGTTCTTTCATGGACAGCCGGTCCCTGTCGCGAAAAGCATAGAGCGCCTTGATTTGCGAAAGTTTCAAATCGGTTTTCACCTTCGGATTACCGTCTATGATCCGGCGTGAATACACTTGTCCGAAATTACGCAACAGGCTCAAATAATTTAAAAGCTCCTTTTCCATGTACCTCTCATCTGTATGCAGGAAAGCCTGCTCGAGTTGCGGGTTTCATCATCGGCACCGCCCGGTCGGGTGAAAACTGCTTGAGTTTGGCGGCAAGCCGGGGCTGCTCCTTTTGTATACGCTCCATATGGGGTTTCAGCCCCTGCATAATATGCCCATACAGATTAAACGGGTTCAGCGACCAGAACAGCGGTTGTGTTATCAGTTGATGTACATAATTCAACTCGTCTTCGGTAAATATCCTGAAGAAAACCGCATAGCAGAGAAAATCCTGATAATTGTGGGTTCCCGGGAAATGGATCCGCCACCAGGAAATGTAATCCATAACCCCTTCCCGATCGGCCGTGCCGGAGTGCAGGGCTTTACAGACCGCCATGGCCGCCTTGTGCCCGGAAAGAAGCGCGCCGGTATTTTCGGCTTCGGCAAACCAGCAACTGTCGCCCACAAACAGGATATTATCTTTAAACGGTTCCCGAGCCGGCCCCCAGGCACTGATAACCGCACAGCGTTTGTGCCCGACCTCGACACCGGAGAACCATTTCCGAAACGTGCTTTTGCGGGTAAAGTAGTCAAGCTTTTCGTCCCCGCCGATGTACAGCCAGTACTCATCCTCATGGTACACGCTGGGCAGCATGCAAAAGTGTACCGTCCCCAGCCCCCCGTCATCAAAACAGTTGCCCATGCATATCATTTCGGAACGATCAAACGAAACGCCGCTAACATAGTAACTGGTCGAACCGGCGGTGAATAAAAAGGTCCTCTCTTCATTCAAACCGCTCAGCCTCGCCAGGCGCGAGTTGATACCATCGGCGGCGATACAAAAGGTACCGGTGCAGGTATCACCTTCACTGGTCTTAATGGTAACACCACCCCGGTCGCTGCTCACGGTTGTTACATTTCGTTCCAGGAAGAAATCCACACCCGCCGCCAGTCCGCCGTCATACAGTCCGCGCAACAGGGCGCCTTTATCGAATACCACTGCCGCGGTACCGCCGTCGGATGCGTTTTTTTCATAGTCGCCGATTTCAATGCGGTCTTCGGCGTTCGGGGCGATAAAATGACACCCGTAGAACTCCCGGTAGTCCCCGCCGTAGTCAACGGTGAAATTGTTCACAGGGAATACCCATTTCCGTTGCTCACGCGAAAAATACATCCGCTCGTTATAAAACGAGTCCATATTCATCAAAAACATCTGGGCGCAGGCACGCTGGATCTTCGCCGGGTCGGTTTTGCGCTCGAACAAGGCAACGCGCAATCCGTTTTCCGCCGCTGTTTTGGCTGCCTCAAGACCGGACGGCCCGCCTCCCACAACAATAAGGTCATATTTCTTCGTCATGGAAATCACTCACAACCGTATAGTGTTTATTCACCGTCAGTCACGTTTCAGGCCCTACCTGTTCGGAAATCCCATCCGGGCTGCAGGCTTAATCAGGTCCAAAACCAGTTCGGGACGAAACATGCCGATTTTCTTTGCAAGCGCGGGGCGCTCCCTGCCGACCTGTTGCATGTGCGGTTGCAAACCACGCATAATGCGGTCGTACAGTTTGAATGGATTCAGGGTCCATGGAAGCGTCGCCTTCACAAGGCCGTGCAGATAGTTGTACTCTTCCTCATTAAACATCCGGTTAAACAGCGGGTAACACAGAAAATCGCGGTAATCATGGGTTTCGGTCCAGTTTTGCCGCCACCAGGATATATACCCCTCCACACCGTTTCGGTCCGGCAAACCCCGGTGCAGTGCTTCGCTTACGGCGCAGGCAGCCCGGTGTCCCGAGAGCAGCGCGCCTGAGTTTTCCGCTTCCGAAAACCAGCAACTGTCACCCACAAACAGGATATTCTCCTTGAACGGCTCCCTGGCCGGGCTCCAGTTGTTCACCACGTTTACCCGGGTATGGGTAATTTCCAGGTCTGGAAACCAGTGCCGAAACGAACTTTCCCGGGTGAGAAAACGAAACTGCTCATCCCCGCTCACAAACAGCCAGTATTCATCGTCACGATACACACTGGGCAGCAGGCAGAACGGCACCGGACCGAGACCGCCCCGGTCCCAGCTCATGCCGAGGAAGATTGCTTCCGAACGGTCAAAGGAGATTCCGGTGACATAGTGACTGATTGATTTACGGGTATTGATAAATCGGCGCTCCCGGTTCAGCCCGGACACTTGTGCCAGGCGGGAATTTATACCATCGGCTGCGATGCAGAAGGTGCCGCGCAAATGGTCCCCTTCGGCGGTCTTCACGCTGACCCCGCCGTTTTCCCTGCTGGCGGAAACAACATTCCGCTCAAGAAAAAAGTCGACTCCGGCCCGTTCACCCTCTGAGAACAACCCTCCGAGCAATACGCCTTTATCAAAAACAACAGCGGCCGTGCCATGGCCGGATGCGTTCTTTTCGTAATCGCCGATCTCGATGCGGTCCTCGGCATTGGGGGAGATAAAATGACAGGCGTAAAAGTCGCGGTACGGCCCGTTGTAGTCGACGGTAAAATTGTTGACGGGGAAGACCCACTTGCCCTTGTTCGGTGCAAAATACATCCGCTCGTTATAAAACGAGTCCATGTTCATTAAAAACATCTGGGCGCAGGAACGCTGAATTTTTGCCGGATCGGTCTTGCGCTCCAGCAACGCTACCCGCAGCCCGTTCATGGCCGCGGTCTTTGCCGCCTCGAGCCCGGCCGGCCCGCCTCCCACAACAATCACATCATACACGGCACTCATAATCCCTCATCATAAATCAGTAACGAGCAGATGACCTTTTTTCTTTGTCGTCGGATTTAAAAATCCGCAAGTCCGAACTCCTCCATATCATACCTGAAGCCCGAAAGCAGATCCCATGCCCTTCCGCCGCTCTCAGTCCGGGCAATTGCGCCCTGGGCACCGACGATCAATCCGTGCTGCTCATTATTAAAAGCCACTTCGCGCAGCCAGAATTTCGTCTTTATCAATCCGTCCCTGACCGACCAGGTTTCGCCGCCGTTGTCTGATTGCAGATATACTCCCTTGTTTCCCACAATCCAGCCCCGATTGCCCTGTACCGCCAGCGAATACAACGGCTTATCCGTACCTGATTCGATTTTTTCCCAGTTGACACCTCCGTCAACAGTCTTGAGGATGACCCCGTCCATCCCCACAATCCAGCCCCGTCTGCGATCGAGAAAATACAAACCGTATAAAGCCGGCAGCGGGCGCTCCCATTCAAATGCACCGGCCTGCGGCACAATATCCCGGCACTCCTGGGGAGTCCAGGTTGCGCCATCGTCGGTTGTGTGCAATATGGTACCGAACTCTCCCACGATCCAGCCGAATGACTCGTCGACAAAAAACACATCATTATAGAGCGTGTCCTGGGGCTCTCGCTGCTCGGACCAGGTAGAACCCCCGTCCGCGGTATGAATAACGGTACCGAATTCTCCTACCGCCCACCCTTTCTTTGCATCGAGAAAGAACAGATCCAGAATATTACTGTCGGTCCCGGTGTTCTGCTCCTGCCAGGTAGTACCGCCGTCAACGGTGTGCACGACCCTGCCGCCTACCCCGCCGGCCCATCCCCGCTGCCGGTCTACAAAGGTAATCGTGCACAGCAAAAAATCAGATATACCGCTTTTTTGCGGCTGCCAGTTTTTGCCCCTGTCGGCACTGAACAAAATAGTCCCGTAATTTCCACAGACCCAGATATGCTCGGCATCTACATAGGCAATGCTGTGCAGATTTTCCGTGGTCACAAAATCAAATTCGGGCATTTTGATCTTGGAACGGTCGAATTTCCCGCAGCCGGTCATACACATTATGGCCTGAAAAGCCAGGACCCAGCCGATAGCCGCGAAGAGGTTGTTGTACTTTATCATATGGCTACTTTCCACGTTGCGGTCGCGCATATAACTAATAGCTTCTCACCTTCAGGCTTTTCACCTGAAACAGGGTCAGGGGTATCTCTATGCCGATACCCTTGATTTCCCGGTTACCGGGACTTCCATGGTGCCGGATAAAATCAACAATATGCTCACCGTTGAAAAGGGCTGTTTGCTCCCCGCCGTATGACGGATAGACATTGGTATACATCTCATACATCTTCCAGAGCTGGCCCTGGCGGTTGTACATTACTTTAAAATTCATCTGCCAGGTCTCCGGGTCGAGATACCAGACCTGCTTGCTGTAAACATAGTCCGGCTCTTTACTGACGACCTCCACCACCCAGTGATTGACGCGCTCCCGCTGGACACCGCTCCAGAATCCCTGGCCGGTAATGCGCTCCAGTTTTGCCGGGTCCTGGTGGCGGGCAAACAGCAGGTCTTTTCTTCCCAGGTATTTATATGTATTATGGCCAAGGTGAGTATACCAGCCGTCCTGATCGTCATAAATCATATCGGTTCCGTCGATCGTGTCGGTCCGCTGGCTGGTGGCATAGCGCCTGATACGCCGAAACATGGCGGTATACACCCATAAATCGGTTGCCCGTGTCAGGTCCTTATATTTCAGCTCGAGCATGGTGGTGTCCACAAAGTCGGCCGGGGCGGCATGCCGCTGAAAAAACGAAAGAGTGATATCCCGGGGGTTGTCCTTTTTGCTGAATTTCGGTACCGGCGGAACATCATAGCGTCCCATCCAGCGCATTTCCCAGCGCAGCTGTTTTGCATCACGTTCGTGCCTGGTACGACAATCGACAACCGTGCCGGTATGTATGATGTGATGGCTGTCTCCTTTGGTATTGGAATCGAAGTTCCATGCCATCTCAGCCCCGGTTGTGGGCTGGGGAAAAGGGATACCGGCAACGTCGCCATACCCCACCAGGTCGTTGTTAACATCCAGGCTCCCCGGGGCGTGCTTTTTGGTGGCCGCGATCATGCCCTTTGTTACCGGGAGGGGCTTATAGGGGACGATCTCAAACCAGATGGATTCGGCGCCGAAGATCGACGGCTCTTTAACAGCTTTATATACCGCTTCATGCAGATACTCCTTTACCTGGTCGACATTCTCGGCCGTGATTTTTTTACCGGCCCATGTTTTTTCCCATTCCCTGACGTTCCGCAGTTCATCGCCTTCATATGAGGGCACGGGGAAACGAACTTCGCCGGCGTGCACCAGCGACACGCATACGACTCCCAGGATGCAGCTGCTGAAAATGCGAAATAATTTCATAAAAACATCTCCTCATCATAAGGTGAGTGTAAACGGCTGACCATTGTCTTAAAACTCATACCCGATCCGAAAATAGATCGAATCTTTGTTTTCGGCATAGGCCTCCTTGGAATCATGCGGGTCCCGGGCAAAAAACCAGAGGTAGCCAAGCTCATAGCGCATATGTTTTCCGGGCGTATACCGCATGGCAAATACACCGTAGCCCCAGTTGCGGGTATTATACAGGAACCGCATCGTGGGCCACAGCTCGTTATGCCGCAGTTTGCCGCGAACCGTCAGGGTGAAGTTACACTGCGAGCGGTCCTGGTAGCCGAAGGTCGACCGCCAGCGGGTTACATTCCCGAGGCGCCACTGCCCGAACCAGCCCATGGTCACATCAAGCACTCCGCTTGAGCCCCAGCGCTGCGCCAGCCAGTTCCAGCGCACCGGCCGGTCAAAGGTGATACCGACATTGATCTGGTCGCGCTCGCTGGTGCCGGTAATCGGCTTTTCACCGCCGGGTGTCGGATCGATGTGCAGCGGATACGCCTTGTTGATCGGCAGCCCGATTTCATAGGAGAACTCGCCGCGCACCACTCCTTTCAGGGCCGGAACAAAGGTCTGGCAGCTTGCGCCGACAGCGTCAAAAAACTTGTAGCGCCAGAAACTGTCGTGGGTAAGGTGCGGCAGTGCGAAGCCCAAAACCCGGCTGGGAAATGCGTTGCGGGTGAGATACCCGTTGAGGGTGCGGATGTTGAAATTGCCGGTGGGGTTGCCGCGGGTTTTATTGCGGGCGACCGGGGTGCTGTTCATGCCGTGATACCAGCTCACCGTCCAGTCCAGCAGATATATTTCGCCGAACAGCGACACTTCCGAATTACCGCGGATCCTGAAGGCCCATTGGGAATTACGCAGCGTAAAGGCCGGCCGGGCCCGGTGAAACATGCGGTTTACCGCCGCGCTCTGGCCGAAAGGCCGGGGGCGCCGGTACTTGGGGCCCTGCGGCGCAGGGATGGCACCCATGCTGGTTCCTTCCATCGGGGAACGCACCTGCTCGAAATCTCCCGGAATCCAGATCCACTCAAACACGAGCTGGCCGGGCAGGTTGGAGTTGTAAAACCCCCGCATCATCCACAGCCCCAGCTTCATCTCATCCCAGGGGTCGATTCCCGGGGTGGTGTAGCGCAGATCGAGTGGGTTGATCCGGTCGATGGTGCGCACCATTTCAACTTCACTCCAGAAAACGATCTGCTTGCCCAGTCGGATATTCCAGTTGCCGAAATAAATGTCGGCATAGAGTTCATTGATCCAGTCATCCTGGTCATAAAACGGCCCCTGGTACCGTTTATGGTTGCGCCGCTCGATGCTCCGTTTATATTCCTGGTCAAAATCGGGAACCCCCTCATGCCACCACTGGAAAAAACCGAACAGGTTGATCATGACATCCTTGTTTTCAACCGCTTTGTACAGCAGCTCAAGGGTACCCTTTGTGCGCATCAGCCCCCAGTCGGTATCGCGGTACTGACGCTCTTCACGCTTCAGGTCGGTACGATACATCATAAATTCGTACAGACTGCCCTTTATCCTGAGTTTGCCGTCCAGCACGTGGTATGCGGCATCGCTCGGTTCGGGAACGAGCACATACCCTGCGGCAAGAGCGGCCAAAAACAAAAACCAGGTATATTTTTTCATCATACCCCCTTTACATCAGGCAGAAGTGCCCCCTGCACTTGTGCTCTCGGGTTCACAAACGTCATGCACATCGGCTTTAATACGGTTAAGTAAAAACTTCGGCTTTAATACGGTTAAGTAAAAACTTCGGCTTTATAATGCAGATAAGCGTCGGTACCAGTAACAGGGCACCCAGCATATTTAAAAACAGCAGGATAGCCAGCAGGACACCCATTTCGGCTTGAAACTTCAGAGACGAAAAAATCCAGATCACCAGGCCGATGGTAAGCGTGGTGGCGATCTGGATGATTGCCTTGCCATTTGACCGCAGAGTTCTGTAAATTGCCTGGGACAGCGAATCGGCTCCCTTGCACTCTTCGCGCAGGCGGCTCATAAAATAGATACCATAGTCCACACCGAGACCGATGCCCACCGATGAAACCGGATAGGTATTGACCGTCAGCCCGATATGGTAGGCGCCCATCAGGGCAAAGGTGAGAACGTTGGAGATCGCAAGCGGAATGGTCAGGATAAAACCGGCGGCAAGCGATCTGAAATTCAGAGCACAAAATATAAAAATACCACCTAAAGCAAAAACAAGGTTCCAGATCTGGGCGTCGGCTATCACCTCTCTGACACCGGCCTGAACGCCGACGGCCCCGCCGGCAAGAACATACTTCCCTCCCGGCGGACCGGGGTTTTTATCGATATAGCTGCGGATATAGCCGATAACGTCCTCAACGGTTTTGGGCATTTTGTCCCGGCAGTAGATGACGATATTGGCGGTAGTGTCTTTCATATCGACATAGCGGTCCCACGTGCCGGGTTCCCCGGTATACAGCAGCTTGCGCGCGCAAAAACTCATAACCCGGTCCTCTTTGGGCAGATGATACCATTGCGGATCATCCTCATAGGAAGCCATCAGAAAGCCGGGCAGGCTGTTGACGATGGAATAGGTAAACATTACCCGATCATGCTGCATCATATAGCGCTGAAAGGTGTTCATCTCGCGCAACGTCGACCCCTTGGTCACGAACCCGCCCTCATCTCCTTCCAGGATCACATACAGCGGGTTGAGCAGCGGGATGCTGAAGGTGATACGAAATGCGTCTTTATTATAACGGTGGAAAGGCCACAAAATCGAGGAGCCGGGCAGAAAATCACCCACTTGAATCCGGCCGGCATAGTTCCATCCCACGCTGACAATGGCAATGGTAACAACCAGTACATACCATTTACCCCGGCCCGGTATCCAGTTGCCGATAACGCCCAGGAAGCGGTCGCGATACGTGCCCCCCTGGCTGCGCTGCCGTTCCATTAAGCGCTGCATGCGTTTCGAATCCGGCAGGCAGGCCAGCAGCAGCGGAGACAGCACGACCGATAGAATAATGGTGGCGACACACCAGAAGCTGCAGGATATTGCAATGTTCATTAAAATGGGAATGGTTGCGATTGCCACCAGCGCAATACCCAGGGCATCGGTTATAATGCTGGTAATGCCCGGCATGAACATGGTTTCAATCGTGGTGACCGATGCGGCACGGATATCCCGCACGGTTTCATATTCTTCAATATAGCGGCTGATACACTGCATGGAATGCCGGGCGGTCATCAGGGATATGAGGAACGGCAGCACCAGGATGAGTGGATCGAGGCTGAAACCGACAATCGACATGAAACCCAGGCCCCACACCGCACTCAAAGCGGCCGACAACACCGGAATCAGCACGGCGCGAATGCTTTTATAGTATAGAAAAAGCATGATGATAATACCCAGGACCGTAATGCCCAGCACACCCACCACCTGTTTCGTGTGGTGATCGATGTACCCCAGGTGCATGGGCTCGCCTGCGATATTTATAATATGGTTGTCGTCTTCAGTATGCTCCCGTATCCGGCTGAACTCGTTGAAAACCGCTTTGTAATCGATATCATCCTCGAAAAAATCAACCATGATCAGGGTTTTTTTGCTGTCATAGGAAACATACTGGCCGTAATAGCGGGGATTGCTGTAAATCTTGTCCCGCAACTCCTGCATTTCCTTTTCATCAGACGGAACATTCGGATACATCAGGGGGGTAATGGACATGGTCCCGGAAGTAAACTTAAAGTCCTTCATTTTGGAAATGGCAATCGACCTGATCTTGTAGGGGTCAACACCCGGAATCTTTTCCAGCTCACGGGTTATCCATTTTACTTTTTCAAGGGTTTGGGTATTGAAAATATCGCCGTCGCGGACCTGCACCATAAGCAGAACCTGGTTGGCTCCCCCGAAGATGTTGCGGATTTTATTATGTACCTTGATAAACGAATGTTTTTGCGGAAGCAGATCGCTGAAGCTGGTCCGTATGGGCAGTTGCAGACAGTGATAGAAAAAAAAGAGTGTAATAAGGCCGATAATTCCGATTACGGCCAGGCGATATTTTACAAGCGTTTGTGCAAAATATTTCACCCTGTTCTCCTGTGAGGGATAGGAAGGCCATGTTACGGGAAGCCGAGCTATGGATTCACCCCCATGCAAATCCATACACAAGTTATACAGACACGTTCTTGCGCAAGAAAAATAGTTAGACAGTCAAACTATTTAAAATTTAAACTATTATATTTTTTTATTATTGTCAAGAATTTAATACAGGGCAGATGAAAAAACATTGGGCACGGAAACCTGATGTTTTTTCCAAAGGGAACAACCGTTATTCCATTCTTTTCCTTTGCATTATTCGGTGTATCCATCTGCCCAAAGCAGTAACAAAGGGGGAAAACCACGCAGGAGACGGCGTTTTCCGACAGCCTTCCATCAGGCAGATGCAAGATACTGTTGAATACTGTCCGCCAGTGTTTTCCAGATCCATTCCGCTTTTGCATCATCGGTTTCCAGCATGGTAAGCCGGAACCCCTGGCGATTACAACAAAACCCCGTAAGAGGAACAACGCAGATACCGGTAGCGCCAAGCAGATAATAGACAAAGCGTTTGTCGGCTTCAACATCTTTTACCTGACCGGCAATAATCCGCTGCGCTTTCGCATTGTCAATGGGCAGGGTCTGACGGTCGTTGAGAACACCTTCATCAAAAAGAACCGTCATGTAAAAAGCGCCGCGCGGCCGGACCACATGGGTCCCGGGAACCTCCGAGAGAATGTCATAGGCGGTGTTGACCCTCTTTTCAAACATGGTATTGCGTTCGTCAAGGTGCCCCTGATAGCGCGGATCTCCCATGATCCGGGGAATGGAAAACTGGGGCAGGCTTGTCGAGCAGACTTCCAGCATTTTCGCCTTCACCATACTCTGGATATAGGTTTTAAATTCCGGATACTTGTCCTGGTTATACACTTCAATCCAGCCGCACCGGGCTCCCGGCCATGGAAACTCCTTGGATATGCCGCGCAGGGCGATACCGGGGCGGTCTCCGATCACCTCGCTCAAGCTGGCGGTTTCGGCTCCATTATAGACAATGTTGGCATAGATTTCGTCACATATAATAAACACGCTGTGCCGCCGGGCAATATCCACCATGCCCTCCAGGATGTGCCGCGGATACACGGCGCCGGTCGGGTTGTCGGGGTTGATAATGAGCAGCCCGGAAATGGAATCGTTATATTTTATTTTATTCTCCAGATCTTCCAGATCCGGCATCCAGTTGTCCAGGGGGTTCAATTCATAGGTCAGATGTTCATAGCCGGAATGGGCGGCTTCGGCCGATGAATGGGTCGAATATGCCGGCGACGGGCCGATTACCCGGGCTTCACGACGCATGTAGCCGAAGATCCGGGCCACCGCATCTCCCAGCCCGTTAAACATGATGATATCATCCTGGGTTATACGGCACCCGCCCCGCTTGTTGACCAGTTCGGCCAGAAAAGCACGGGTCTCCGGAATCCCCTGGGTATCGATATACCCGTAGGTACGGTCGTCTTTTACCAGATCGCTGACAATATCTTTAATCCACTGGGGCAGTATTTCGCCCTTGCTGATCGGGTCGCCGATATTCTCCCAATACACCTCGACACCTGAGCGCTGAAGCTCCTGGGCAAGGGCAACAATGCCCCTGATCTCATAGGTGAGCTGGTCTACACCTTCATGTACAATAGAACGCCTCATGTACGCCTCCGTATACAAAAAAAGAATAATTACACAGTAAAATTGGAAGTTTACCTGCTTTAGGCACACTTGTCAATCCATTGTCTGCCCCGGCTGCCGCTCTATTTATGGATTGAACATACGGCTTCATAAGGCTGGCCTGGAACATACACTATCGAGAACCGGTTCGGGTGTGCCGTTCATCTAACAGCCACCCTCCCCGGCATACCGCTTTTTATAATATGCCCGCGCGACCAGCAGGAGCAGAACCACCGCCGTTATCGCAGCAGGAAGCTCCCGGTGGCTTTCAGCCCCCACGGCTACCCAGTTGGTGGTACCCAGTGCCAGTGATACGTATAATGTATTAATGCATATCCCCAGCAACAGGGAAACGACCGCTATCGTGCCGACGTAGACCACTGCCACGCGCTTGCCCATAAGCCTGCTTACAACCGTTATGGTCGTCACATTTGTAGCCGGCCCCACCAGCATGAAAACAAGCGCTGCCCCGGGAGACAGGCCCTTCAAAGCCAGGGCCGCCACAATGGGCGTAGACGCCGTGGCGCACACGTAAAGCGGAATTCCGGCGACCAGCATAATCAGCATGGGAACAATGCCTGCCCCGAGGTGCCGTTCAATAAAGCCACCGGGTATGCTGTAGCCGATGACCCCGGCAATGCCCACTCCCAGCAAAAACATTGGGCCGATATCGCCCAGAAGCTCGGTAAAGGAAAACCCGATGCCCTGTTTGACTTTTCGCAAAAATGTCGGGGGGACACTCTGACACCCGCAGGCGCTCCCCGCACCTTCTTCGCACCCGGTCCGACACCCGCAACCGTTATTGATGTCGGGAACCCCGCCGCCATCCGGCAACACATTTACCAGGCTGCCTGCCGTAAGGGCGGTAAAAAAGGCTGCAACGGGGCGCACGAGGGTCATGAGCGGATCAAGCAACGCGTAGGTAATTGATATGGAATCGACTCCTGTTTCCGGCGTCGAAATGAGAAAAGCGGTTGTGGCCCCTTTGCCGGCCCCTTGCTTGCGCAGGCCCATTGCAATGGGAATGACGCCGCATGAACAGACCGGCAGGGGAACACCCATAAGCGCCGCCTTTACAACAGACACGAAGCCCTTACCGCCCAGATGGCGGTCTACAAACCCGTCCGGGATTACCGCCTTCAGGACACCGGCAACAAAAAGCCCCATAACAATGAAAGGGGCCGATTTTACCAGGACATGCCAGCTCTCATTAAAAATACCGGCTACCATTTCAATCATAGCTACTTTTCCTTCACATGCTCGATCCCCTGGGTGAAAAGCGTATACACATGGTCATCATCAAGGGCGTAATATACAATCTTGCCCTCCTTACGGTAGCGCACCAGTTGAGCGGCCCGCAGCAGCCGCAGTTGATGCGACACCGCCGACTGACTTAAATCCAGCAGTGCGGCAATATCACACACACAGAGCTCCTCAATCGAAAGCGCCTGGAGAATGCGCACCCGCGTAAAATCTCCAAGGGTTTTAAACAGTTCCGCAAGGCGGGCAAGCCGTTCATCCGGCTCCATAGCTTCCCGTGCTTTATCGAGCTTCTCCGGGTGAAGACAATGAGTTTGACAAACCGCCTGTTTTCCCTTTTCCATATTCAATAGCTCCTACATATGAACATATATTCATATATTAACACGAACGTTTTCTCAATGCAACTTCTACCTGTTCTTGCTGCATGGTGATATTAAAAAAATCTCTGAACACAGACAGAGTAACGAGGGTCGAGCGCAACGCCGGAGATGGGCGTTTTCCGCTGGCCTCCAATGTGGTTTATTTTTTAAAGAGTGAATCCAGGGGATTTTCTTTTTTCTTCGATTTTTTCTTGGGAACTACTTCGATTTCTTCGGTATCCGATGTTTTAAAAACAAAATAGTCGCAGAAATTCGACCGGTCTTTATCAAGCACACGTTCCGCCTGACTTTCACGGCATTCATTATAAATATTGGGGTCGTAAAATACACAGTTCAGACAACAGTGCAGATCCGCATCACATGACGGGCAGGTATCTGTACGGCCCGGCTTACCATCCGTTTCAACTTCCTGTTTACAGTTATTACAGCTATATACCATACCGTCTCCTGATTGTTACTTTGCACATATCCCGGCTTTAACCGGTGATGGATTCGGCAAGGGTTGCGGCCCGGGACGTCAGTTCCTGCTTTGCCCGGGCAAAAAAGGCGTCGACCTCCCGACGGTCCTCATCAAAGTCTTTGTCGGAACCGCCTGTTCCCTTGGCCAGAACATAGAATTTTATTTTCGGTTCTGTTCCCGACGGACGCACAATAATCTTGGAACCGCCGTCCAGAACATACATCAGCACATTGGAATCACCCAGTTTTGCCTTGCCCCCGATAAGCCCGTAATCGCCATGCCAGAAGTGGGGGACCCGTACTCCTTCAATGTCGACATATCCGGTATGCTCGTCGGCGTTGCCGGGCTCTGCATCATCAAAGAGAACACACCCGGATGGATCAACAGCAACCCTGCATCCGCCTTTTTCCGGTGTCTGATAATCTATTGCGGCTATCACCCCCGTACCGGCGAACTCTGCAGGAGGCGTTTTCCTGAAGTGCTGCATAATCGCCCTGATAACATCATTGCCGGAGGCCCCTTCGAATGTAAGCGATATTGTCTCCTCGCGGCAATAGCCGTACTGCTGCCAGATTTCCTCCAGCCGTTGCACCAGCGTTTTGTTCTGTTTTTTGTAAAAACCGACCATTTCAACAAACATGGCGCCGACCGTGACCGCATCTTTGTCCTTGACATAATCGCCCACGAGGGAGCCGTAGGACTCCTCACCGCCGAACAGGCAGCAGAGGCCATACGACTCGAGCAGCCGGATGCGCTCATTGCGGCTCAGCCCCTGATACTCCCGGTCGATTCCGGCTTCCGCCTGCTGCGCCCGTGCACATGCTTCCCTGGCGTACAGATCCAGTTTTTCTCCCAGGAATTTAAACCCCACATGGGGCTCAATCGTCATGACCCCGTATGCATCGGCAACCAGCCGGGCCAGGTCGGTCGACACCAGGGTTTTGGAGACAACACTGTTTGCGGGGAGTTTGCCGTCCCGGGCAATGAGTTGTCCAAGAATGTAGTCCGTGAGCAGGACCAGTTGCTGGTTGCCGCTCAGCAGATAATATCCGTCTTTAACCGTTGCGTCATTCTCAAAAACAGCCCTGTCCCGGTCGGCAAGACGGATACCCACTCCCAGCCGGTCACTGTCGGGGTCGGTAGCCACCAGGATATCGGCCGCCACGGTATTTGCAAGCTTGACCGCCTCGCTCAGGGCCTCCTTTTCCTCGGGATTCGGCTTCGGGCAGGTAGGAAAATCGCCGTCGGGGCGGCACTGTTCTTCAACCGGGAAAAAATTGGCGGAAACATCAAACCCCCGACGCTCGAGCACCCTGGACACCAGACGCTGCGATGTACCGTTCAGTGCCGAAAATACAACCTTCACCGTATCGGCAATTGTGTCGCTGCGGAAATGCCCCTGGTTATCGGTCCAGATGGCGGTCTGATTCTCTTTTTCAATATACGCCGCATCAATATCGGCGCCCACAATACGGATGAGCCCGTTCCGCAATCCCTCCGCATACGACCCGGTTTTTACTTCACCGTAGTCGGTGATACTGTCGGCTATGGACTGCACGCCTTTATGAACAATCTGCCCGCCGTAAAAATCATAGGGTTTAAAGCCGTTATCGGATGCGGGGTTATGTGAAGCGGTAAAAACACCCCCGGCATACGGGCGTATATCGTCAAGCTCTGCTATGGCAAACGACAACTCAGGGGTTGGGGCGACACTGTCGAAAAGATAGACCGTTATTCCATGGGCCGCATAGATTGAAGCCGCTTCCTGCACAAGATACCCGGGACCGTCGTTTTCAGGATCATACGATCCCTTTCGTGAATCGTAGGCCAGCACGACCGCCTTTTCCCGGTTCAGGTCACGACCGTTTTTTTCATATTCACGGCATATATAGCGGGCATGCGCTTCAACGCCCAGCCCTAAAATAATCTTGTTAAAATGGGCCGTTCCAATGGCCAGGCGCCCCCGCACACCGGCCGTGCCGAAACTGTTCATCTTGAAATACCCGTCATCAAGCGCACTCCACTGCTGACCGGCCACGAGCTTCTCGATATGAGCGCCTACCGTTATGCCGTTTATTTCAACTCCGGCAAAGGACGGGGCCAGCCATTTACAGGCATTGGCGCACGTGCTGTCTTTAATGTCTCCACGGTCCCGGGCATCGGCCAGCTTGTTCTTTACTTCGGCATACGAATTGTGCACCTCATCCTCCCCATACATACCGTCATCGTACAAGTGCGCTGCTGGAATGGTTATCTGTTGGTTAAAAAACTATACGACATTTTTTTTCATACGGCAATCAAGAAAATGGCTCAAACCGGCCACCCCGGAGCAGAATAAATGACAAGCTCACCGATGAATTATTCCCTTTGTAATAATACACCATAAGTGATATACTTATATATTACACAAACGCGCACGAAATCTCAAACAGGGGTGGTTCATACAGCTGCTCTCGACGGAAAAAGATCGGAAAATGGGTTTTACCAAACTGCAACTCAACGAAAATCTGCTTAAAGGCATTATCGACACCGGCTTCACAACCTGCATGCCGGTCCAGGAAGAAACGCTGGCCCACACACTTCACGGCCGGGACGTCTATGTGCAGTCTCAAACCGGTTCCGGCAAAACAGCGGCCTTTCTCATCTCCATATACCAGATACTCCTTCATGACGAAACCCTGCACCGCAGGAAAGCCCTGATTATAGCGCCGACACGTGAACTGGCCCTTCAGATTGAAGCAGAGGCCAAACTTCTGGGCCGCTATCTTGATTTTAGAACCGGATGCTTTTACGGGGGCGTCGGGTACGGCAGCCAGGAAAAGCTTATCGAACGCGGCGTGGATATCATCATCGGCACACCGGGAAGGCTTTTGGACTTCAACCACCAGGGCAAACTGAATTTCAAAGATATCGGCCTTTTGGTAATCGACGAAGCGGACCGGCTTTTCGACATGGGGTTCCTGCCGGATATTCGCAGGATGGTAAAAAAAATGCCGCCCTTTCATGAACGCCGCAGCATGCTTTTCAGCGCCACCCTTGATTATCGCGTCCGCGAGCTGGCCTGGGAATACATGAACGACCCGGAGGAAATCGAGCTGCAGCCTGAGCAGAAAACGGTTCAGCAGGTAACCCAGGAGCTGTACCACGTGGCCCGGGAAGAAAAAATGGGGCTCATGCTCGGCATTCTCAGGAACGAACAGCCGGCCAATGCCCTCGTATTCACCAATACGAAACATACCGCCGTTGAAATAGCAAAACGAATGGAAATCAACGGCTACGCCTGCCAGTACATCATGGGCGACCTGCCCCAGAAAAAAAGGCTGCAGGTAATCAACGATGTAAAGGACGGGAAGATACAGTACCTTGTCGCAACCGAGGTGGCCGCCCGCGGGTTGCACATCGATGATCTGGAGATGGTTATCAACTATGATTTGCCCACCGATGGCGACAGCTATGTGCATCGCATAGGACGCACGGCCCGTGTCGGTAAAAAAGGAAAAGCCGTTTCGCTTGCCTGCGATAAATATGTCTACAGCCTTGAAACAATTGAGGCCTATATCGGACAAAAAATACCCCTGGCAAACCTGAATGAAAGCCTGCTTGAAGAGGACAAAAGCGCCGGCATGCGTATTCGGGTTGAGAGAAACGGACGTGCATCGTCCCGCGGCAAAAAAGAGGGCCCTCGCACCAGACCCACAAAACCCTCCCGGCGAAAAACCCCGGATGCACCCGCCCCGGCCCCGCAGCCCGGTGAGCCTAAAGAAACCGGCAAAAAGAAGCGCCGGGGCAAAAAGACGGCCAAACGCAAAGAACCCCAAAAACGGACGCAACCCAGATCCCGGGAAGACCGCCTGGAATACTACAAAAAGAAATACGGCGAAACGTTTACCACCAAGGAAGCACGACCCCCCGAGCAGAGCAAAACGGAGAAAAAATCCCTTTTCAAAAGAATTGTCGATTATTTCTTAACCTAGATCCTATCCAACTGCCGCACACATTCACAAGAGGCTGCAGAAATTGAGCGTGGTCGCGAAGGATGAGCGCAACGCAGAAGATGAGTCGTTTCCGCCGGCCTCCTAGCCTCTTGATTTACGCTACAGGTATGCTACTATAAAACAACTTTGCCACAGGGGTTCCAGGCCCACCGGGCTCTGCAGCACCTGTTTCATATCAACGCATACAAACCGGCCGTTCCAGAGGCCGGTCAGGGAATCGTACGATGAATACTTTCACACGTTTAGTGTGCGGCGTTATGCTGCTTGTGCTTTTCACCGGTGTCCGGTCCGATGCAGGCTGGTCCAGATCCGATATTGAATTCAAGGACCACCAACTGCCCAAATCACTCACCCTCTGCAACGAACCGGTTCCCCTTGAAGACCGCGTGGTCAGGGAGATGCTTGAACGCGAGTTTATTATCTCCGTATGGGACCCGGCCCAGGTTATTCTCTGGCTGAAGCGGGCAAACAGATACTTTCCCTATATTGAGAAAAAGCTGGCTGAAGCGGGCATGCCCGATGATTTAAAGTATGTTGCGGTGGCTGAAAGTGCGCTCCTCACCCACGGGCGTTCCAGCAAGGGGGCGCTTGGTCCCTGGCAGTTTATGCGCCATACCGCTCATCGAAACGGTCTGCGTAAAAACAGGTCGCTTGACGAGCGGCTTAATTTTGAGTTGTCTACACAATCGGCGATTAACCATCTCAAACGCTTACATAAAATGTTCGACTCCTGGACCCTGGCCCTGGCGGCATACAACTGCGGTGAGGCCCGACTGAAAAAAGAAATCCGGCACCAAAAGGTCACCGACTATTTCCGCTTGAACCTTCCCCTGGAAACCGAACGCTACGTGTTTCGGATTGCAGCCGCAAAAATCATCATTGAAAACCCGGAGCTGTACGGATATCGTCTTCCCCCCCAGAGTCTTTATGAACCGATTGAGTGCGACACCATTGAGATTACAATCCATACCCCGCTGCATATAACCGATATAGCCCAGGCCCTGGGTACCGATTTTAAGGTTATCAGGGAGCTCAACCCGCAACTGCTGGGCTATTATCTGACATACGGTAAACATGGTCTTAAAGTGCCTCCCGGCATGGGGCCAAAAGCCCTGGAAGTCATTTCAGGTCTTTCCCGCACGGCCCTGAGCAAAAAAGCAAAAACATCCTCGGACCACTACATTGTCCAGCCGGATGACACCCTGAGCCACATATCTATCAGGACCGGTGTTTCGGTTGACGCGCTTCAGGAACTCAATGATCTCAAGAACTCCGTTATCTATGTCGGCCAGAAACTGCGCCTGCGCCCTTAGGGAACCCCTCTTGCATGAGGAGCACACCATGTTGCCCCCAAAAGCCTTCGTTGATATTTTAAAGATAAATCAGGCTGTTATCAAAGCACGGGGCTAATCATCCGGTGTGCCGTCCGGTATGCAAAAAAAACATGTGCTTTAATAAAAAAAATGCTACAAAAACATGCGAAATCAAACGATAATATAAGTAGAGCATGAAAATTTTCTAAATAGAGGCACAGATATAATGTATACCTACAGCCTGGGGCTCATGGTCGGAAAAAAGATTCAGCATGCGCTGAAAGTGCAGGCCGAGAACATTCAGGAAGCCATTGAATCATGGGCGTTCAACAAAAGAGTACTGCATTCCGGCAACTGGAACCACGAAAAAAAGACCTATAAAGGCTATACCCTCATCTGTTTTGAAACCAACGATCCCCGCGTTGATGTAAAATTCAAGGTCAAGGGAAAACACCGGAAAGAACAGGAAAAAAAGGCTGCTATCCCAAAACCGGCGGAAACACCCAAAGAGCAGGAATACCAGGGCCAATCACTGATGCCCGACGATGAAGCGGCTATGTCCGTAAATTTAACCCCGCCGTCCGATGTGCCCAACTTCAAGTTCCAGAAGACCTGGGTGGCGGATGAAAAAGAAAAGAAAAAAACCCATGTGGGGTTTGATGACGATAAACCGATATAGATCATAGAACCGGACAAGGTGTACATCACATAGTTTTAAAAAAGAGCACGTGGAGAACGCGGCTCTTTTTTTATGCCTTTCTCAAGCCCTGCTGTGCCGGGCTCTCGTCCGATATTATTTCCCTCCCCACAAAAAAGGCCGGCTGTCGGGCCGGCCTTCTAAACATTCACATGCTGTCCTCTATTTATTGCAACAGGCCTTGGAGCAGTCCGCTGCACATTTTCTGAAGCGTGCTGCTTGAGGAAACGGCCTTCAGCATCGCATCGCCGTGCTGATAATAGAGCCGCACCAGGGTTCTTCCCATGCTGGAACGTGAAAGCACGGTGTCTCTGAACACCCGCAACGCCTGCAGGGCCCCGGGGCTGTTCCTGAGCATATACGATGCGGCACATGATGAGCCTCCCCCCGGCTGGGCGATAAAATCGATATTGGAAACGGTCTGTCCTGCAGCCACCGTAACTTCGCTGCCGTAACCGGCCGCCAGTACAGGATTGGTAAACGATTCGTCCCAGAGCGAGCCGCTGTAAGGCCCCACGCTGGAACCACCCGTAAAGGACGTGTTGATCGGCTCGATCATCAGCTTGTAGGTGCCGGGAAGCACCAGCATTTCAAACTCGCCGGTGTTCTGCCGAAAATAGTCGGAAACACTTGAAAACTGGGTGAAAAACTGGTCGTCGGTTTTCATGGCCACAACATTGGCCCCCAGCACCGCTCCGCCCGTGTCCCAGGTAACCGTTCCTTTAATCTTGCCGTAGGTGGCGTTTGTCACACTGTCACTGACCGGGTACAGCATGGTAAGGGCTGCTTCATCATCCGGGTTCAGGTTGCCCAACGCCGTATCATCATCGGTGGCGGTGGGAAACATGGTGGGTATATAGATATCATCCGAGGTGTCCCCGTTGCCGGCAAACGATGAATTGATCTGGCAGTGGTCAAGTCCGAAGAAGTGGCCGAACTCATGCACGAAAGTCGCCCGGAACTGCTCGTAGTTAAAAACACTGGTAAACCTTCCGTTCAGGAGCGCCATGCCTTCGGTATACTCGCAGGTGGCTTCATTCGCCATAGAACCGGCAAAGCCGATTATACCGTCGCTTGCTCCCGACCCATAGAGAGAGTCGATAATCGACCCGTCTTCGTCAAAAATAATCGGGTTGATGCCGTCGTTGGCGTTATCATAGGTGTTGAAATTTGAGGCGACAACGTCTTCTGAAAGGCTGCCGGCATTTTGAAAGGTGATTGCCGATGTACCGACGTTTCCCCAAACAGCAAAAGCCTCATCCACAAGGGATGCCGCCTCGGCGTTGGACAGATTTCCCAGGCCCCCAAGGTCGGGACTGTACTGCAACGGCAATGAACTGCTGCCGTAAACAATCATTTTTCCATTACTGCATGTGCCCAGCGGCCCGCCGGCATAACTGTTTGCCGCCACAAACACCGGCAATAAAAAAAGGATCAGTAGTGCATATGTTTTCTTCATAGCTCCCTCCTGCAGGATAAAGTTATACAGGAACAATAACATTTCTCGTTGTCGTTTTTACTGTAGGATTGTTTCGATGAGCGACACAAATACAGCGTGCTCTATCGCTCCGGCTGCCTGTGTCATTATACTTTCAAGGGCGGCTGTGGATTGCACACCGGCAACCCGGCCCGCGTACTGCTGGGGGGCCATTCCCTTGAACAGGTTTATATTATTGCGCTCATTGACAACTGTCTTGAAACCCTGTGGTGAAGTTTTAACATAAAACTTGCCCTGTCCGAACCCGACCGGGGTCGTAAAACCTTTATCGCTCTCCGGATACAGAAACAGCACCACTGAATCACCCACGTTGAATTTGGGAGCCCGCGCAAAGGTAATGGCGGATGCATGGACTTTCATTGTAATAATGTCGGACTGATCACCTTTAAAAATACGGCTCGGCTTGAAGGAATAGAGAAAAACAGGACTTCCGGTGGCATCATCATATTCGGAGGTACTGCCGACACAAACCCCGGCAAAAATACGCCCGGCACCGGCGCACAGATATTCAAGGTTCACCTCCTTTACTACCGCACCGAACGCACCTGTTGTCCAGGCACATACCAGTAGCATACCAACTACCGCACATAATCGTTTCATAGCATCCTCCTTTAAAAAGGAATTTAATAATAGTAACTAGTACCCTCTACTTTTCGGCCCAAAAAAGAAATTATTAAATCATTTTTTCATTCCGATCACATAAAAAAAGGCAGGAATTTCCTGCCTTTACAAAAAACCTCTCTCATCTCCTCTTTGTATCAGTCAATGAGCGTACCGACCTCCTCGGCCCAGCCGGTTATTTTATCCCAATTGCGAAAATCACCCTCTTCAAAGCCGGCCAGCAGCATGCTGATCAACTCATACGGATAGAGCTCGGCATACTCGAATTCTCCCGACAAAATGCCGCTGGATTCAGGCTCAATACCGAACCGGTCGATAATGGGCTGCACATACAGCTCAACCGCATGCTCACGGCGTTCACGGGTATCGTTTTCATCTTTCAGGTACGTACAGGTTATGAAATAGAAAATCTGCTTTTCTGCAAGGACGTTTTCGTGTTTACGTAAAAACAGTGTAGCCCCGGGAAGCCAGAAAAAATTATATACCGGGCTGCCCACTACCACAGCATCATAGGCTGAAACATTGTCGACATTACGGGCCATCATGTAATCAACCTGGAAGCCGTCCCGGCAAAGCACTTCGGCGATCTTTTCCACAACTTCCGCCGTTGAACCGTGCTTGGTATCATAGGCGATTAAAATGCTTTTTCCTTCCGTATTGTTATCGCCGCAACTGCCTTCAATCACATCGTCGGGCCGCTCGAGAAACGCTCCCGCTGTTCCGGGAAACGCTCCCGTGAAACAAACAATCGCACATAAAAGGGCCGTGCCCATGACTACCGTATTCATTTTCCTGTCCTTCTGCACTTTCATACATATTCCTTTCTTCTCTCAATAAACTAATACCGCGCTCGTTTTTGCGTTCAGAAAGAACTTTTTTCCGCAAAGCGTGGTGGCTGGTACAAATTATTATGTTTTCACGGACATTTTGTCAAGGTGCAATGAGATATCCTTATGTACCGCTTCGATACACCTATAGCACAAAACCGGTATTGACAAATCAAGGGATACCCGGTAACAGTAGCTGTAACGCCGCCATGCAAAGGCGATACAATACCGAAAACCTTATATCCAGAAAGGAACCTCCGATGAAAGCACACTTGGCACCTCTGTTTTTTCTTCCTTTACTGTTCGTTATCCTACTCTGCAGCGCATGTGAACAACCGGCTGAAATGACGCTTGAAAGCACTGCTGTTTCTGAAGGCGACACCGTCCCCACCGAATACACCTGTGACGGCGAAGACACGTCACCGGACCTTTCCTGGTCGGACATTCCGGAAGGCACTGAAAGCTTTGCCCTTATTATGGACGACCCCGACGCTCCCTCCGGGACCTTTACCCACTGGCTTGTATTCGACATCCCCTCCTCAACCACGAACCTCCAGGAAAACTTCCCGGAAAAATTAACGATTAATGCAAAAGAGGGTCTCAACGACTTCTCCGAAAGCGGCTATGGCGGCCCCTGCCCTCCGGAAGGCCAAAACCATCGGTATATTTTCACCCTGTATGCTCTTGACCTTGAAACCCTGGGCCTTGCAGAAGGTGCTTCCCGCGCCGAGATAGAGGCGGCCATGCTGGGTCATGTTATCGGAAGAGCAACACTTACGGCCATGTACGGACGTTGATTCCGGCGAAGCATCCGGGAAACCGACATTGACATCACACGCTGTACATTGTTAAAATGAGTCGGTATATGTAATAGAAACCGCGTAACCTCACCAAGGAGAATGACCATGATACTTCGATGCCTGTTCGCCGTTATCGCCTGTTTAGCAATAAGTCTCCCCGCATACGCCGGTCCCGATATGCAGGAAGGCCGCTGGGAGGTTACCTCCCGCATGGAAATGCCCGGCATGCCGGTTAACATCCCCCCCATGTCACATACCCAGTGTCTCACCAAAGAGGACATGGTGCCGACCAGTTCAGGTCAAAACCAGGACTGCAAAGTAACCGATCAAAAAATCAGCGGCAATACCGTTTCCTGGAAAATGGAGTGCTCGGGACAAGGCGGCACAACAAAAGGCTCCGGGAAGGTCACCTATAACAAAAACAGCTTCGCCGGGAAAATTACAACAACATTGCCTTCTCAGGGTAATATGCAAATGATCAGCCACATCAGCGGCCGCAGGCTGGGTCCGTGCAAATAAAAAAGCACTGTCCGTGAAAAGAGGTTCAGAGCGCTTATACCGCCTGAACCTCTCAACCGTATTCGCTGTCGCTTACAGACATCTCATATGAGGCATGACCATGGACAAAAAAGAACTGCTGCAAGAGCTGATGGATCTCTCAAAAACCACCCCGCAAAAAACACAGCACGTGTTTCAGTTGTGTCTGGAGCTCTACCGCTGGCAAAAACGTGTGCCCGAGCTTGCGGTAAGCGACGGTGCAGAAGCAGAGAACGTTCTCCTCCAGGTCCGGAAATTACGAAAAAAGCTTATTGAGCTTGTCGAACCGTCGAGCCGATGCGATTAACACACCATAGAGCTGAATACACAACTGTCCGGTACTTTTTCACATACATACATCCGGCTTAATGCTGTTTTTATAAATCTTTTTTTATTTTTTCCCCTTGACCTGCCTTCTGTTACATATTACATCCTATAGTATACATCCCTATAACCTATTATGGTGTTGCTCACCCGGCGGTACATCTCATTATGAAAGACGAAAAGAAAACCAAGGCCCAGCTCATACGAGAACTGGCACAACTGCGTCAACAACTAAGCGCCACTGATCAAAAACATCAACGCATCAATCCCTTACCCTCAGGACCCGACCCCTTCCGCGCCCTTGTTGAAACCTCAAGCGACTTTATCTGGGAAGTAAACAGCAATGGGGAATTCACCTATGCCAGCCCTCAAATAGAGAGCATCCTGGGGTATGCTCCCGCAGATATTATCGGTAAAACCCCGTTTGAAACAATGCCTCCGGAAGAAGCCGGAAAGGTTTCGGCGGTTTTCGAAAAAGCCTGCCGATCAAAGGCACCCATATCAAAACTACAAAAAACCGCTTTCCATCGTAATGGAAAGCTTGTTGTCTTGGAAACCAGCGGCATGCCCTTTTTTGACGATTCCGGCACTCTCCTGGGGTATCGGGGTATCGACCGTGACATAACCGACCGCAAATCGACTTTAACATCAAACGAGGCCCACTTCCGGGCAACAACCGAATCCACGCCCGACGCGGTGGTGACGACCGACAGCCGTAACCGAATTACGTATTGGAACAAAAGCGCTGAAAAAATGTTTGGATATACCTCCGACGAAATAATCGACCGAACCGCAACCATACTTCTGCCGGAGCGCTTCCGCACGGACAACAACAATAGATTCAAGCAGTTGATAACCCAAATCAGCTGTGATTTCACCGGAAAAACATTCGAGGCCACCGGGCTGCGAAAAAACGGCGAAGAATTCCCTCTTGAGCAGTCGCTGTCCGCCTGGCAGACGGACAATGAATGGTTCTTCACCAGCATCCTGAGAGATATCTCCGAGCGTAAAAAAGCCGAAAAGGAAATAGCTCGGTCGGAGAAGATGTATCGAACGATTTTTGAAAACACCGGCACGGCAATGCTCATCATTGATGGTGATTCCAGAATCATCATGGCAAACTCCCGGGCCGAAGAAATCAGCGGTTATTCCAGAAACGAGATCGAAAGCAAAAAATACTGGATGGAGTTTGTTTCTCCTGAGGATCTCGACCGGATGAAACAGTACGAAACCGTGCGAAAGCAGGATCCCGAGAGCGCTCCCGGGAGCTACGAATTTCGTTTCTTAGACCGCCGGGGGGACACCAGGAATGTATTCCTGACCGTTGCCCTCATTGCGGGAACTCCCCTGAAAGTCGCTTCACTGGATGACATATCCGAACAGAAAGCGGCCGAAGAAGCCTTACGGTCCAGCGAGGAGCGGCTCCGGGCTATAACCGAATCCATTCCGGAAGCCATTATATCAACGGATACGCATGGAAAAATAGTTTTCTGGAACAAGCCGGCGGAAAACATTTTCGGATATACGGCTGCTGAAATCCTGGGGCAGTCTACCGACATCCTCATGGTCCCGGAAAAACGCGACGAACAGGTAAAAGCCAGTCACACGGCCATGTCTACGGGGCCCAAAAGCTTTTCCGGTAAAACCTATGAAACCCTGGCTGTTAAAAAAGACGGCTCGGTGTTTCCTGTTTCCCTCTCGTTTTCTTACTGGACCGCCGACGGAAAAACCTATTACACGGCAATTGTTCAGGACATTACCGAACGCAAACATGCGGAACAGGCTCTTCAGGAATCACGTGATTTTCTGGAAACCATCTTTAAAGCGTCTCCGGACATGATCATGGTTACCGACAACCGGGGAAACATTACCGCCATTAACGATGTCACCGCATCGATTTTGGGCTATACCCCCCAGGAAATCATCAACCAACACTGCTCGTTCCTGGCTCCCCCGGAGACTGCAAGCAGGAAAGCGGCCCTGGACATGATGGCAAACCTGTACCAGTCCGGGACGACCCGAAACAATGAAATATGCTGGGTCACAAAGTCCGGGGCACCCATCTTCCTGGAGTGCAATGCAATTTTACTCAAGGATACCGCCGGCAATACCTCCGGCTCGGTTTCGGTACTGAGGGACACCTCCGAAAGGAAAAACATGGAGGAAAAGCTCAGGCAATCTCAAAAAATGGAAGCCATCGGCACACTTGCCGGGGGTATTGCCCATGATTTCAACAACATCCTGGGCGCCATTATCGGCTTCGCAGAGATGGCCTATGAGGACATTCCCGAAGACAGTCCCACCAGATACGACCTGCAGCAGATTCTGCTGTCAAGCATGCGGGCCCGGGACCTGGTAAAACAAATACTTGCATTCAGCCGCAAAAGCGATCAGGAAAAGAAACCGTTGCAACTGCATCCCCTGATCAAGGAGTCCATGAAGCTTTTACGGGCATCTCTGCCCACAACCATCGATATCAAACAGCATGTCAGGGCCGATACCGGTGCAGTTCTTGCCGACCCGACCCAGATACAGCAGGTAATGATGAATCTCTGCACAAATGCCGCCCATGCAATGCAAAAGTCCGGTGGAACGCTCACCATCGGTCTGTGCCCGGTCGACATAGATACCGAACGGGCGCACTCCCATCCCGACTTAAAGCCCGGCTCCTATGTTGAGTTTTCAGTCGGCGATACCGGCAGCGGAATCAGACCTGATATCATTAACCGCATCTTCGAGCCCTACTTCACCACCAAAGAAGTCGGTAAAGGGACCGGCATGGGGCTCGCCGTTGTGCACGGCATCATCAAAGCCCATGGCGGGGCGATAGTCGTTGACAGCACTCCCGGCCAGGGATCGTCATTTCACATCTACCTGCCGTGTCTCCAGCATACTGTTACGGAACCTGAAGCGTCTCCTTCGGAGCTTCCACTTGGCTCTGAGCGGGTCCTGTTCATCGATGATGAGGAGGCTCTGGCGCTGGTTGCCAAAAAGATGCTGTCGTCCCTCGGCTATGCCGTAACCACGTTCACCGACAGTTTCTCTGCGCTGAAGCAGTTCAAACAGACCCCGGATGCCTACGATATCGTCATTACCGACCAGACAATGCCGCACATGACCGGCTATGATCTGGCAAAGCGCGTCATAGAGTCTCGACCCTCGATTCCCATTATCCTCTGCACCGGCTACAGCGAATCGATTTCTCATGAAAAGGCAAAAAAAGCAGGAATTAAAGAGTTTGTCATGAAGCCTCTGGAGCGAAAACAGATAGCACACACCATCCGCTCGGTGCTGGATACGCGCCCGGTGCCGTAATCAACCCGCAGATAAAAACACCACAAAGATCGACGCATATCCATCACAAACGGAAGGACTATTTTTTTCCGGCTGTCTTGATAGTTGCAGCAACATGCCGTGCCAGGAGTTTAACCAATCGTGCATTGGTATTGGGAGGAACGTACATGGCCCAGGTTCCGCTATACTGCTCCTGCACCGGGCGGTCGGGATCCGGCGGGCCTTTTGCCGGATCGTAGCCCACATTGCCGAAATCGCTCAGGTCAAAAGCCAGCGACGGGTCCATATCTTCCCGCTTTTCATCAAGGGGGGTCTGGCGCGGCGGCGGATACCCCTCCGCGCCCATGGCAAGACAAACGGTTTTTGTCTCATCATCCCGGCAGGTTATATCGACCCAGTTGCCCCAATAGTCGGCAAACGGGTGACCGACCCGCGGAAACTGCTTAAAATCTCCCGTGCCGTAATGCAGCCAGGTTTTAACACCGATCTCTTTCCCGATCTGGTTGTGCAGTTCAACCATGGTGAGCACTGAATCGGCCACAACCTGGGGAAAGCCGATCACAATATGCCTGACCCCGCGATTTTTCAAATAAGCCAGCGCCTCCCAGTAGCGGTATCCCCACTCGCCGGGAGGAAGATCCGAATCACCCCTGAGCAGATAGGCATGGGCAAGGTCCTCCCCCCGCATTGCCCGCGTCCGTTCCAAAAGGCCGTTCTCGGGGTTTATTTCTTTGACACCACCCCATGCGCCCACAATATTACCGGGGTCCATATCGGGGAACTGTTGCAGCAGTCGCGCTTTAATATTGGTGTTGAGCACCACCGTGTCATTGATCTTGGGATCGAAATACCGCCGCTTCGCATCGAACATACCGTGATTGAACAGCACGACACCGGTCTGTGACGCCGGGACATCCGACGACATTCCCTCAGTAATGCCTTCCGCGTGGGCTGCGGCCAGTTCGGGGTCGGCAACAACGGGATTGGGACTGTCGACGACCGACACCTCCGGTACGCTTTCGGGGTCACCAAGCACCGGTGTCCACTCCGGCGGGGCCGTGGGATAGGCCCGTTGCATGAGGCTTGTGGGATCATTGGCCCATACAAGCTCAACGGCAGTTCCATGTTTGCGGTTCCAGTCGTCAAGGGCTCTCCGGCTCATGTGCACAACGTCATAGGTTTTATAAAAGCGGGTTCCGCCCACGGTCATATCCACCGCCACAACCAGGCCGACCCCTTTTTTAAGCAACCGTTCAACCGGGCCATCCACATTATACCTCTCCGGATCGCAGTCCTCCCACGGCCCGCCAGGTTCATCCTGCCCACAGTAGGTACATTTGCCCTGAGCCTCTTCCGGACCGTTATAGACAAAACGCGGATATGGAAATTGGTCCACCTTGTCCCCTCGCATCCAGCACGCACATTCAACCTCAAACGATATTTCCGGGCAACCGGCTTCAAGCTCAGCCTGCATCATAACCATCTGTTCATCAGATATCCGGTGAAAGGGATCATGCCCGCCGATACGGTCGTACTCAAAATCATACTTCCGTAAAAATTTCACACCGAATTCCGTCTGCAATACCATTGACCACGCATCGGCATTCCAGATCACCATGCTGTATACCGGATGATTCGGATCATAGGCAAACATCTGTATCGCCGCATCCCACATATACTGGGGCTTATACGTATCCATTCCGCCGTGCAGCACATACAGCACACCGATTTTTTGTTCTTGCGTCGCCATAATACCATCTCCCTGAAGGTCTGTTTTTATTGTTCCGACACTGTTTCATTATATAACGAATGAAACGGAGCGGGTCAAGCAAACCGATATCGCTTTTCACCTCAATAATAGCTTGTACATATTGTTCATACACCTTAACAAAAAAATCGAAAGATGCATTTTTTGTTTCTTGACGCAATCAGTTCTCACATATATATAATGAATTATACATCCCCGAAAGACAGGCATGCAAAACAGACACATCCGCTCGACACGTCATATCGAAAGGTACTGCACACATGACAAACCTGGAAATCCAGCAAAAAATCCAAAGCACCGCTGCCGTAAAAAAGGAGTTTATCGCCATAAAACCCCTGCAAACGGAACCGCACGATGTGCCCGCGTACGAGGGCAATGCGTTTCCCGGCATGTGCTGCCAGATCGGCGAGGCGCTTGAAGGCGGCAAAACATTTCATACCACCGTAAAGGCCCATTTCTGTACCGGTGGAGCCCTTGCAACCGGGCTTATTCCCACACCAACACCCGAACAGGCCCTTGGCATCATAAAGTACCACCTCAATCTGACCAATGACTATCGTGACCTTGAGACCGCTGAAACCTACTACCGGAAAAAAGAGAGGCTCATCCCTCCGGTCGGACAAAAAAACACCGTTACCCAGATCGGGCCTTTCAAGGATATCGCAGACCCCGATGTAGTTCTTATTTTCTGCACACCCGGTGCCGCAGATCTTATCAGCCGGGCCTACACCTTTTCAACCGGCAAACCCATAACAGGCTTCGGCGGCAACGGCGGCTGCCCGTTTCTGATCCAATATCCGTATACAACCGGCAATCCATCCTTCAGTTACAGCGATGTTGCCTGGCGTAAATATGTCGGATTGGCCGAGGAAGAGCTGACCCTCAGCTTCCCGTACAGGTGCCTGGAACCGATAGTTGATGTAATCGAAGAGGTTGCCGGGCGCTACAGAAAATACGGTGAGCCGCCGGAGGAATAGACAAACGCACACTATGTCACTCGTGTATGAAGCGGGCATCACATTTTTTATTCCATGGAGGCAGGCATGCCGGAGATAGGATTCAAACCAACCGGCTGGAACGCCGTACTGTTACTCATTGCCATACTATGCCTGGCGGTTTTTCAGCACTACCGCCTGCGCACTCAGGTGGACCGGAAAGCGGCCGATGCCATACGTTCCCACCTCTACAGCACCTATGCCGGCCGGATTTCCGGCATGCTTGACCGGGCACGGGAAGACGGGTTGTGGCAGGCAGAGGACACAGAAAACATCATATCATATGGAGAGGCCCTCAACGCCATTGACTTCACCTCCCTTACTGCCAGGAAATCGGGAAACGACGTCATGGTAAAAGCGATTTTCACCCTCGACAGCACCCCACCCCCTGACGGCAAATCCGTACGATATTTTGTTATGCAACCCTCCCTGATCGGCACATGGCGGGTAAAATGGGAAACAACGGCCTGGAGATATCGCCTGACCCTTTGGTAAGTATCCGTTGGACGGCACCCGTATCCACCGGGCAGCACGTTGTCCTGCAGCCTATACGCACCACGGAAAACTATCGTAACGCTTCAATAATCTGTTCGGCCGCCAGCCGGCCCGCTTCCACTGCGGCTTCAAACGTTGGATAGACCATATAATCTCCGGCAAGTACCAGCGTTCCTGTTGTACTGGCATGCAGGCGTGTCAACCGGGAATACGCTCCAGGGGTCATGACGGGATAGGCATATAAAAAACGCTGAATATCATAGCCGGCCACTTTTTCTTGCGCTCCGGGGAACAGTATTTCAAGGTCCTGGTACACATTTTCAAGCACCTGTTCGTCTGTAAGCTGTAACAGGGACATGTCGGTATAACTATCGGGTGCAACATAGGCACTCACAATATGTGCATCTATCTGTGCGGCCGACGGATCATATTCGCGCTGGACCCAGGTGCTGTCATACAGGTCGGTAAAAAAGAGACCGTCCGGAACTGCCAGATCGAATGCCTGATTAAATATCGGATCCAGACTGAACAGGGCTACCGTTATATAGGGGGCGTAGGAAATTTGTTTCAGTAGAGACTTTTGCTCCTCTCCCAGCACGCCGTCCGCAACATCGAGCACCACCGGCGACGGCACTGCCAGCACCACGGACCGTGCAGTTACCGTCAGTTCTGTGGCGTTATCTCCGGCATAGGTTACGGTATAGTTTTCATCCTCTTGTTCAACACGAACAACCCCTGCATCGGTTTTTACCCGTGCTCCCAGGTGCTCTGCCAAAGCATCGGTGACTTCGGTGATCCCGGTTACAAAAGAGTAGGTAAAACTGCGTTCTCCGGCGGCCTGTTCCGGGGCGTTTTCAAGGTCTCCGGTATCGGTAATGGGCGTACTGCCGATATACTGGAAAGCACTTTCGGGTATCATGCTCAGGGCCGAAATTTCATCAAGGCCGGCACCAAACAGCCCGCGTGATGCAACATTGAACGTTTCACGATAAATATCTGCAAACCCCTGCTCATCGAACCACTCGTCGGCGGTCATGGAATCCAGCACTGCCAGATCCGATGTGAGGTCAAAAAAAGGCACGTCTTCGTACCCGACAGCGTACTGCAGCATGGCCGACACAAAGGCGTTATATTCCGCAACACTGCTTTCACTGATATACATCAGAGCCAGCCCTTCATCGCTCCAGTAAAATAGACCGTTGCGATAGGTTGCATCAACCGGGAGCGGAATCTCTTTCGGCGTAATCTCCAGATCATTGAGTATCTCGGCCAATGATCCCGACGGCTTGCCCAGATACTCGGTCCCCTTGGCATATACCAGCCCCTTATGGCTCCCCGACACGGTTCTGCCGCCCGGCCGGCTTTCCTTCTCCAGCACCAGCACATCAAGGTCATAGTCATCCAGATAGTATCCTGTGGTCAGGCCGGCAATCCCGGCGCCCACTACAATGACATCATACTGCGTTTCTGTTTCATCACAGCCCTGCAAAAGGATGGCTATAATCCCTAAAAGCCCGACAACAGCAAAAAACATTCGTATTTTCATAAGAGTTCCTCCATCACTGCCGAAGTGATAATGGTTTCGGCACATTATCGCAGAACAAAAGGGCCGCTCCGTAACCGGACACTCTGTATCCTATTCCACATCAAGCCTCTGTCGTATCAAGCCTGCTGTCTCACTTTTAACGAAAGGCTTCATAATGAAGGCCCGGATACCGGCCTCGGCGACCCGTTCCATTAACACTGGTAATGACGCCCGTTCCGTCCGTAGACATAATACTATCGGGCGAGGCTTTAAAAATGTTTAGGAAGTCCCGGGACTCTTTGGGCGCTATTCGGGTCTGCATGCGCTCGTCCCTGTAGAGCGCCGCCTGATGCGATTCCCCCGGCCGGTTTTCCACGCCCGCTGAAAAACCTCAAACAAGCCGCAGTCCGCACTCTCGGAAAAACGTCCGTGACCCTCCTGCCCATCACCTCATCTTTCGCAACCTTTTTTGCAATTTACATACTGCGGTCGGTATCCTTGAACACAAAACCGGGGAAAACTTTTTGGTACCGGTCCGGCATTACTACGCAATCTGCATTCCGTCAACGCAAAAATCGTGTTCCGCTTGCATGCAAAATGGTGGCTGCCAAAAGGTATTTTTCATGCTATATACTGTACCGCTATTCGGTACAGTATAGTATAAATCATGTGAATATGCTTACAATTCCAGGACCATTCCGTATTAAGCTGGCATGCATAGTATCTTTCAAAATATACATTGAAACACCTGTTCCGGAAAAAGCCGATCACCCTGCGCGAGACAATCCGTTTTTTCTACGTATTGTTTTTCTTCCACCAGCATGCCCATAACATCCAAAAACAAAAGAGAGGAAGCAGGCTGAGCAGATGGAAGGGAAACAGCAATTCTCCAAAGTTAAAAGAATTAAAGTTTACAATCTGGGGTGCCTGAAACCAATTTTCATCCATAAAAACTGCATTCAAGTCGGGGTAGTTTTCAAAATTTGAAATCGGAACGGGATTAACCGCAACATTGTTTTGCAGAAGCTGATGCAAAACCACATCGGTGAGAGGATTTTTGATTAAGTAAGACACCTCGTTTCCAACAGTCGTAATTGCCAGATTGATGACGATTGAAAGAAGGCCGACCACTTTGAACGTGGCCGAAAAGCGCTGAAATGCAAAAACAGTCAGGACAAAACCGAAGGGGAAGGCCGGCACAAGGTAGCGCGGGCCGACTGCATTTCCACCATGCCAGGCATGAAAGCCAGCAATAAAAAGCAACATACTTCCTGAGATGAGCAAACACACAAGCAACTCTGCTGCGAAGCGTCGCTGTTTAATTGTGGAAAAGACGCCGGGGATGAGCATGATAAAGACCGGCGATGAGCACAGTAATCCCCGATACGGCAAAAACAGTAAGTTCTTTAAATCGTGGGGACCGGGAAGGCCAAAAAGCCTTCCGTTTACCGGGAAAAGTACGTTAGGATTTGAGTAGCTGTAGCTAACACTGAGAGGACCTCCGAAACAGGCGATATTATACCACACTTGCAGGCCTCCGGAAGGCAGGCAGCCCAACAGAAACAATAAAAAAAGACTGCGACCCCTTTTAAAACTGAACAGATACAGAGCAACAAAACCAAGGGGGATTATTGCCGACGGTTCTATCAAGGCCGCCATTGATGCTGCACCGCCGGACAGAACGGCGGCCCACGCTTCTTGCCGGGCTCGCCCATGTTTGATGCGCATAGCCAGCACGAATGCAAGGAATGCAAAGCAGGCAGCGGGCACATGTGAATAGAAGGTTGTACTGTAACCAAACACAAGCGTTCCTACGCTGAAAAAAAAAGTCAACAGCATACTCGCATTGCGGCTGAAATTAAAAAAGGCACAGCACAGGTAATACATGAGCAGGCACAACACAACTGCAGCCAGGACCGTCGTACATAAATGCGCACAATAGGTGCTGAACAGAACCTGTTTCTCCTCATTATTTGGAAAAAATTTTTTCGCTGCGTATTCAGCTATGCCGAAAGGCACCACCGCCATAAATGAAAGTCCGGGAGATTTGTTGCTGTAATAATGTCCGTTATACAGCGCCCAGTCGCCTGCGTTGAGGAAGGTAAAATATGAATAGGGTTTTTCTTTGACGCTTTCACGGTAGCGGTCAATCCGAAAGGTCTGTTCATGAATAATAGCCCGGGTTAAACAGATTCGGGTGTTCTGGTTCCAGCCGCCCCCTTGAAAAAAATAGCCGAAGGTTACAAAAAAGAAAACAAACATCTGAATATAGGGAGTTATTCTACGGGTCATCATTTTAAAGCCATAAATATTTCAGTTGGATACCGTGTTGGAAAACATTTTATGCGTATATGATACGTCTTCAGATGGGCATATATTTTTTCGTGCTCCGGCATTTCGCGGTACAGTGTCCTGTCCTCATGCGCGGGGTGTATCGCTGGCAGCCAGGCAGAAGTTACACACCATACGGTATCGCGGGTATGCAGCAGTTGCGCAAAGGCCTCAAAAGTTTCCGGGATGATCAGGGGCGCATCCAGATAATATTGAAAAGAGCTACTACCGTATCCCAGGCCGACAACACAGTCGTTACGATTCGCTTTTAGACGTTCATTAAGGTAACCGGCCGCTTCACGATAGTTCTGACGGTCCTCAGTAACCGTCTCAACTATCTGCGGAAACTGAAGAGCAGAGAATCCAGCCAGCAGCATCAGCATACCGGTAAACACATACCGCTGCGGCAGACAGAGCATGACCGGGAGGTACGCTATACCACACCCGATAACCAGCAGCAGCAAGGGCAGCATAAAGATAAAGTACCGTTCGGTTATATATGCAGGTTTCAGGGCATAGGCAACCAGCAGCGGTAGACACGTCACCCCCAGCAGGTAAAGAAAAACCGTTCTATCCTGTCTGTACAAAAAGAGAAACCCGCACACAATAAGCACACCGCTCAATATACTCCCGTAAATTGAGCCTATACCGGGAAGAATCGTCTTAAAATAATCCAGCAGAAACGGGAACGCAGGCAACTCGGGAGAGCCGGCCAGACGCTGCATCTCATTCAGCACATATGATGCCTGTGCAGGAGATGCAAGAAAACGATATACGGTGGGACTGTATACAAGCAGTGTACCGCTGAGCGCGAGAGCCAGGCAGATATAAGCATTGTTTACAGCAGTGCTTATTACGCCGGACGGCAAACGTGACGCCCTACCAAGGGATAAATACACTGTAAAGGCGAGTTGACAGCCAATAACTGCTGCCATGCAGATATGCATATACACCCCCAGGATATTCCATAGAACGTAATATGTCCAGGTGCTTTTGGCATTGGTACGCAGGGCCTTGAGAAAACAGTAAGATGACAGCAACGCCAGCAGGGCCAGGCCGCTATAGCCGCGTGCCGACATGGAATGGTCGATATGAACAGCCGAGACGGCAAGGAGTCCGGCACCTATAACGCCCTGCCGCGACCCGGCAAACGTTTTACCGAAAAGAAAAAGCATAGGAATCGACAGGATGCCCATCAGGAGTGCCGGCAGCCGTAAAGCAATTTCGTTTTCGCCAAGCAGGGTAAGCGAGAAGCGGGCCACAAGGGAATAGAGGGCATGGTTATTAAAAAAAGGCCCCAGCCGGCTAATGGTATCTGAAAGGGGGACAGCATGGGCATAGGCCATGGTTCCTGCTATTTCATCCCACCAGAAGCTTTGGTTTATGTTCCAAATCCGCAGGATACTACCGGCACAGCCTATCGCTAGTATAATGATCGTATGTTTTTTCAACAGCAGCTTCTTTTGTTTCATTTGACAATTGGCGGCCCGTATACGCATCATATAAAGGGTGCAAAAAAATATAAATTTGTCAATATTTTTCTACTTGTTTTATATAATATTATATTCTATTATAGTTCCTCCATGGGCATTGGTGATTGAGCAACTAAAATGCGCCCCCTAAACACCTAAGACTTTTCACACAAAACATTTATTATGCAAAAAGTTTCTGCCGGAAAAATCGTCATTATCGGCGCTGGCATTACGGGCCTGGTGATAGCCATGGAACTTTCAAAAAAGTATGGCAAAAATGTGCTGGTGCTGGAACGGGAAGAGTATATCGGCGGCCTCTCTGCCACGGTAAAACGGGATGGCCTGATCTATGATTTCGGTTCTCACAGACTGCACCGGGATATACAACAGGACGTGCGGGACTATATTGAGAAGACACTTGGCGTTGAGCTCTTAAAACGGCAAAGAAATGGAAAACTTTTCTTCCGCGGAAGGTATATCCACTATCCGCCAAACCTGTTCAACTTCCTGAAGCACTTTTCCACCAGCGAAATAATGGGATTTATCGGCAGCTATCTGCATAATTTTTTTCAGTCCCCTGCCTCAAACGGGCTTAACTATCACGACGCAATGGTTAAGGCCATGGGTAGTAAAATTTACAGTACCTTTTATGAAGGCTATGCCGAAAAACTGTGGGGCAAAAACCCGTGTGACATCTCTGTTGACGGCAAAAGAAAACGCGTGATTGGTGATTTCAAAACCTTGCGGCGGAGTTTGCATGCCAAAAGCAGTTATTATTATTATCCCCGGGACGGTATCGGCAGCATCCCTGACGCCCTGGCGCGGAAAGCCCGAGAGAACAAAGCCGAGATCATCACCGGGGCAGCCGTGCGCGCTGTAAAGTTCCATAACAATCGAGTTGCTCAGCTGGTTGTTGAAGACCGGCAAGGTGTGTGTAGTCACATCGATGTGGGGATGCTCATTTCAACCATGCCACTGGACGATCTTTTTAAGTTAACGCTCGCCGACCAAACGCATGCGCCGCAGCTCGAATGGCGCGGAGCAAAGCTCGTTCATGCGTTAACAGACCAGGTCTTAACGTCAGATACGGAAACCTATTATTTTCCGGGTCGGGACATAACCGTCGGCCGGGTGTCGGATATAACCAAGTATTCGCCCTATCTGCGTGCGGCAACCCCGGGAACAATGCTGACGCTCGAAATTCCCCTCTCGGAAGGTGATGCCCTTTGGAACATGGACGATGCCTCGCTGCTGGATATCTGTCGACACGACCTTATTAAGGTAAATATTTTCAAAAAAGACCCCCGCATTATCAACTACTTCATTACACGTTTGCTGAAAACATATCCGGTCTATACCCTGGAGTGGAAAAAAACGTTTTACTCGATTACACAGCAGCTCGATCAAATCAACAATATCTACACAATCGGCAGGGGCGGGCTCTATCTGCACTGCAATATCGATCACTGTATTGAACAGGGGATCGCACTGGCAAAGCATCTTCTTGCTGGTGAATCGTGCGATAAAGATGCGTGGGGCTCACAAGTGAAAACATTTTTAACGCAGAGCGCCCGGGACTGATGTCGGTCGAGTTTAGGATTAAAAATTTTCTTCACCCCCTGGCCATTCTGAAACTGCGGCGGTTTCTCGAAAAAAGCCAGTGGTTTTCCTTCAAACGTTTGCAGGAGTACCAGGTGGTGCGCCTGCAGCGTATTCTCAATCACGCCTATACAAACGTTCCGTACTACCACAAGCTTTTTAATCGCATCGGGTTCAAGCCCCATAAAGTTTTCAGCCTGGATGCTTTGCAAAAAATACCCCCGCTCACCAAAGATCTTGTAAAAGAGAACAAACACCTCCTTGTAGCACGCAATGCCGCACGATTCAGCCCGGTTAGCTGCCGGACCTCGGGCTCTACAGGCGAAGCGGTTGAGTTCTATCTGGATCGACCCTCTAATGTACTGGAGTTCTGCTATTACTGGCGCTACTGGTCCTGGGCCGGATACCGGCTGGGCAGTCCTTTTGCGGAACTGGCAAGCCACTATTTTTTAACCCATCCCCGACGAAAAAACGATGTGTACGTTTTTTACCGCCCCGGGCGGCGCCTGCTCCTCAACAGCATGATGCTATCCTGTGACCGCATTGATCACTACGTTGCGGCCCTGCGGAAATACCGCCCCCGGTTTTTAAAAGGGCTGGCGTCAACCTTGTACGTTTTTGCCCTGTTGGTTAAGGACAAGGGCATCGACGACCTTGGTTTTGATGCGGTCTTTTCAACCGGCGAAATGCTGCTCAAGCCGTATCGAAAAACCATTGAAGCGGTGTTTCACTGCAAAGTGTATGATTCCTATGGCCATATGGAGCGTACTGTTGCCGTTTCCGAATGCCCGTGCGGGGGCTATCATCTCAACGCCGACTACGGCATACTGGAGCTGCAAAAAGAACCCGGGCAAAATGCGACGGCCAGAGGAACGGTACTGGGCACGGGACTATACAATTTCAGCATGCCGTTAATCAGGTATGCAGTAGGAGATGTGATCGAGGCCGACCATGCAAACAGCCTGTGTCAATGCGGCAGAGGGTTGCCGCTCATAAAAAATATTCATGGGCGCAAAGAAGACATCATTGTCACTCCCGACGGAAGAATCGTGACCTCGGCCTTCACACTGTTTGAACTTGTGCATGGCATTGAGTTGGGACAGATTGTACAGGAACAGAAGGACCGGATTGTCCTCCGGATTGTACCGTCAGCGGGCTATGGCCCGGAAAGCGAGCAGCAGGCAGTCACCACCCTGCAAAATTTTGTCGGACAGGATATCTGCATTAAAGTCGACTACACTACGAAGGAAAAAATCAAAGCCGCTGACGGCCGTAAGTTTAAAACGGTGGTTTCATGCCTTTAGGCTCTGTATTCCGATGAGAAGATACCACGCCTGCTTCATACTATGTTTTACCTGCAGGCGCACCTGGCGCCACACCTTTACCGCATATGACACTTTATTGTCAAAGGTGCTGGCCGGTGTACCGGGACGGTCCGAATATTTGAATATCCCAAGCTTATCAAAATAAATCCTGTCGAGCAGGCGCATATTTGCCTGAAACTCAGTTGTGCTTTCCCCCGGGAAACCAACTAATAAATGTGATTTTATCGTTATGTCCGGATCGACCGCGTGTATGGCTCGAATACTTTCAATATACGCTTCAATAGTATGGTTCCTTTTCATTCTCGTCAAAATTTGATTGCTGCCATGCTGAACAGTATATTCAATATTTACAATCCGGCCCGGCTGAACCATCTCCAGAAAGTCGTTTAATTTTGCCATAAAGCGGCTTGGAT
Organism: Thermodesulfobacteriota bacterium; assembly: GCA_028282925.1. Lineage (GTDB taxonomy): Bacteria > Desulfobacterota > WTBG01 > CAIYCZ01 > CAIRTM01 > JANQGV01. The sequence goes on from JANQGV010000260.1 coordinate 53,605, forward strand.
TGACATGGCATAAAGAAACGGATAAGGAGCGATTAACTGCAAAAATGTGCCGCAGCAGGGTTGGATAATCGGTGCCGATGTCTACCCCATATGATGCAAAATCGTCGGCCACCAAAACGAAGTGGGTGTATCCCCTTTGCAGCGCCTGCATAACCTCCCGGACAACCTCGGCAACCGGACGGCTAACGATAGCACCCCGCGCATGCTTAATAATACAATAGGTGCAGCTGCCGGCACATCCTTTGGCAACACGAATAACGTAACTGTGCGGGGCATATATTTGGGTTGTTTTGAGCACGCGCTCGATACGGCTACCCGCCTGCTTGCTGAAAAAAGAAACCAGGCACTTGATTTTTTTTGTGGCCGAAAATACTATTTTGCGAGACCTTGTCCGGGGGTTCAGGACGTCAATCTGCTGATCGAAAAAAACAGCACCGGGCGATATCGGCTTCAGGTTAAAACGTTCTATAAATGCATCCGTTTCCCGCGGCCCGTAAAAACCAGCAACCTGGTCCGGAAACAACGTGCTAAGCTTATTTTTATGGGTTTGGGCCATACAGCCGCACACAATCAGCTGTGCATCGGTTTTTTTTACTTTAACAATGGTACCGATGGTATGGACTGACGCATCTTCGGTCTCCTGCATAGCAATACAGGTACTGACAAGGATAAGGTCGGCCCTGGAAGCTTCATCTACCTGGTGATAATTGTTGGACGCAAGAAGGTTGCTGAAGTATTCGAGGTCCACAAGCGAAGAATAACAGCCCGCTTCGCTGAGAGTCAGAAAAAAGGTCTTTTTAAATCCGTTCATATCCATCTTTACCCCTTGTTTTTTTAACCTTAGTAACCGTCGCATTCATACAGGCTGCAGCAGCGTGTACAATAGGGAAAAGTGCCTTTGCCCGCCAGATGCTGTCGGAAGCTGCGGTATGTCTGATTGCACCAGACAACATCAAAATCAGTATCCATAAGGTTGCCAGCAATAATATCCGGCAGGTCGTCGCAGGTAGCAACATCACCGTTTGGCAGGATGTGGGAGGTAAGCCGGCCCACCGCACAGCGCTTGCCCCCTAATACCCTTTCAGGCTCACTGAAATAATCGTGAAAATCAACGGGGAACCGAGGCAGTTGGTTATACTGCCCTCCTAAAAGCTCTTTTGCAGCTAAAATCTGCTTCCAGATTGTCTCACAATGCATTCCGGTCTTGTCGCTCACGAATCCTTTCCAGTACCGGGGAGTACAGGCGAAGTGCTCTTCTATGATGCTCGATGAGCGCATGCCCAAATCCTCTGTTGTGAACATCCCCAGCTGGACCAAAAAAACATCCACTCCCAGACCCTTGACAAGCTGTGCCGTTTCAAGAATGTGGTCTTGATTTTCAGGAGTCAAGGTGAAGCATATCTCAACAATGGGAAAACAGGTTCGATATTGTTTTTTGGCGGCAACCAGTTCCTGCACTGCGCTGATCACCTTTGCATAGCTGTTGCCGGAACCAATGCGGATGTTGTTATTGATCTCTTCGGGTCCATCCAGGCTGACAATAATATAATCGAGACCGGAGGCAATCAAGTTGTGTGCCTGGCCCTCCAGGAGTGTCCCGTTTGTATTAACGCCGGTAATCATGAAACGGTCCGAGGCGTACCGGATCAGCTCAAAGATGTCCTTTCTCAGAAATGGCTCTCCGCCGAAAAAATGAATATGGGGACAAAAAAAAGAGTTTCGACTGAGCTGATCGACAACGAGCTTCCACTGCTCGGTCGACAACTCCGAGAACAGAGTGCTGTTTTCTTCGCTCTGCTTATGGTGCCCGCTAAGGCCCCACTGCCCGCACTGGCGGCATCGCAGGTTGCAGCGGTTTGTCAGCCGGGCAATTACTCTGCAGGGAGGGTCTGCCGTGCCGGGCGAGGCCGAATATTTCCTGCAGCGCCACTTGCGCAGGGCTATCTGCAAAAGGCCTGCAATTTTGCGCGGGCGCTCACGTACAAATCTCAGTAAAAAAACTAGTTTCCTTGTGAACATGGATCTATCCGTGTGTTTAACCTATTCTTTGTATCCGTGCATGATAACGTATGAGCTTAGTTTGCGTAGAAACGGCAAGTATTTCAGCAGGCCTGCATCCAGCGTGCCCATATACGGCAAAATTTTTTTCAGCCCCGCTTTATACAGCACATACATGATTGATTCGCGCATTATAAAATCGGCAAAATAAAAGCCGACATTGTTAAAAGAGGCGGCTATCTGATCGAGTTCCTTTGAACTGAACTCAAACTCATCTTCCGTAAAACACAGCGGTTCCGGATGGAACGGTACTTTTTCATGGAAGAAGCGTATAAAACCGGTCAAGCAGACAGGCTCTTCAGCGATAAAATATCCCCCGGGGGCTAATGCCTCCTTTATGGCGGTCAGAGCCGATGCGAAGTTCATGTGGTGCAAGGCATGGCGTGAAACAACAACATCAAACAGACCACTGAAAACCATGTCTTCGCAGTTGAGAGTAAGGGCCTGCACCTTGTTTTCAAGCCCGTTTTCTCTTGCCAGCCGCATGGTTGTCCGTCCGGCTTCATGCGAAACATCGATGCTGGTCACCTCATTATTGTTTTGGGCCAGAAAGAGCGCATACCGGTCAACACCGCCGCCGACGGAAAGAACCCTTTTATTCTGTATGCCGGACAGCATTGAAATAAAGTACCGCGTGGTATAGCGATAGTCATCAATACAGGCCGGAAAAATATCGATGGCTGCATTCCGGGTTGTTGTCCGTCGATACGTATTATTCCAGTAGCCGGCTTCGCGTAAGGCCTTAGGTTTCATGGTCGGTCAGACACCATTGTGAAAAATTATCTACTGTAAACCGTTGGGCGCCAAAATACCGGATAGCATAATCGGCATTGTGATCCTCGGCTACCGGCATGCCCTTAAGGAGAAAGAGCTTCCGCCCGGCATGGTGGGTCTCCAGTACCGTTGAAATACCGGGCTTACTAATGATGCTGGCACATTCCCCCATCAAGCCTGTCAGGCTTGCAAGCTGGCCATGTACGATAACTTGCGGGTGATTTTGATAGCGCGTGCTCAGCCGTTCAAAAATCGTCTTGTTTTCTCCGCAAACGACATGTATGTGGAGTTTCGGCAGCCGCCTGCTCAAGCTGTTGATAATTTTCACAAAAGAACCCTGGCCCCAATATCCCGCCACCAGGAGTGTTTTATTAATGTCCCCGGCAGATTCAGCAAGTTCCCGGTAACCGGACCTGACCGGCAGCTTAATGTGTACGTAGTCCAAATGAGCGGGAAAAGGGAAGTCGCGCTCTCTTTCAGCCAGCGGAGAAAGATATCCGTCCATAACATCCCAGAAGATATATTTCCAGCCCAGGGTGCGGCCATATTCCCCCAGCAGACCCCAGAGCTTAAAATCGCCCCGGGTACGGCGCTTAAAGGCGGAAAACCAGAACGCCGGGCGATGGCTGATGCATATGACCGATTTGATCTTGAGCGCCTCCATTTTGTCCTGAATGCGGTGCAGATCGGAACCGGCAAAATATTTCTCCCGCACCAGCTTGCGGTAATAAAAAAACGGGATAGTATATACAAGGTTCAAGAGAAATGGCGCCCTGTTGGAAATCAACTGATAGCGTTTAAAATCTTCATTGAAAGCTCCAGGGTTCATCAACTCCTCAATCGGCACGTGGTAGACCTCCCCCGAATCATCCAGCATCTCCTTGACTGCATCACCGATACTGTACATGCCTCTGCCGACAATAGTGCTGACGATTAAAACCGGCGGCTCAAACTTTTGTAGAGCTGCGACCAGGCCACAGCAAAAATTTTCGGTATGGTTACGCATAACATCGACTTTCAACAAACAAGGTGCTCGCAATGCAGGTAATTGCCGGACAGCCTTCTCAACTATAAGTATTTTCTATTGGCGTCATACAAATATATATTGTTGCATTTGCTGCATACCGGTAATGGTTCCCGGCGAATTACACTTCTGAACCTTTGATACGCAGGACTGTTCCATACGTCTGGAAGTGTTTCGCTGGTTACGTTCCCAAACGTCATGTCCGGGAACTGGACACAGGGGGTTACCGTACCATCCGGTAAAATATCGATCCGGAGCCACTGCTTCGCGCACACGTCATTGCCGATCAACTTCTGGGGATCATCAATAAATGGGTATATTGATTCGGGATCTTTTAAATAACAGGAAATCTGGATCGGCCAGCGGTCACGACGGATTTTTTCATATTCCGCTATAAAGGTTTCCTTATCGATCGGGAATGGTGCCAGGTAGCCGAGATGAGTCTTCGGCATAATGTTGAAGCGATCCTGCATGAAACGCTCATACGAGCACGCCTGTTTCTCCGATACAAACCAGGTCGGGTTCAGCAGAATCCAGTCGACTCCCAGCTTAACCATCTCTTTGCAGAAGCGGCGCATGACATGAACATTATCCGGGCGTACTGTAAATTGAATGCCAAGATAGGGAGGACGCTTTAAGGCTTTCAAGTCTTGAATGCTTTGCACCACCCGGGCAAAAACCCCTTTACCCCGGATGGCATCATTTTCCGGTTCCAGCCCGTCAAGGGAGACTAAAAAGGTCGGATAGGGATTGCCGTCGAGGGCCTTACTTAAGGCATGCAGGCGCGTGCCGTTAGTACAGATGGTAGCAAAGGTCTTGTGCTTTTGCAGGAGGCTCAGCAACTGCTCCATCTGGCTGTACAGCAACGGTTCGCCACCTGACAAAACAAAAGATGCATTATAGGGCAACTGCCGGAATACTCTTTCGATAACTTGCCAGGACATTTCTTCATTCATGCCCGCAGGGTTCTTTTTTTTCCAGCCGCTATTGCCCCAGAGCATGCACATCCGGCACGAAAGATTGCATTTCCACGTAAGGATAAGTTTATACACCAGCGGCGCCGGAACAACTGCATGCCCGGAAGACTGCCGGTACATCCAGCGATAGCGCTGCCTGAATTGAATCTTTTTAATAAGAAGGTGCTTGAAGTAGCGAGGATGGTGCGCAAGCAGTTGCAGAGCCGGTGTAAAAATTGCCATAGGAAAATAATATTTTTTCATTTTCTTTATATTATTGACAAATTGATCACATGTCAATTGCATTATGCTTTTTTATGCTATTTGGTTATTTTTAGTTTTACAATAATAAATATTATACTATCTATGTCTAATCGTGGGACATAGTAATTGATACAATCACTGCCTGGTATGCTTTCTCATTAGCTTCAAACGATTTTTTGTAGGTATAGAATCCAACCACGACGGAAAAGACAACCGAAAAAGCCGCCAGGAACATGGCTATAGGAGGCATTTTCCTGGATAGATTTAATTTGGAAGACTCCAACCCTCCATTCATATACCTCTTACCTCCGCCGCCATAGAGGGAACACAAAAACCAATGTCTTTCTGTCAAAAATCTGCACATATATAAAATGGATACTGTCAGAAATATTTTTTCATGCTATATCTTCTTTCTATATTCGCCTGTTTAAAAAAAACCATAACCGCTATTCGTTACAGTATAGTATAAATTATGTGAATATGCTTACAACTTCAGGATCATTCCGTAGCTTTTTGATATCCGTATTGCTTTTCACTTTGACCTGTACCGGCGGGTGCGACCGGTCATCCTCCCTCTCCTGCCGGACTCAATTGCAACTCATCAAAACCTGCACACCCGTACTGCGCACCCGCCTTGATACGCTGCAAAACCAAGGCGCCGATGTGGCATATCCTCTTGTGTACCTGACCGTTCTGGAACAGTTTGCGGACCTTGCGGCCCATAGTTTTGATATCGGCAAAACCGAGCGCGGCTGCCGGGAAGTAGCGGAGTTGCAGGACATTGCCCTGAAATGTGCAACCGAGCTGGATGCCCTTGAAGCGGGAACCCTGTTGCCGGATGTGCCTCGTTATATATCCTCATCGAGGAGTATCAGCGGGGGGGCATTTAAGGCCACGGTACGCTGGCCGGACGGGTCGGAAACAACAGACTGGCCGGTAATTTTCAGCGGGTACGGCCATTTTGAAACCCTCATAGCCGATATTGAACTCATGCCGGATTACGGCACGCATATCATTCAGATAGAGGTCGGTCCGTCCAATGTTCTGGTTGCCGACAATGAAACCGATTTGACCCATATACATGAAGTGCTGATTGATGCCCTTGACCGGGCCTGGGATGCAAACATCGTTGTCGACCTGCTGCTTTCACCGGATTACCTTCCCGGTTGGGTATTTGAAACGTGGCCCGAAATCATCATTAATGCCGGAGAGTACATTCCCTTTTCCGTCGATTCCCCGACCAGCCTTTCATTTTTTAAAAAATACCTTGAAGCTCTTGTTCCTGAAATAGCCGACCATCCGGCCCTCAACGGCTTGTGTTTAACCAATGAGCCGAGCTATTTTGATGCCACCCGCGACAGCGAAAACCGACCGGCATACACCTCCTGGCTGTTGGAAACCTACGGCAGTCTCGATGCCGTTGCCGCCGCCCATGGTGAAGACTACTCTTCGTTTGCTGATGTTCCGATATTTTATGTAGACACAAAAGGGTTTATTCTCTATCCCCTGAGCAACACCAGTCTTCCCCAGCGTTACGATTATTACCGGTTCAACGACTATCGTTTCGCCGCTTTTCATCAATGGATGGCCGACACCATTCACGCCCTGGCCCCCGACGTCCCCGTGCATGTCAAAATATCCGACTATTCTCACAGAGACCCCTTCGAGGGTATCGATCCTGAACAGTTTATGGCTTTTTCCGGCATAGCCGGCCATGACTCGGCAAACTATTACACCGCAGATGACCCTGAAGAGGTCTATGCCAACCAGTGGCTGTTTCAAAACATGTTCTTTGACCTGCTGCACTCCCTTTCAGGGCTACCCCTTTTCAACTCTGAAAACCACATCGTGCGCGATTTTGAAAAACAGATGCCGCCTGCGGCCCATATCCGTAACGTCCTCTGGCAATCGGCCGTTCACGGGCAGTGTGCTTCAACGGTGTGGGTCTGGGAGCGGTACGGTGATAATGAAACTATCGGCTTGTCCGATTTTACGGCAGTTAAACACAGCCCGGCCCTGGTTGTGGAACACGGCCGAACGGCCCTGGATCTGTTGCGCCTGGGCCGGGAAATCAATGCCCTGCAACAGGCCCCGGCCCGGGTTGCCATCCTCTATTCGCCCACATCCCTTATCTACGATCTGGAAAACTATACGGATCTGATGACCGCAACCTACGAAGCCCTTTCCGGTATCGGAGAAAAAATTGCGTTTATTACCGAACAGGGAATTGCCCGGCTCAACACCCCCTATCCCCTGATTATTGCCCCCGGGGTAACCCACATACCGGATGATGTTTTTACAGGGCTTCAGCAATTTGTTGCGGACAACAACACCCTGGTGCTTATCGGTGATAAAAGCCTTGCCTACGACCAGTTGCATAACTTGCGCACTGAAACGCTCCCGATGGCGGTGCAAATGGAAAACGGCATCTCCGAAGAACTGCACGCCGGCATTCTGCCATTTCTCGACTCACTTCCCGGTGGCCGCCCCTTGAAAATCATCGATACGGCTACCGAGGTTGAACCCTGGGGAGTTGAATGGCGCTGGGTTGAGTACCATGGAAAGTACCTGATTTCCGTCACCAATTACAACAAATCGAACGTCTCGATCCGTTTTGAGGGAATCCAGACCAGGGACCTGCAGGATTTAATCAGTATGCAACCCGTTAACGAACCCCTGCAGGTTGCTCCCCTTGCAACCTATTTAATAGCTGTTCCCAAAAGCAGCTGAACCTTCCTTATACTAATATGTTTATCAATTAATCACTTCAGCCCGATTCCAATGTGTTCCTTCACGGCGTAGCGCAATCCCGGCCGGTCTGCGGTATCAGTGCACCCTCCCGGGCAGAAGGAATATTTGTCTTTTTCCGTAAAATTTTTTATACTGTGGCAAAATTTCAAACACAGGAGACCAATCCATGCACAGGTATTCATATCTTGCTCTTCTTGTATTACTGCTCACTATGCTTTCAGGCTGCCGCCCCTCGGCACATATTGAATCACCGGATGACGGCGATACTTTCGATTCCGGCGAAACCATTTACTTCAGCGCTTCTGCAACGGATATTGAAGACGGTGACCTGCCCGACTCGGCTCTCGTGTGGACCTCGGACATTGACGGTACAATCGGCCGGGGGGTCTCATTTTCAAGCGATAATCTGACCGCGGGAGCACACACCATCACCCTGACCGCAACGGACTCCGACGGCGAAGAGGATACCGATATAATTGAGATTACAATTGAACCGGCCGACAACCAGACCGGCACGGGCAGACGGGCCCGCCTGAAAGCGGCCGAAACCTGGATGTATCAGATAGGCATGCTGGACGAAAGCGGCGCCGTGGAAGCTCTAGCCGTCACAGACTACCCCCTGCTGGTGCTGGAGCCGGGGCACAACCACCGCCCCTGCAGCGATGATTTTACGCCGCAGGATTTCGGCATACCACAGGAAAACAGGGACGATGCCTGCGCCGACGTCTACTCCACCCGATCGATGCTCTCCGCACTGCGTAAAACCCCTGCCGGAGACGAACGGCTGCTGATTGCCTATATCGACATCGGCCAGGCCGAATGGTACCGCGACTACTGGATTGAAGGCTGGGCTCCGCCCACCGCAACCTCCGCCGGCACCCCCGACTTTATCCTGGCAGCCGACCCTGACGGCTGGCTGGGAAACTTCGTGGTACGATACTGGGACACGGCCTGGCAGGACATCTGGCTCGGCACCCAAACCTCGGACGGCATCATAACCGAGCTTGCCCGGCTGGGTTTCGACGGCGTCTACCTCGACTGGGTTGAAGCCTATGATGATGATCGGGTTCAGGATGAAGCCCTCAAAGACGGTGTAGATGCCGCAGAAGAGATGGGTGCTTTCATTAAGGAAATCGGCGACACCGGCCGCGCCGTAACACAGGAATTCCTGGTTATTGCCCAGAACGCCACCTTCCTTATCGACGAATTTGATGATCCCACCGAGTACACCGACACGATTGATGCCCTGGCAGTGGAAGACACATGGTATTACGGAAACGGCAGTTCCGAAAACTGGAACGACGGCGACGGTGATGTGGGCCCCTGGGACATATCGGACCGGCTGACATGCGAGCAACAAAACTGCACCGCCGAAATCACCGGACTGGATACTGTGTGCCCCAATGAGGACGAAACCGAGACGTGTCTTGAAACCTATCCGGTATCGGGTGACCTTCACGGCGGAACCCGCCACACCTGTCCCGAAGGCACAGACGGCACTCCGAACTGCTGGTCCACCGAAAACCGGCTGTCGGCATACGAACGGTATCTGGCCCAGGGCGTACCGGTTTTTACGGTTGATTATTGCATTTCCGAAGACAAAGCCGACCGGGTGTACAAAACCGCCCGTTCAAAGGG
>JANQGV010000298.1 GCA_028282925.1 Thermodesulfobacteriota bacterium
TTCCATGCTGCGTATTTCACCGATCAGTATCACGTCGGGGTCCTGGCGCAGGGCGTTTTTAAGTGCCGTTTCATAATCGGGGGTATCAACCCCAACCTCACGCTGGGTCATAAACGCTTTCTTGTCCCGGAAAAGAAACTCAATGGGGTCTTCAACCGTCACCACGTGAACAGAACGGGTTTCATTTATGTGCTGCATCATGGCGGCAAGGGTGGATGATTTGCCGGCGCCGGTGGGGCCGCATACCAGAACCAGACCCTGGGGCCGCTCACACAGTTTAGCCAGCACCGTGGGAAGTCCCAGGGATTCGATGGTGGGTACGGAAGTAAAGATATTTCTAAATGCCAGGGAGACCGTCCCGCGCTGATAAAAGACATTTAAACGGAAGCGGGTGAAGCTTTCGATAGAGTAGGAAGAGTCTACCGCCAGTTCGTCATACAGGGTTTGTTTTTGCTTATCGGTAAGAACCGCATCAGCCGTTTTATTCAGCCAGTCGATGGTCAGGCGTTCTTCGCAGTGGGGCTCCAGAACACCGTCGATCCGGTACAGCGGGGGTGCCCCGACCCGCAGGTGGAGGTCGGAGGCTTTGCGTTCGGCCATAATGCGCAGCAGGTCATCAAGTTCTTCCATGGCTTTTCTCTTTTGTCGGACCTTGTTGGGGAATTTTTAAGTTTACAGGATTTATCGGTAAAAGGTCTTAAAAACTCAACAAAAATTTGTTTTTTTCGTTAAAACCGTCACAGAGATAGAGCGGGACGCCGGCCGTGCCCAGCCGCCACAGCGTGCATTTATTGACATTCACTATAAAATGAAGGAAAATTAGGGAATAAATAGACAGCTTTGCCGGAGCAGACTAAATGGTCGCTGGGATACAGCACTGTATCCTGGAGGAAAGTCCGGGCTCCACAGGGCAGGATGGTCGCTAACGGCGACTGGGGGCAACCCTAAGGAAAGTGCCACAGAAAAGATACCGCCCCGATTTTTCGGGGTAAGGGTGAAATGGTGAGGTAAGAGCTCACCAGTATCCCGGGTGACCGGGATAGCTTGGTAAACCCCATCCGGAGCAAGACCAAATAGGAGAGCATGGAGACACGGTTCTTCAGGAAGGCGGCCCGCTTTTACGCTCTCGGGTAGGTTGCAAGAGGCGTCCGGCAACGGGCGTCCCAGATGAATGGCCATTGCCTGATTCGTCAGGAACAGAACCCGGCTTATTGTCTGCTTCGGCATTTTTATTTTTATACTTATTCACCACGGAGACACAGAGCATTTTTTCTTTTGCCAGAACGGGAGACGACGTTCTGGCAAAAGACTAATAGCCCTCCGGGTCTTTTAAGTACTATTTTTTTGGCAAAGTCAAGGCCGTCTTTTCCTTTGTCGCCGTCTCCCGACAAAGGAAAAATCAAACCCTCTGTGATCTCTGTGGCTCGAGCGAAGCGGGTGGTTGGTTATTCATTACAGATAATCTGAATTCTTTATACTTTATATCGGTACTCATAAACGAGAAGGAAGCCAATTATGGAAAACACGGTCAGTAAAAAATGCGGAATATCCCGGGAAGAAGCAGTGGCGCTCATGAAGCAGTACCTGCCCCAGGACAATTTGCAAAAACATTCTTTGGCAACCGAAGCGATTATGCGGGCCCTGGCACGTAAGCTGGGACACGATGAAGATATCTGGGGTATAGCCGGGCTCCTGCACGATCTGGATTATGCCGATACCAAGGACCGCATGGACCGGCACGGTCTGGTCACGGCGGAAATCCTGCAGGAGCGGGGCGTGAACAGCGAAATAATAGAGGCCATTAAAAGCCATAATGCCGACAACCTGGGCTTTACCAGGAGCGAAGCGTTCCAGCATGCCATCACCTGCGCCGAATGCATTACCGGCATGATCGTGGCAACCACCCTGGTCTACCCTGATAAAAAAATTGCTTCGGTCAAACCCAAATCGATTACCAAACGGATGAAGCAGAAGGAGTTTGCCCGCAGCGTCAACCGCGACTATATACGGGAGTGCGAGCAGATCGGGGTTCCCCTGCCGGAGTTTGCCGTGCTGAGTCTTGAGGCTATGCAGGGGATCAGTGATGAGTTGGGGTTGTAGCGGAAAGTGCAGGAGAACATTCATCTTCTGCGTTGCGCTCACCCTTCGTCGTTGCGACGGACAAACACGTACACCGCACTCCTCAGAGCTTCGCGCGCCTTGAATCCAAACATTCTCCTGCACTCTCCCGAGATGTGGATATTTCGAGGGCACTTGAGCCTGGGCTGGAGCAATTCCCGCAAAACTATAGCCGCAGTGAAGAACCGCAATGGCTGATACGGTTAGATGGCCTGCGGCTATGTGCTCGCAAGAAAGGTGAGAAAATAGGGAGAATCCATAGCTCGCACCGCCGCGGCTGCTCTCACCGCACCAGCCGTTGCGATTGTTAACGGCTACAGAATACTGTGAAATGCTCTAATACTAAAGCCGGCACTTCACAATGCGGCGGCTCCCTCACAGAAAAGCCGCGCTTGTAATAGACTGCTGCGACGCACCCCTCAGGGTTTCGAGTGCCTTGAACCTAAAAAATTTTCGGAACAGATTGTTGTTACGAAGGCATTCCAACGGTTACGGTTGCGAGGTCAGGAGTCTTGTACCTGGTGGGCCTGGTGCATGAAGGCTTCTATGCGGGTCTGGTCGCCGGACTGGGCGGTGCCGTCATAAACCATTTTCAGCACCGGTATCCGGGGGTATTGGTCGGTAAAGCGGTGCAGCAGGGTGCTGACAATGGTGCCGGGCATACAGTTGAACGGGCTGAGGTTAACAATGCCGCTGAAGTTATGGAGCGCATATTCAACGGCCCGGCCAAGGCTCAGGTTGGCTTCGCCCCGGATGTGTTCATTCAGGAAACCGTCGCACAGGTTCATAACCTTGCCGGTGGGGACTTCACGGTGAAAACGCTTGATTGTGCCCTTGAACGGTTTCCCTATTTTACGCACATAATGCTGCTGCACCATTCCGGTGAGCACTTCTTTGGTATAGTCGGCCAGAGTGCCTTCCCGCCGCAGATCTTTTCTGCGTTCCCAGTCGGTATACTGCACCCACTCCTGCATGGTGGGTATAACCACCTCGCCACCCAGCTCTTCAATGGCCCGGATGATAAAATTGTTGCTGAACCGGTTGGACCGAACGAATATTTCTCCCACGATGCCGATCAGGGGCCGCGACCGGGAGCGATCAGCTTCAACCGATGAAAACCTATCAACCGCATAGCGGCTGCAGCCGTTTAAGCGTCCATCCTGTTCCAGGGCCCGGCAGGCCTGCTCAAGGCAATCGCGGTAGACCCGATCGCTATCGCCGGGGTTGATCTCATAGGGCCGGGTTTGCAGCAGAAGCTTCTGGAGGTAGTCGATTAAAACCAGGGATTGCCACCCCATGCGCCTGAAGCCGGTACCCAGCTTTTTTAATGTGTTGCCGTAAGTCGTCGTTTGATCGAGCACCACCATTTCAACGTCGTGCAATCCAAGGTCGTCCAGAACCATGCGATGAAAGCGGTTGTACTGTCCGAAACGGCAGGGACCCATGGCAGACGGCATAAAAAAGCTTGAGCGTGCGGGATTAAAATCCGGGTCGCGGGTTTTTTTGATAATGTCGCCAGTGGTAATAATGCACGGATAGCATTCCCGTCCGCTGGTATAACGCCTCCCGATTTCAACGGTACTGTCATCGGCCATGGGCAGGGCCTCGGCATCGATGCCGTAAAAGCGCATGGCCGCCGCCAGAGCCACACCATGGTCGTCCATGTAGGGCACATATACCTTGCGATGATTTGAAACCTTTTTCGGCTGTGGCCGGAACGGGGGCTGCATGGCCGCCTCTTTTTTGGTTCGGGGTGCGGCAAGGCTGTCGAGAAAAGCCTCCAGACGGGTAATAATCCCGGCATCGGCGCTGTGTTCATCCAGTTCCAGGGTCAGCCAGGGTTTCCGGCCCATTTCACGATTGAAATATTTGGTAATAAAGGAATCGGGACCGCATGAAAAATTGGTTATATACACGGCGTGCAGGCGGGGGTCCCGTGAAATGGTTCGGGCGGCGGAAATGATGCGCTGTCCGTATCGCCAGTACATGGACTGCATGGAGGAGCCCAGGTCGTTTTGCACCGGGAGAAAGTCCAGCGGAATCGGCACGGCCCCCAGGTCCCGGAGCTTGTCGGGAATGCGCAGGTTAAGCCCGTTGTCGCAGCCGTTATAGGGCCGGCTGACGATAACCAGTGCCGGGCGGCCATCGGGAAGGCCGGCGAGCACCTCTTGTCCGCGCCGGGCAAGGTTCTGCTGAAACTGCCGAAGGGCGGAGCAGGCCGCATCGATTGCCCGGGTAACCGCCGGGCCGCGTTTCCCAAGCGATTTTGCCAGGCTGCGCAACTGGGGTTCAAAGGCCTTGCGCCCCCATTCGAGGTGAACCACCGGGGTAAGTACCCGGGTGGTATAGCGGCTGTAGTCGATGGCGGCCCGGGTCAGATAGGGCAAACTCTGGACAAACAGGCAGTTATAAGCGGTTTCTGCTTCTGTGCTGAGCGGCTCCATATTGACGACACAGGGCAGCAGCAGATAGTCGACCTTTTTTTCAAGAAGATCAAGGATATGTCCATGAGCTACTTTTATAGGAAAGCAAATCTCCTCCATTACCGTTTCGCAGCCGGTCGTAATGGTTTTACGGCTGGTGGGCGCGGAAAGAGCAATCCGGAAACCAAGTTCGTTCAGAAACGCCTTCCAGAACGGAAAGGTCTCAAAGAAGAGCGTCGTCCGGGGGATGCCGACAAGCGGGGCCGAATCAGAAACCGCCTTCGGGGCGCCGTAATCCGCCATAAGGAACTGTTCACGCTCGGCAAACAAGCGGGGAATGTCGTCGAGAGCTTTGGAGCTCCTTTTCTCGTCAAACTTGCCGCAGCGACTGCCGTAATAGAGCGGGGGCTCATCTTTGATTGAAACCCGGCGGATCTCGCAAGCGTTGGGGCAGTCGTGACAATCAAACGACTCAACGGTATAGGTACGCCGGGCCAGATCAAAACCCTTGAATTGCGATGGTCCGTCCGGGCATTCCTCAAGGGCAATCAAGGCACAGCCCAGGGCGCCCAGCACATCATGGTGGGGAGGTACGTGGATCTTTTTACCGCATACTTTTTCAAAAGCGGCCTTGACTCCCCGGTTATAGGCGGTGCCGCCCTGGAAGAGAATAGCATTTCCTACCGGGCGGTCTTCGACAACGCGATTTAAGTAGTTCAGTACAATGGAATACGACAAGCCGCCGATGAGGTCGTCCTTGGGTGAACCGAGTTGCTGGTGATGGTTGAGGCTCGATTCCATAAAGACCGTGCAGCGCTCCCCTAAACAGATGGGCGAGCGGGCAGAAAGGGCCAGGCGGCCGAATTCCTCTTTTATGGAAACGCCCAGCTTTTCGGCCTGCTCTTCCAGAAACGATCCGGTTCCGGCGGCACACACTTTATTCATGGTGAAGTCGACGACCGCACCGTTTTCAATGCGGATATATTTCGAGTCCTGACCGCCGATTTCAAAAATGGTGTCGACCTCGGGGTGGATGTTGACGGCTCCACGTGCATGGGCGGTAATTTCGTTTTTGGTTTTGTCGGCCCCGATAAAGTCGCCGATGAGGTAGCGCCCGGAGCCTGTAACCGTGACACCTTTAATGACAACCCGGTTGCCGATTTCATCACCGACTTCTTTCAGGCCCTGCCGCACGGCTTCGATGGGGCGTCCGGCGGTCATAAGGTAGCGGCGGGCGATTACCCGCTTGTCCCGGTCAATAACGACCAGGTTGGTGCTGATTGAGCCGACATCGACGCCGAGATAGGCATCAACCGGCTCCCGGCCCTGGACCGGCAAAGGCTGTACATGCAGGAGGTAGCCGTCGTCGGGTAGAGGATCGTGATGCTGCGCAGTACCGGTCCGGGATTGTACATAGGCTTCAAGAGCGTCGGGGTTTTTGTAATCACAGGCAGCGCCTTTATCAAGCAGGGCCAGCACTGCTCCGATGGCCCCCATGGCGGCAAAACGGCGGGGAATAACCAGGCTGCCGGGCGCAAGCTCGAAGACTGTTTCAAAGGCCCGTACCATCCCCTGGTTTGCGGCGACACCGCCCTGGAAAGCGATGGGCTGTTCAAGTTCGGCACCTCCGGCGAGGTTGCTTTTAAAATTACGGGCCATAGCCAGACACAGCCCCATGAAAATGTCGTAATCGGGTGTTGCAACCTGCTGCAAATGGATCATATCGGACTTGGCAAACACACTGCAGCGCCCGGCAATGCGAGGCGGGTGGGTGGACTTTAATGCCAGGCGGCCGAACTCCTTTTCGATGGAAACACCCAAACGGGCCGCCTGCTGGTCGAGAAACGACCCTGTTCCGGCGGCGCATACCGTATTAAGCTCTACATCTTTAAGCCTGAGGGCGCCGGTTTTCGGGTCGGGTTCAAGCAGCAACAGCTTTGAATCTTCGCCGCCGATTTCTATAACCGAGCGAATGTCCGGGTGCAACCGGGCGGTTGCGGTACTCTGGGCGATAATTTCGTTTACAAAGAAACAGTTCAGAACCTCGGCCACCAGACCGCCGCCGCTTCCGGTTACGGCAATCCCGGCAACCGCGCTTTGAGGCGTGCGGGAAAGCAGGTCCCGGAGAACCGTAAGGGCTGTTTCCAGCGGCTTGCCGTGGGTGCGGCAGTAGTGTTCTTCAGAAACAGTGCCTTCGGCGGTCATGAGCACTGCGTTGACACTGATAGAGCCGATATCAAGGCCGATGTATAAGGAGCTCTCTTTCATATCTTAAAAAAACAAACAAGGTCGCCCCGTTATGGATTAACGGCAGCGTTTGTATATAATAAATCCGAAAGCCCTGCCAATGCCAGTCTCTACACGCCGGGGTCTTCAGAAAAAATTGTTTTATACGTAAGGATTCCTTTATTCAAAAAAGCCTGAAACCCCGAAGTGTGCAGCCCCAGAACCTGCACGCAGGCTGTTATGCATTCAGAAATATTTCATCCCATAACTGGATAAAGAATGCAACAACAATTACACCGGAATAATCGATACGGGAAGCTCCCGAATCAAACTCAGAGAGTATAAAATCTATGAAGCCGGGGTTAAAATACCCGGTCTGCTTGAGGCGGCGGTGAGAAAGCTGATCCCGCAGCAGGTCTCCCGCCGTATTGATAAACCATGAACCGGGGGGCTGGAGGGGCTGTTTTTTGCGCGTGCATATGTCCGGCGGCAGCAGACCGTGCATGCTTTTTTTCAGAATGTACTTTTCCGACAGCCCCTGTATTTTATACTGAGGCGGGATGCGGAACAGAAAATTTACCAGTTCGTGGTCGAGAAACAGGGGCCGGACCTCCACCGAGTTGGCCATGCTCATTTTGTCGGACAGGGGCAGGGTCAGGTTCAGCAGGCGCATTTTGGTCTCGAAATAGAGGGCCTGGTCTATGAGCGGCCGATGAGCACATTTTTTGGGATCGAAGAAGAAGGGATTGTCCCGGGGGATTTTGTTCAGCAGACCGGTAAAATCGGCTGAAAAAAGCTGCTCTTTCATCTGGAACTCGTGAAACTGGTACGGGATGGCCGGATGCATTACCGGGAACCGGTTGCGTGCATTGGTAAGGTATACGGCCTGGGCGTGGGCCTCGTCCGCTGAAGGAAGGTGCGGGTAGACCCGGCGCAGGATGTTTTCGCGGAAGGGGCTGTTGTTTTTACCGAGAAAAGCCATGATCTTGAGCAGTTTGAAATAGTCGTAGCCGCCCAGCACCTCATCGGCCCCGTCGCCGGTCAGAACCACTTTTATGCCCTGCTCGCGGGTTTTCTGCGAAAGCAGGAACAGGGGCAGGTTGAGCAGGCTGACCGGCGACGGGGCCGATGAGGTGCTGGGCG
>JANQGV010000015.1 GCA_028282925.1 Thermodesulfobacteriota bacterium
CGACGTTTTCGTCGTGACAAGTTGCAGGGCGCCCTTTCTTTCCCCCCTTTCTTTGGGGCGAACAAAGAAAGGGGGTAGAAGACGCGCAGCGTCTTATAATATATATTCTGAGGAGATATTAAGACACCCCCCGGTAACCAGGCGCTAAATTAAACGAAACATCTGCTACTTCTGCATCTGTTGACTATTTACAGTTAATAGCTTATATTGAAAAGTCAACTTTGAATACTTTTTAGACGGACAGGAAAGCATGCAGAAGAAGGCAACAGGCATAGGGTTGTTTTCAGGCGGTCTCGACAGCATTTTATCGGTGTGTGTGCTGCAGCAGCAGAACATAGATATCATACCGATTTCCTTTGTTACCCCGTTTTTCGGGCCCGCAACAGCTCAAAAATCGGTAAAACAGTTGGGCCTTGAACTCCGCATCATGGACATAACCGATAAACACCTGGCAATGCTTAAAAACCCCCGCTACGGGTACGGAAAAAACATGAACCCCTGCATAGACTGCCACGGCCTGATGTTTAACCAGGCCGGTGAGCTGATGCAGCAGCTTGGGGCCGACTTTATCTTTTCAGGCGAAGTGCTGGGTGAGCGACCCATGTCCCAGAACAAAAATTCCCTCAAGCTGGTTGCCAACCTCTCCGGGTATGCCGACTATATCATTCGGCCCCTGAGCGCCCGCCTGCTGCCGGAATCGCTGCCGGAAAAGGAGGGGCTGGTGGACCGGGACCTGTTGCTCGACATACAGGGACGATCGCGAAAACCACAGCTTGAGCTTGTGAAAAAATACAATATTTCCTATTATCCCGAGCCTGCCGGTGGCTGCCGGCTGACCGATGTAACCTACAGCAAACGGCTGAAAGACCTTTTTCAGCAAACCCCCTGGCCGGAAAGAAACGAGCTTGAACTGCTCAATGTGGGCAGGCATGTACGCGTTGATGAATCCACCAAAATCATCATCGGCCGCAATCAACAGGAAAACGACCGTATCCAGGAATTGGCAACAGAGGATGATACCCTGCTCACCATTGAAGATATTCCAAGCCCCACCGTCATCATCACGGGAAATACCACTGATGAAATCATAGAGCTTGCCGCCTCGATGTGCATCCGCTACAGCGATGCCCCCCCGGATGAAGCCATACCCGTCGCGATATACCACAAAGGTCTCTCGCGGACCATTAGCGCTACGGCCTGCCCCGATGCAGAAATCAAAAAAATGATGATTTAGCTTATAACTATTGGTGAAACAAAAGTAATGCTCCCCGCCTAAAAGGGATTCCGGGTAATCACCACACGACTATATGCAGCATTGATTACTAAAATATTCACCATTGAATAGTTAGCTACGGGCTTTCTTAATCCCATTGCAACGCAGCTGAGTGCAACGATTTCAGGAGGACAAAAGGGTCGACATGTCTGAGCCCCGTTTTTTGGGGCGAGTTTGTTGACCCGCCGACTGTAATCGTGCCGCGAGGGTATCCCGCTAGGTCCAAATCAAACGAGGATTCGTAGCGAGGGTGCTGAAATGCCCGGAGATACAGGCTGCACGGACCGGAAGCCGAAGAATCGTACTCATCTGTACGTTGATGAGGCTGCAGGGAGTACAGTCTGTAGATTTGGGCATTACGGCAGCCGCAGTAGAATTCTTCGCTTGTTTTGGGCCTAGGGCGGGACAAGTTGCAGGGCGCCTTTCTTTTGCCCACTTTTCTTTGGCGCGCAAAGAAAAGTGGGAGGCGCTTGCGTCTTATCAAATACTTTTTAGGGATAGTTTTTAGATATTTAGAGTAGTGGACTGAAGCAGGGTAATCATGCAATACGATCAAAGAACCTATCGCGCACATACATCAACCCCCGGCCTTGAAACCTTTACGGTATCGGTTAAAGAGACGGACCTGTTGATCAGCGCTTCTCAACAATGTGAAGAAACCGCAACAGAGGCGGTACGAGAGGTACGCGCCATCCTGGAAAAACATATCCAGGACAATCCCGATTTTAAAACCTCATTAAAGCCGCTGCCGATAGCACCGCATGTGCCGGAAGTAATCGGCAAAATGCTGGCCGCAGGAGTAGCGGCCGATGTGGGGCCCATGGCAGCCGTTGCCGGTGCCGTAGCCGAATATGTGGGCATAGAGCTCCTTAAAACGTGCAACCAGGTCATCATTGAAAACGGCGGCGATATTTTTCTTAAAACCGACACCCCCATTACCATCGGCGTGTTTGCCGGCGAATCACCGTTGAGTGAAAAAATCGGCATGAAAATAAGCCGAACCGGCCGGCCCCTGGCCGTGTGCACCTCGTCGGGGAGGGTCGGGCCGTCGCTCAGTTTCGGCCGGGCCGATGCAGCAACCATTCTCTCCGCCTCGGCAACCCTGGCAGATGCGGTTGCCACCTCCATCGGTAATCTCGTCCACGGTAAAGACGATATCCAGAAAGCAATCGACGAGGCCAAGGCCATCAGCGGCATTGAAGGCATCCTGGTCATCCAGGACGAACACCTCGGCGCTTGGGGCGACATTGAACTGGTGGCGTTATAAGGGACACCCACCCAAGGGAATCCATCTTAAATAAATTTGTCCTTCAAATATTCTGCAGGCATCCTTGTTTTATTTCCTTTAGGCCGATATGTAATTGATATAAATAGATAAAACAGCACCATGTAGATAATATAAAACGTGAAAATGAAGGCTTTCATATTTGCCCCATAAGCGATTATTTTAAATTTTAAATGATCGCATGGTTAGAAAAAACGGCTCCTAAAACAACAGCAGTTGTACGTCGCAGCGACGAGCGACTCGCACAACACAGCAGATGAATGTTTTTCGGCACCCTCCTAGTATTATGTCCCAAGAATAACTATCATAAGTAATATTTTTGTGATATGCTTCTCCAAAAACGAAAGGAGAAGCTCATGGCCATTGGAAGACCCATTCAAGCAATTAAACTAGACCGTGAAGTTAAAGAACACCTCCAATCAATCACTCGGTCCCGCGCCCTGCCACATGGGCTGGTGAGACGCGCTAAAATAATTCTTATGGCAGCAGAAGGATTCAACAATAAAACCATCGCAGAGAAAGTTGACCTTACTGCTACGGTTATTGGTATGTGGCGCAAACGCTTCCTTGACCAAGGGCTTATGGGCCTCTACGATGAGGCAAAACCCGGTGGCCCCCGATCCATTACCGACGAACAGGTAGCTGGATTGATTCGTAAAACACTGCACAAAAAGCCAAAAAACGGCACCCATTGGACGTGCCGTGCCGTTGCCAAAGAAACGAAACTGTCAAAATCAACGGTGCAACGGGTTTGGAGCGCCTTTGGCATTCAACCCCACCGACAAAAACATTTTAAGGTATCTACCGATCCGTTTTTTGTCGAGAAGGTCCGCGATATTGTTGGGCTGTATCTGAATCCTCCTGATAAAGCAATGTTTTTGTGCGTTGATGAAAAAAGTCAAATCCAAGCTCTTGATCGAACTCAACCCATGCTGCCCCTTGGGTTAGGCTATGTTGAAGGCGTAACCCATGACTATATCCGGCATGGGACCACGACATTATTTGCAGCCCTTGATATTGCCTCCGGCAACGTGCTTTCTCAATGCAAACCACGCCACCGTCATCAAGAATTCCTTGCATTCCTGCGCCATATTGATGCCAATGTACCACAGGACCTGGATGTGCATGTTAGTAAAATTTCTAAACCCACGGCTTTCAGCCGTGCGAGCCGAATAGCTTTTAGCGATTCGGGGAGAATAAAGTAAAATAGGTTCTACCTCAGGGAAA
>JANQGV010000038.1 GCA_028282925.1 Thermodesulfobacteriota bacterium
CTCGAGCACATATACCTTCCCGGCTCCGTGCGATAGAACCTTCTGTGCCATGCCGCCGCCTTCGCCAAGGAGAACCCCGGCCACCGGCACCTTCAATTCATCTGCAAGCTCACGCCCCTTACCGAGAACCTCAAGAGACGCCTCTACTATTTCATTCTGCTGATGCTGGATAAAAACCCAGACTTCACCGGGTGAAGATGTCATAGTGCTGTTCACTGTTAAATAGTCTTCCTGGTAAAAAAAATCCGTGTTGTATCCGACTAAAGCGGACACGGTCCGGTTCTAGTCAAACGTATAGTCTGCTATCAGTTCTTCAAGCAGCCCCCGGATGCCATCATCCGTGGGCTCTATCTTTTTCAGTTCTTTGCCTTTCAGTACCACGCTTTCGATTTTTTTGACCCGGGTGGGCGATCCTGCCAGCCCGCACACCGCCGGATCGGCGCCGATGGCCTCTGCTGAAAGCTCCTCAATGAGAAGCCCTTTGCGCTCCAGGTCCGACTGGAGCGCTTCGTCTTTCAGCTCGACCGGGACCCTGGCCTTTTTGAATTTCATGATTTTTTTTACCGACTGGGGCCGGGGCGTATTGGCGGTGTCGATAACCGTCAAAAGGGCCGGCAGCCCGGATTCCACCAGCTCGCGGCCGTATTCAACTTCGCGCCAGGCCGAAACAGTACCGTTTTGCAGGTTTTCTATCTCTTCAACATAGGTCAGCTGGTTCATGGCCAGCTTTTCGGCCGTCTGGGGCCCCACCTGGGCCGTGTTTCCGTCGATGGCCTGCCGCCCGCACAACACCAGGTCAAATCCGCCCATGTGCTCAATGGCCTGGCTCAATACCGCCGATGTTGCCAGGGTATCGGCTGCGGCGAATTTGCGGTCGGTAAGCAGCACCGCCCGGTCTGCTCCCCGGTACAGGGCTTCGCGCAGCACTTCGGCTGCGGCGGGCGGACCCATGGTCAGGGCGCTCACGCTTCCGCCGAACCGATCTTTGATATCCAGGGCCGTTTCAAGGGCATTCAGGTCTTCGGGGTTGAAAACAGCGGGCAGGGCCGAGCGGTTCAGGGTGCCGTCGTCTTTCATGGCCTTGTCGCTGACAGCTGTTGTATCGGGAACTTGTTTAATTAAAACTATAATTTTATAAGACATTTTATAAAAACACTCAGTATAACTTACTTGTATACCTTTTTTCGTTTCTGTTTTATAATGTTCTACTGTATTTTTTACCGCTACCACGTAAATAAGTAGATTTTTATAACAAATGGGCGGAAATTTAGCAAGCACTAATAGCCCCGGGTATCCGGACCTGTTGCGGCGCGGAGAGCTGCAAAAACGGGCTGAATCGCTCATGGAGCGTATGAACCCCTGCCGGTTGTGCCCCCACCAATGCGGGGTCGACCGCCAGAAGGGGGAAACCGGGGCCTGCCGGGCCGGCAGCACGGCACGGGTAGCAAAAGCACTGCCCCACCGGGGAGAAGAGCCGCCTGTTTCCGGCACCCGGGGTGCGGGCACCATATTCTTTGCCCATTGCAACCTGCGCTGCTGCTTCTGCCAGAACTACCAGATCAGCCAGGTTGGCCTGGGAAGAGACGTGCGGATTCCGGAGCTTGCCGATATGATGCTCGGCCTGCAGGAGCAGGGCTGCCACAATATCAGCCTGGTTTCGGCCTCCCATTACCTGCCCTTTATCGCAGAGGCCCTTGTCATCGCAGCAGATAAGGGGCTCCGGCTGCCCCTTGTCTACAACTCCAACGGGTATGACGATGTGGAAACCCTGAAGCTGCTGGAAGGCATTGTCGACGTGTATCTGCCCGATGCTAAATATGCTGCCGATGAAAACGCGGAGAAATATTCCGGGGCGAAACAGTATAGCGGCGTAAACATGGCGGCCCTGAGCGAAATGCTGCGCCAGGTGGGCCACCTGGAGATGGACGGAAACGGTATTGCCCGCAAAGGGCTTATTGTGAGACACCTGGTGCTGCCCCGCGGCCTCTCCGGAACGGAAAACCTGCTGCACACCCTGAAAGACACCGGCGGCAGGTTTCTGGCACTGAGCCTGATGGCCCAGTACTCGCCCTGCTATCGCGCCGCCGACTACCCTGAGTTGACCGTGCGTACCTCCCGGGACGAGTATGAACGGGCCGTGCGCCTTATGGATGAGCTTGGCTTTGAAAACGGCTGGACCCAGGAATGGGAAGATATGGATCGCACTTTTGTGCCCGATTTTGAAAAAAAGGATTCGTGGAATTAAGAAACCGTTTTATAATGAATCGCACACAATTAATAGGTGGAATGAAAATCATAGTTTTAATGCATCATTGATTACTAAAAGTATTTACCCTTAGTTAGTTACGGGCTTTCTTAATCCCATTGCAACGCAGCCGAGTGCAGCGATTTCAGGAGGAAACAAGGGTCGACATGTTTGAGCCCCGCCCTTCAGGGGCGAGTTTGTTGACCCGCCGACTGAAAGCGTGCCGCGAGGGCAATCCCGACATCGGTCGGGATCAAGTTGCAGGGCGCCCTTTCTTTTCCC
>JANQGV010000105.1 GCA_028282925.1 Thermodesulfobacteriota bacterium
ACTTCCTCGGATATTGACGAAAGGTTGTCGACCAAACGGCCTATGAGCCCCTGAAGAGATGCATCAATGACAGGTGCCTGCTGCAGAACAGGCTCGGTCAACGCAGGCGCAGGTTCCGGTTTTTCCGCGTCGGAGGGCTCCTCAACGACCGGTTCCGGTTCTGCAGTGGCCGCAGCTTCCGGGGCTTCTTCCTGCCCCGGCTCCATAGAAGCAGGTTCCGAAGGTTCGACAGCAGCGGACGGCGTTACAACAGGCTGAGTCTCAGCGGTGTTTTCTCCTTCTTTTGCACTTTTTAAATGCAACTGACTGGAAAAGTGCGAGATGAAGCGTTTCAGGAACGACTCAACGGACGGTTGTTCAAAAGAATCGCTTTTCTGTTCCAGGAAATTATTGGCGATAACCCGGATGCATTTGGAAGCAATGGTATCCGGATAGAGCTTGATGTAGGTCTGCTGGTTTTTTACGGCCTCAGACACTTTATCGTCCAGCAAAATAACCCCAAGAGGCTGAATGTCGAGTGACAGATATTTTTTAACCACTTCTTTGAAACGGCTGTAGGTCTTTTTGGCAATGGTGGTATCCCTGCACTGGTTTACAACAACCTTAACGGATGCATTGAGCCCGTTTAAACAGAGTATTTTCAGAAGGGCATAGGCATCGGTGAGCGATGTAGGCTCGGGGGTGATCAGTAATATGATTTCAGAGGATGCCAGACAGAAAGACACCACGTTTTTGGATACTCCGGCGGAGGTATCAAACAGGAGAAAATCGTAATCCTCCAGAACGGCAAAAGATTCAATCAGGTCTTTGGTTTGTTCCGGGGCAATGTTGGCGATTTTTTCAACACCGGAACTGCCGGGAACAATATCGATGCCCTGGTGGTCTTTTATGATGACCTCGGAAAGGGTTTTGTTATGCAGGATGACATCTTCCACCGTGTATTCCGGATAGAGACCGAGCACGATATTGATATTGGCCAGACCCAGATCGGCGTCGAAAATGCAGCTTCGGTACCCCATCGCCGCCAACTGCATACACAGATTGGCACTGAGATTTGTTTTACCGACCCCGCCTTTTCCACTTGTAACCGTAACAATACGAGCCATAATTACACGTCTTATACCTTATTGGCTGATATCTCAGCTTTACCGTTTTTTTCCTGGATCATGAAACTGATTGTATCACAATTAAGCTTTTCGCGCAGCGTATAGTAGGAATCGGTGATGAAATCGCGGAACGTAAACGAATCCGCATCGGTGTAGCCGTCCAGAAAAGCCGTATTGATGATATTGAATTTTTTGCACATTGAGTCGATTATGTCGGAATCGCTTTCAGGGTTGCTGATAAGGTATTCTTCGGGTGAAAGGTTTTCCGTAGCCTGCCGGCCGCTGCCGTCGAAGAGATTGTCGATCAAATCGTTTACGTGTTCCTGGGCATGAGTCCGGGACTTGAAGGTCTTTATCATATCGTGTGGAACAATACGCAGTATTTCACCGAGGGTTGTTTCCTCAAGCTTCAGAAGTCCGTCATCAAGCATGGTTTTCATGCCGGCTTCTATGGCGATTTTTTTCAACTCATTGTCGGTAGCCCGCTGGCTGAGGGCCATGCCGATTTCTTTATCGATGACGAAGATTTCAGAAAGGAGGGTGCGGCCTTTATAGCCGGTGAAATTGCATGCTTCACAGCCTTCGCCCCTATAGAATGTCAGGTGTGACGGGTAGGAGTCGAACAGGATGCCCCATTCGTCATCGCCGGGTACATAGCTTTTTTTACAGAGTGGACATATTTTGCGAATAAGGCGCTGGGCCAGAACCGCCAGCAGGCAGGACGCGATTTGGCTGTATTCGACTTCAAGGTCCACCAGGCGTGATACGGCACTGACGGAATCATTTGTGTGGATGGTACTTAACAGCAAATGGCCGGTCTGGGCCGCATCAAAGCCGATCTGGGCGGTTTCGCTGTCGCGCATTTCTCCGACCAGAATAATATCAGGATCAAGCCGCAGGAAGGATCTCAGGAGGCGTGAAAACGTTATGCCGATTTTGGCATGGGTCTGGGTTTGCATGATGCCTGGGAAACTGTATTCGATTGGGTCCTCGGCCGTAATGATTTTCACACCGGGGTTGTACACATAGCGCAGTGCGCCATAGAGTGAAGAAGATTTACCGCTGCCGGTGGGACCCGATACCAGGATCATGCCGGCAGAGCTTTTCAGCATACGCTTGAATGGTGTCAGCACGTGAGGGGCATGGCCCAGGTTGTCGATTCCGACATTTGCCTTCCTGGAATCCAGGATACGGATGGTTACGTTCTCGCCGACAATGGCCCGGCAGGTTGCAACACGGAAATCCAGGTCGAATTTCTGGTTGTTGGCTTTATCATAGTAATTGATCCGAAAAACACCATCCTGGGGTATGCGTTTTTCGGCAATGTCGAGATTGGACATGACCTTGATTCTGGATATGATCGAACCGACTTTTTCCGGCAGTTTCTGTTTAAGCCAGTCGACATTCATATCCTGCAGGATACCATCGATGCGGTAACGGATCTTGGGGCCGTTGCGGTCCTGCTCGATATGGATGTCGCTGGCATTGTTTAAAATGCCGTATTTTACCAGGAAATTAACCAGCTCTTCCGCTTCAAGGTCCTGCTGGGCATAGGCGGGTCCGCTGTCCTTCTCTTTGGAATCGTCGATATTTTCATCAAGATCGATCTCCATGAAGTCGATGTCCTCGGAGGTTTCACCGCTTTCATCGTCCAGACCCGCGGCCAGTTTTTTGCTGTAGAGAATTTCAAAAAGCTCTTCGAACTTTTCTTCGGTGGTAAAGACGATCGATACCGCCAGGTGCGGGTACAGGTTTTTCAATTCCTGGTTGATGGTAAGCTGGTCGGGTTTGAAAATAGCAACGCGCAGGTTCTGGTTGACCAGGGACAAGGGCAGGAGCAGGTTTTTTTCGGCGTATTTCTGAGAAATCAGATTGTTCAGTTCTTCCTTGTCGCGCTGGCTGTATGAAAAGTCTTTTAACTGGAGAAACGGCACGTTATACTTCTTTGCAAGTGCGGACTGGTACTGATCGGGGGTGATGAATTTTTTCTTGATAAGTATCCGGTTGAGCGGTTCAGAAGTTTTTTCCTGCTCCTTCTGGGCCTCCTTCAGTTTGATTTCATCGACATATCCCAGCTTCAGCAAGATGTCCGAAATGCCGACCTGTTTACCGTATTTTTCAAGCACATAATTAAGGTCGGATGCGGTAAGCATCTTGAAATCGCACAGTATTTCGCCCAGTGCCCTGGTTGTCTTCTGTTTCCGGAGGGCGTCCCGCAGGTCTTTTTCCGTGATCAGCTTCAAATCGATAAGCACTTCACCCAGTTTCGGTGAGTTAACCTGTTCTTTGAGCAGCCTTCCGACATCGTCACGGGTAAGCAGCCCGAACTCAATCAGTACTTCACCGATCATCTGACCCGGCTTTTTGTTGACAAGGACAACCTCCAGGTCTTCTTTGGTAATCAGGCCTTTGTCCACGGCAAATGAACCGATGCTTTTCCTGAGACCCGGGTGATTAAGGGCATTCTCCAGGTCGTCTTCAGCCAGCAAGCCCATAGAGAGGAGTATTTCGCCAAGGGGCATGCTGGACAGTTTCTTTTCCTCCTGCTGCAGGGCCAGGGCTTTTTCTATGTCCCTTTTAGTGACAAAGCCTTCATCTACCAGCAACTCGCCGATAGGTTTGACAGGAAGACAAGAAGCGCCGGAATTTGATCCGGCTGGTACCGATTGATTCAGTGCTGCTGAATCAACGTTTTGTATAGATTTTTTCGTTTCCATACGTTATATATATAATTTAATATATTTTATCCTTGATGTGTTTTATATTGTATAAAATATTATTATAATGATGCAGAATGTAGATAGATATATGCAGGATATCTATTTTTTTATCGTTAAAATAGGGTATTTTCTTTAGTTTTAAATGCAGCGCTACGGGGGGTAGTTATGTTTTTCGGTTGATGCGTTGCAGTTCAACCCGCTCTTTTTCGATCACATATTTAATAACGGCATCCCGGGTGGCATCATCAAGGGAAGTAAACTCTGCTCCGCAGTAGTAATGGTAAGATTTTCCATTAATCAGGACAGGATATTCGATATGTTTAAAGGTATGTATGACCGACATGCATTGTATGACAATGGTGTCGGGCAGGGTAATGGTGATGTCTTCAATGCTGCGGCCCGGCCACAACACCGATGCATTGTTGTTGGTATAGAAGCCGACCCCTCCGCCGCTTATGTTGGTGACTTTTTCCGAAATTTCATCGTCATCAAGGCGAAACGAGATGTCCACATCTTCGTTTATTGACGGTGTTACGCGGTGAAAATTTCTTTTCTGATCTCTTTTAATTTCACGCGGCAGTGTTATGGTTAATGCCGGATAGTCGTTAAATGTCGTCGTGCCGATAATGGTCGAGGAGAAACGGTACGGTATGGGGGCGGATTCCCTGATGATGCACTCAACGGAAATAAAATCGGTATCTTTCAGCAGGTCGTTGCCCTCCTGCGGGAAGAGCGTATCGATAATCATATCCGAGGGCTTAATTGCCAGTGGGATTGAGTTGAAGGAGGTGCCGCGGTTGTTGAGCCGAATGCGCAGATGTGCTTTGGTCTGCAACGCCGTTTCCAGCAGTGCCGCTATGGCATCGTAATCGGTGATCCGGTCGGCCGACACTGCAGGTTTAACGGCCGGAGCGACTTTTTTTTTCTGTTTTAGTATGGTATACGCCGAGAAAAGGCTCACACCTATTGCAAGTACCACCAAGGTTATGATAACTATTTCCGACATACCCTGTTCCTGTCCGGCATATAAAAATGTGTTACTGCTTTTTTGGTAGGTATGATAAATAATTACTGCGTAAATCGCAAATGAAAAACGCACTACAGAGCGGATTATTCGGGAACACGCACCGGAGAGGTTATTAGTGTTGAATATACTATTTGCTGCTTCAGAAGTGGTACCATTTGCAAAAACCGGAGGCCTTGCAGATGTTGCCGGCACTCTTCCCGAATATTTGGTAAAAAACGGCTGTAGCGTACGAGTCTTTTTGCCGTATTACTCAACCATTCAGGTTGATGTGCGAAAGGTTTCCCTGGTCGTCGATTCTGTGGACATTTCTGTGGGCGACACGGTACACAGGGCCGAAATATGGGAGGTTCAGACTTCCTCACCGGTCAGGGTGTACCTTGTGCGTTGTGATTTTTTTTTCAGGCGCGTATCACTGTACGGCACCCCCGACGGCGACTATCCCGATAATGCGCAGCGGTTTATTTTATTTTCAAAGGCGGTTTTCGAATTCTGTTATCGTTCCGGGTTCGTACCCGATATCATGCACTGTCACGACTGGCAGACAGGGCTTATTCCGGCATATTTAAAAACAATCTGCCGGGTAAGGGATAACCCCCTGCGAGAGTGCCGGTCGGTTTTTACCATTCATAATATGGCCTACCAGGGGGTTTTCCCGAGAGAAGATTTCAGCCTCACCGGTCTGCCGGACTCGGTTTTCGGTATCACCGGCCTTGAGTTCTGGGGTAAGATGAATATGCTTAAGTCCGGTATACTGTATGCAGATAGGGTTACCACGGTCAGTGAACAGTACAGCCGGGAAATCCAAACCCCGGAATACGGCTGCGGTCTGGAAGGGGTGTTGCGTGATCGGCGGAACGATCTGCACGGTATTTTGAACGGTGTCGATTATGATGTCTGGAACCCGGCCCGCGACCCCCATATCAGCGCGGTGTATGACCCATCCGATCTTGCAGGTAAAAAAAAGTGCAAGACCGCGCTTTTGAAAGAATTCGGTCTTCCCGGTCTGCTGGCCGAAAAACCGCTCATCGGCATTGTGTCGCGACTGGCGGCCCAGAAGGGGTTCGACCTCATTGAAAAGTGTTTTGAGGAATTGATGCAGCAGGACATCGGTCTGGTTGTGCTGGGTGCCGGTGATGCCCCTTACCAGGATATGCTGGAACGTTTCGCCCGTGCCTATCCCGACCGGGCAGGAGTCGTCATCGGCTACGACAATGTACTTGCCCATAAGATCGAAGCAGGCAGTGATATGTTTCTTATGCCGTCGCAGTATGAGCCTTGCGGCCTGAACCAGATATTCAGCCTGAAGTACGGTACGGTGCCTATTGTTCGTGCAACCGGCGGCCTGGACGACAGTATCGTCGATTATGATCCGAAAACAGGGCAGGGGACCGGTTTCAAGTTTGCGGAATATAAAGCCGCTGCTTTGCTCCGGACGGTAAAACGGGCCCTGAAGTTTTACCATAAACCGGACCACTGGGAGCGGATTATGCTGAATGGTATGGCCTGCGATTTTTCGTGGACGGAATCCGCCGGGAAATATGTTCGGTTGTATAAAGAAACACTCAAAAAGAGTGTCGGCCTTTCGGCAAACCAATAGTACACATATGCGTCCTTTACTTTAATGTAATGCCATTTATTACGTTTATTGTATTTAAAAACCACGGCTTTAAGCCGTGCTCCCCGAATAGCTTTTAGCGATTCGGGGAGAATATGATTATAAGACGCTACGCGCCTTCTACCCCCTTTCTTTGTTCGCCCCAAAGAAAGGGGGGAAAGAAAGGGCGCCTGCAACGTGCCCCGCCAAAAGCGGGCGGGATACCCTCGCGGCACGATTTCAGTCGGCGGGTCAACAAACTCGCCCCTGCAAAACGGGGCTCAGACATGTCGACCCTTGTGCCCTCCTGAAATCGCTGCACTCGGCTGCATTGCAATGGGATTAAGCAAGCCCGTAACTTATTAAAAGTAAATACTTTTAGCAATTATTGCTGCATTTAATTAGTACGGTGATTGTTATGCACCGCTTTGGAGTGCTTCCTAATGCCGCGTCCTATGGACGAGGATCGTTACTAGATGCCGCCTGAAAAAAAGAATTTGATTCTATGAATTCTGTTTCTTCTGAATCGGGGAAAGCATGCGGTCGATGATGGAAGGTTTCTTGCCGATGGAGAGTAGATCTTTATTAACGTCGAGGTCGTTCTGCAGGTGATGCACCACCTCGGAGGAAGCTAAATCGCGTGCCGCCCGTATCGCGTTTTTAACGGCCAGTGCGTTTGACCTGCCGTGGCTGATGATTACCGGGCCGTTTACGCCCAGCAGGGGGGCGCCGCCGTATTCTGCATAGTCAAAACGTTTTTTCAGGCTTTCGAATGCCCGACGGGAAAACAGATAGCCTATTTTCGAGAGCAGCCCCCGGGTCAGTTCTTCCTTTAAGGCGGAACCGAGACTTTCGGCGACGCCCTCGGCGGTTTTGAGAAGTACATTGCCGGTAAAACCATCGCAGGCAACAACGTCCACATTGCCGTTGAATACATCGCCGCCTTCTACAAACCCGATATAGTTGAGGCTGCTGTTTTTCAAAAGTGAATGGGCCTGCTTGATGGTGTCGGTACCCTTGGTTTCTTCTTCACCGTTGCACAAAATGCCGACCCGCGGGTTTTTGCAGTGCAAAAAATAGCGGCTGTACACGGAACACATGATGGCAAACTGGGCAAGATGATATGGTTTGCAGATGTTGTTGGCTCCCACATCCGCCACCATGGCTTTACCGGCAAGCGTAGGCATAATGGCGGCAATGGAGGGCCGGTCGATTCCTTTAATCCGTTTAAGCACAAAAAGGCCGGCAGAGACCACCGCTCCGGAATTACCGGCGCTGACAAAGGCATCGGCCTTTTTTGTTGCAAGAAGCTCCATGGCCCGGTGGATTGAAGAATCTTTCTTTTTTCGCACCACATCAAGGGGATTATCCTCCATCTTGACGACTTCGGATGCATGTTTTATAGAAATAGGGAGATACGAAGAGGAAGGGTGTCTTTTCAGGTAGGCGCTGAGCGGGTCTTTATGGCCTACCAGAACTAATTCTGTGCCGTATTCACGGCAGGCCTCAACAGCGCCGTCGACTACGGCCTGAGGTGCGTTATCGCCTCCCATAGCGTCTATGGCAATTTTTAAACGCTTTTTCATAGGTTATATGCTAAGTATATAAAGATTTTTAAAAATAATCTTTTTAAAAATAAAAATTATATGGTATATGATAAAAACACATTAACCTCGTACGCAAAGGTTGTGTATATAGGTTTTGCCATTCCATGTCAACATCTTTTGAAGGGGTATCAGTGATATGAAAGAAAAGATCCTGATTGTTGATGACGACAAATACATCTCTCTCCTGCTGTACAATTTTCTTGATGATGAAGGCTACATCTGTGAAACTGCTGAAAACGGTCTTGAAGCGCTTGAGAAGGTGAGCAAAGGCAGTCAGTATGATATGGTGCTTCTCGATTTTGTTATGCCGAAAATGAACGGCCTTGAGTTTCTTGCCGCTGTGCGTGAAATAAACTCCAAGCTGCCGGTTATGATGATCAGCGGGTACCGGACCCGTGAAAACACCCTGGAAGCCTTGAAGCTTGGAGCCATAGGCTTTATCAAAAAACCGTTCAGCCTGAACGATGTCTTAAAAAATCTGCGGCTGGTATTCAACACGTCCCGGAATAAAAAAGAACTCGGCCCCATAATACCGTATCTAAAAAGCGGCAGTATGGAGTTTGTGTTTAAAACAGGAGACATTGAGCCGGACAAGGTTTCCCTGTATCTGGCAACGCACCTGGGTGAAATGGGTTTTATCGAGGGCCGGCGTATCAGCACCGTGGCCCTGGCCTTTAACGAAGTGCTCACCAACGCCATTGAGCACGGCAACCTGGAGCTGCCGGTTAACTACTTTCTTGAAAACCCCGGCAGTGAAGAGCGCGAATCCGTATCGGACCTTAAAAACGAACGGCTGACCGACCCGACCTATGCCGATAAAAATATTATCGTGAAGTACCTCTTTCACAATGACGAGACCGAGGTAACCATTATCGACGAGGGGGCCGGATTCGATATATCCTCAGTGGTGAACTTTCTGGCCGGTGATGAAGTGTCCGACGCTGAAGGCTGCGGCAGGGGGCTTATCCTGCTCAAGTATGCCGTGGATGAGGTACGGTTCAACGAAAAGGGTAATGAAGTTACGCTGTGTGTGAAAACAACGGATTAACCCCGGAAGGCTGTCTGATAACATCCATCTATCCCGTTCGTATCGGGATTGCCCTTACCCTTCGCGAGGTGTATCTGAACCTTCTCAAACAGTCTTCTGGGTCCGGTTGATTCGCAGGTTTTTTGCCCTTACTTTTTGAAGCGCGGATCAAGGGCGTCCCGCAGGCCCTCCCCAAGAAGATTATAGCCGAGCACGGTAATCAGAATAGCCAGCCCCGGGAAAAGGGATATCCACCAGGCGATTTCAATATTGGCTTTACCTTCGGTCAAAATGTTGCCCCAACTCGGCACCGGCGGCTGTACCCCCAGCCCCAGAAAACTCAACGCGCTTTCCAGTAAGACCGCTGCACCGACTCCCAGAATAGCTGAAACAAAAACCGGGGCCATTGCATTGGGCAGGATATGCAGGAATATGATACGTGCGTCACTGGCCCCTGATGCCCGGGCCGCCAGCACATATTCACGCTGTTTGAGCGAAAGAAATTCGGCCCGTACCAGCCGGGCAACCCCCATCCAACTCGTCAGCCCGATGATGATCATGATGTTCCAGATACTGGGGCCCACAAAGGCGATAACCGTCAGAATGAGGAAAAAGGTGGGGAAGCAGAGCATGATATCCACAAAGCGCATAATAACCGAATCAATCCACCTGCCGTAATAGCCCGCCAACGACCCGACCAGAATGCCGATAAGTGTTGAAATACCCACGGCCACGAAACCGACCGCCAGTGAAATTCGGGCCCCCCACAGCATTCTGCTGAAAATATCGCGTCCAAGATCATCGGTACCGCACAGGTGCTTCAGCCCCGGCGGAACAAGCATTTCCTGGACGTTGATTTCACGGTAATCATAGGGAGCGATAACCGGGGCCAGTACGGCAACCAGGAAGAACAGGGATACGATAATCAGGCCGGTAACGGCAAGCCGGTTTTTTTTAATTGTTGTAAATACTGATTGCTGTTCCAGCATAACCTATTTTGTCCTTATGCGCGGGTCGGCAAGGGCATAGCACATATCCGCAACAAGATTGCCGGCCAGAGTCAGTATTGATGAAATCACCAGCAGTCCCATGACAACCGGGTAGTCCCTCCCCATAATAGCCTGGAACGAGAGCTGGCCCATGCCGGGAATACCGAATATTTGTTCAAATATAATCGAGCCGCTGATAAGCCCGGGTATGGAGAGACCCAGGATAGTGATTAAAGGCAGCAACGCATTGCGCAGGGCATGCTTAAAAATGACCGTTTTTTCCGCAAGGCCTTTTGCCCGTGCGGTTGTAACGTAGTCGTTGCGGATGGCTTCCAGCATACTCGA
Source organism: Thermodesulfobacteriota bacterium (assembly GCA_028282925.1). Lineage (GTDB taxonomy): Bacteria > Desulfobacterota > WTBG01 > CAIYCZ01 > CAIRTM01 > JANQGV01. The sequence goes on from JANQGV010000105.1 coordinate 10,416, forward strand.
CCGCATGTAGCGTGACATGCCGGCAATGCCGCCGAATGCGGATATGAAAACAGGCAGAATCAAGTGGTGGGCGCGGTCGAACATCTGGGCGGTAAAACCAAGTCCGTCGTAGCCGATACTTTTAATGCCGGAAATAGGCAGCCATCCGAGGTTGATGCTGAACAAAATGATCAGAAGCAGGGCCAGCCAGAAGGCAGGGGTGGCAAAACCGACAAATACGAAAACAGTGGTAATACGGTCGAAAAAGGAGTAGGGTTTCACGGCCGAGTACACCCCTATGGGAATAGCGCATGACAGGATCAACAGCATTGATAAAACATTTATTATCAGGGTTACCATCAAACGTCGGTCAAGAATCGGAACACCTCTGTCCCAGATTTTAACGATCACCGGCCGTGAATCGGTGGAAAAGGAATTGCCGAAATCGAATCTAACGATTCTTTTCAGCCAGGACAGATACTGCACATGCAGTGGTTTGTCCAGACCGTAATACTGTTCCAGCCTCTGACGTGCTTCAGGGGTCATTTTGGGGTTGAGCTCTGAAAGTTTGTCGGTCGGCTTGCCGGGGGCAAGGTGGATGATGCAGAACGACAAAACGGTAACCCCCAGAACTACCGGTATCATGGTAAGTAGTCGTTTCAGCATATACAGAATCATAGGTTTTCCTCAGGGCAGCAGCCGGTGCTTTTGACGGTCGGCCGGGACATACCATTTTTCCAGATTGTAGCTTATGCCGATGGGTGTCGGCTGTATGTTTTTAAAACGGTTGTGTATTATGGGCAGAGCATACGGGACATACAGGAAGATATAGGGCACCTCTTCGGCCAGTATTTCCTGAAAGCGATTGTATATTTTTTTGCGTTTCTTTATATCGAAAATACGACGCCCTTTTTCAAGCAACTCATCAACTTCCTGATTTTTATAGGTAATAAAGTTGAGTTCCCTTTCTGCGGTTTTACTGCTGTGCCATATGTCATACTGATCGGGATCGAGCCCGATGCCCCAGCCCATAATAACAGCATGAAACCGACGTTTGTCGAGAAACTCATTCAGAAACGTTGCCCACTCCAGCACCCGTATATCTATCTTAATGCCGATCTTTTCAAGCCGCCACTGTATGATGGTAGCGGTTTTCAGACGCAGGGGATTGCCCATGTTGGTATGGATGGTGAACTCAAACGGACGGCCGTCCCGGTCCAGCACCCCGTCGCCGTCGGTGTCGGTCCAGCCTGCTTCGGCAAGCAGGCTGCGAGCCCGGTCGGGATTGAAGGGGTGTTTTTGTACATCGGGGTTGTAGGGCCAGGTGCCGGGCACAAAAGGTCCGGTCGCTTCTCTGCCGAGACCGAGAAGCACCCCGTCGATCAACTCCTGTTTATTGACGGCATGGGCTATGGCCTGCCTGACTCTCTTGTCCTGGAACCAGGGATGCTTTAAATTGAACCCGAGATAGGTGTAGGTGAATGATGGGTATTTGTATTTGTTGTAATTGTTTTTAAAATAATCGGTTTGGGTTTGCCGGGTGTATTGCATGGGTGTCAGAGGCATATAGTCAATGGCGCCGGACTGCAGTTCAAGGAACATGGTTCCCTGGTCGGGGATGAAACGAATAATGTACTGATTAAGATAGGGGCGACCGTCATAATAGGTCGGATTTGCGTCAAGGACGATTTTTTCACCCGGTGCCCACGTTCTGAAGGTGAAAGGGCCAAGGCCTATCGGCTTGCGGCTGAGGCTGCTTTCGGTAATTTTTTTCTCTTCAAGAAGGTGCCTGGGCAGCACAACGATATTACCCCAACTACCCAGGGCCGGAGCAAAGGGTTTATCATACGTTACTTTAAACGTGTGGGAATCAAGGACTTCAGCTTTTTTGACCTGTAAATAATCGCCGGCATAGGCAGTCGGTGTGGCAGGGTCGCAAATGGTGTTGAAGCCGTACAGTACGTCCTCGGCCGTAAAAGGGGTGCCGTCCTCCCACTGCACGTCTTCTCTGAGATGGAATGTGATGGAAAGTCCGTCATCGGTAATGTCCCACGAACGGGCCAGATCACCGATCAGACTGAGGTCGGTATCGTATTTTACAAGACCTTGATACACAAGACCACTGACATCATGGGAGGGGCGGTCGGAGGCAAGCATCGGTATAAGATTGCTTGGTTCCCCGATACTGCCGACAATGAGTGCATCGCCGTAAGCAGGCTCGTCGGCGGCAATGCTTCCTGAATGAAAAAGGAGTATAAATATATGTAAGGCAAACAATAAAGGTACGTGTTTCATAATGCGTAGTATGAAAAAATACCCTGTACGGTACTACCGGTACAGGGTTGTATGGTATGTGTTTCTTTATATATCCTGTATTCCGGGTTATGAGAAAACATCAGCGGAAAAGATGAAAATTTTTGTATCGGCATCCTTCCAGGCTCCGGGCGGCAGCCCGGCTTTCATGCAGGTATGGTCGAGAAACGTGTCACGATCCCAGCCGTATTCCGTTGCGACCTGGGGCAGCAGAAGACCTGAAAAGGCGCCCTTGTTCAACATGATGCCGTGTTTGCCGACTTCGATTTCGTCAACGTCGGTGATTTCCTTAAAAGGAGTCAGCACTGAAATTTCTATATCAAGATCGTCAAGTTCATCGGCAGCCAGGGGATCAAAGCGGGGGTCCTGGAACGCCGCGGATAGAGCCATTTCCTGAATGGTTTGAAAGAGCGGCTTTACCGCCTGAATATAGCCGATGCAACCCCGGAGATGGCCCTTGCGATGCAGTGAAACGAATGCCCCGCGATTTTCCCTGAGCGTGTCTGTTTCCGGTGTACCCTCGCGGGAAGCCGTCCCCTTGATACGGGATTCAATGGTGGAGCGTGCAAGTTCGAGCAGTATCTTTTTTTCATCATCGGTGAGTCCGAGATCAATCCCTGCCTTGCGTTTTTTTTCCATGTGAAAGCCTCTGGTTGTTGTATATGCTTTCAGCTATTAAAAACGTAATTTATTTCTACAGTCAAGCCTTTTTTGGCTGATACGATGGTGGTACTGTTTACAACCGGTTTGCCATGGGTGTGGTGAAGCTGATTTGTGGTCGATTTATCTTTACAGGATATATATCTATGCTTTATTTTCTGAAAGAAAGTAAGTTTCATCAATTCCAGAATGATGATTTAGTTGTGGTCTGGGGAACACACAGGATGCTGGGAGCAATTGCCGGAGACATTATCGGATCGGTGTATGAATGGTACAACGTTAAAACAACGGATTTTCCGCTTTTTACCGCCTATTCACGTTTCACCGACGACACTGTTTTAACCATTGCCACTGCATGCGCGATTCTGAATGGAACAGGGTATGAAAAAGCGTTTAAAACGTTCGGCCTGAAATATCCTGATGCGGGCTATGGCGGTTATTTTCAAAGGTGGCTTTTGTCGTCGGAATCCAGGCCCTATAACAGCTGGGGAAATGGGTCCGCCATGAGGGTGAGTCCCATTGGATTTGCATATGATTCAGTTGAAGCAGTGCTTCGTGAAGCCCGCAAAAGTGCTGAACCCACGCATAATCACCCTGAAGGCATTAAAGGTGCTCAGGCCACGGCACTCGCCGTTTTTCGGGCCCGGAACGGTTCGACAAAGAATGATATTTTAGAAGAAATATCAGATAATTTTGGCTATGTATTTGACAAAACACTTGATGAAATACGGCCCGCTTACAGCTTTGATGTTTCCTGCGCCGGAACGGTGCCTCAGGCCCTGACCGCCTTCCTTGAGTCCAATTCCTATGAAGATGCAATCAGAAAGGCCGTTTCTCTGGGCGGTGACAGTGACACCATTGCCTGCATTACCGGTGGCATTGCCCATGCCTTTTACAATGAAATACCTGAAGAAATAGAGACGGAAGTGTGTAAACGTCTGCCTGAAGAGTTGCATGCACTTGTGCAGGAATTCAGGGACAGGTTTAGGTGTTAGAGCCGAAAAAATAGTTGTTTTTATCATCGAAACCCTTGAAATATGCTTAACAAGTACAGGGTTTGCGCCGACTATACTGTATAGTCATTTTCCGAAACAGTTATTACCATTTTATGAGCTGCCCTATGACCGAATTTGATTTCAGCACTGAAAAAAAACCCCCCTTGTCTCAGGTAATTGAAAAACTCGGTGAAGTTTCCACGTTGCCCCAGGTGTTGCAGAGAATACTGCAGGTCACTTCTGACCCCAACGCCGGGGCTTCTGATCTGCAGGATATTTTACGTGTAGATCCGGCTTTAACGGCAAAGATTCTAAAAGTTGCAAACTCCGCCTACTACGGTCTCAGCCAGAAAGTGGTTGATATGAAAAAGGCCGTTGTTTTTCTCGGTTTTAAAACGGTTAAAAACCTGGCTGTTGCAGCCTCTGTATGCGATCTTTTTAAATCCGAAGAGAATATCAATGATTATTCCCGGAAAGAGCTCTGGAAGCACTCCGTGGTGGTAGCCATTTGTGCCAAATCAATAGCCCTGCGGGCCGGACTGAAAATTTCTGAAGAGGTGTTTACCGCCGCCATCATGCATGACATCGGTATAGTGATGGAAGATCAGTTTTTCAACAAAGATTTTGCCCGTGTTCTGCAGGACCCGCGGCTTGAAACAGAGGGGATGCCCTTTGTTGAAAAGGAGGTATTCGGTTTCGACCATGCTCAACTTGGAGAGCGTGTAGCCGAACACTGGAAAATTCCCAAAGAGATTTCACGCATTATCGCTTCTCATCATCAGCCCCGTTCCGCACCTGAAGACCATACGTTGCAGGCCGCTATCGTGTTTCTGGCAAATGTTATCTGTAATGCAAAAAAGGCCGGCTATGCCGTTCGACAAAAAATCAACCGTGAAGATATAGATTTTGTTCTAAAACATCTCAATTTTGAGAAAGACGATGTTGCAGTTATCGTGGAAGAGATGAACAGCGAAATCTCCATGGCCAAAGATTTATTCATTATTTAGGGGTTATTGCAGTGGATCTGTTCGATATTCTTGAAGATCATGCCTCAAAGCTGCAGGAGACCGGCGTTTGTGAAAAACTCGAATCTCTTTACGGCGAACTGTTCGGCATTCCGTTTATCCTTGTCGATCCCGACGGCAATATCATTACCAACAATGAGTGTGTCGACAGCACATGTAAGTCTTTTATTGAGGGGTCCATCGGCAGCGTGACGGTACACCAGCCCTACATTGTCTCAGACATACGGGACGGTGTGTTTTCTGCCCTCATGGGCATTTTTACAGCAAGTGACTTGAAAGGATTTGTTGCTGCCGTAATCGATTCGGGCAATAAAAAGTTTGCCGGTTCGGCGCTGCCGGATCAAGACAGTGTAGAAAACTTCCTTGTGAAACCCATGGCTGCCTGTATACAGATGCAATGTGCCTTGTTTGAGGAGAGTAGAGCCAATAAAAAACTTCTCGTTAAGGTGAAACATACGGCCAACACCATTGATGTGCTTCGTGAACAGCACCATGAAATCCTTTCGGAAAATATCGGGCAGCGTGAAGAGCTCGAGAAGATCAACGAACAGTTGGAGGATTACGGTAAAAACCTTGAAAAAAAGGTTGAAGAACGCACCAGGGAGTTGAAGATAGCCAAGGAAAAAGCGGAAGAGGCGGACAATTTAAAGTCGCAATTTCTGGCCAATATGTCCCATGAAATGCGTACCCCCCTGAATGCAATCATCGGCTTTATCGATGTAGTGCTGGAAGACCTGAATGAAGAGAAATACCGCCAGGATTTGTTGAAGGTCGAACGCAGCGGGCACCTGCTGTTGAACTTGGTAAACGACATACTGGACCTGTCGAAAATAGAGGCCAATCAGCTGAAACTCGAATCGATTCCCCTTTCGCTCGAAAAGCTGTTGTCGGATTCTGAAGAAAATGCCCGGGCGCTTGTCAAACAGAAAGAGAAAAGCATTGATATACGAACTGCAATCGACCCGTCCATTCATACCGGTATTATCGGTGACCCCCTGAGATTGCAGCAGGTTATGAACAACCTGTTGAGCAATGCCGTCAAATTCACCGAAACCGGTTACGTTGAAGCCGGCCTCGGTATGCATATCGGCGGTGAAAACCTTTTGTTCCATGTTACCGACACCGGTATCGGTATCCCTGAGGACAAATATGATGCCGTCTTTCAAACATTTCAACAGGCTGATATGTCCACTACCCGCAAACACGGCGGCACCGGCCTGGGACTGACCATTACGAAAAAAATCATTGAACTGATGGGTGGTACAATCTGGCTTGAATCCAGGGCGGGCGAGGGCACAACTTTTTATTTTACCGTTCCGTACCGGCCGACGGAAACGGTTGTGGAAGACACACGGGCGGAAGGGAAAACCGTTGAAATCGTTTCCCGTGACGAAATTACGGTTTTACTTGTTGAAGATAATATCGACAACCAGTTGCTTGCGCAACGCATGCTGCTCAAGAAAGGATATGCCGTGCTGATTGCCGATGACGGGCAGGAAGCCCTTGACACCTATAAGGCCTCGCATGGTGATTTTGATATAGTCTTAATGGATATTCAAATGCCTAGAATGGGTGGACTTGAAGCTACCACCTTGATCCGTGAGTTTGAAGAAACCGAGGGGCTTCCACGGAAACCGATAGTCGCCCTGACCGCAGGGGCCATGGAGGGCGACCGTGAGCAGTGCCTGCGGGCCGGCTGCGACAACTATCTAACAAAACCGATGAAAAAACAGGCGTTGTATGATACGATTGAGGCCTACTTCAGTTCAGTTGACAACCCTGAGTAAAAATGGTTAATACGTGTAGGTATCGAAGAGAAACTGTCGTGCATGAACATGATGAAAGAGGAGAATGCGATGACAGATACCGGCAAAATAGTTGTTACCATTGACGAAGAACTGGAAGACCTTATCCCGAACTATCTGACAAACAAGCAGAAGGATATAGAGATGATGCGGCAGGCACTGGCTGAGAAGGATTATGAAAAGGTGCAGCTGATCGGGCACAGCATGAAGGGGTCCGGCGGGGGCTACGGGTTTGAGGAAATCAGTGAGATCGGGCGCACTATTGAAGAAGCTGCAATAAACAATGATGCAGATGACGTTGAACGGCACATCCAACGCCTGGATGATTACCTTGAACGAGTTGAAGTCGTTTACGAATAGTTCCCCTTAAATATTTGTAATATCATATAAATTCTTATTTTTTTACCCCACTTTATAGTGTCTGGAGGCATAACCGTGTGAGCGGTGAATGAGAATTGTGGGAGAGGTGCATTTCAATGAGAGAGGTATTGGGAAAGGAAACACATGAGCACGTTTCTCGATGAACGTAAAAAAATCGATCCACAACCGATCGGCAGCAGTCTATCGATTACTGAACTGATCGATTCAACTTTTCTAGCCTATAACGCTGGAAGAATTCGTGAAGCATGTGCGCTGTTCGACATGCGGTATGCACAGGAAGAGGTGCTGGTGGGAATGAGTATTACCGGAGCACTGACACCTGCCGGTATGGGCATTACCTGTTTTGCACCCCTTATGCAGGCAGGTCTTGTAGACTGGATAGTAAGCACCGGGGCCAACCTGTACCACGACCTCCATTTCAGTCTGGCGAAATCGCTGTATCAGGGTTCTCCTTATTATGACGACACAGCCTTGAAACGTGAGGGGGTTGTCAGAATCTATGATATTGTTTTTGATTATTCGGTGCTCCTGAAAACAGATGAGTTTGTGCGGACGGTTTGTGCAGGAGAGGAATTCAACAGAACCATGGGAACCGCCGAGCTGCACTGGCTGCTGGGTAAATATGCCGCTGAGCGTGAAAAGCAACTGGGGCTGTCCTGTAAAAGCCTTTTGTCCACCGCCTATGAATATGATATACCCGTTTATTCATCGTCGCCCGGCGACAGTTCCATCGGTATGAATATTGCCGCCCTGACGCTGCAGGGTAAAGGACCCTGCATTGATGTTTCACAGGATGTCAACGAAACCGCGGCTTTTGTGTATGCCGCCAAAAAGCAACAGGGCAAAAGCGCGGTTTGCATTATCGGCGGCGGGTCTCCAAAAAATTTCATACTGCAGACAGAGCCTCACATACAGGAAGTTCTGGGCCTTGAGGAAGCGGGGCACGACTATTTTATACAAATTACCGATGCCCGGCCCGATACCGGTGGTCTCTCGGGAGCAACTCCCAGCGAAGCCGTCAGTTGGGGTAAAATCGATCCGGCCGGTCTTCCTGATACGGTTGTGGTGTATGCCGACACCACCATTGTGTTGCCTCTGCTGGCCGCCTATGTGCTTGCAAACAACCGATCACGCAGCCATAAGCGCTTGTATCAGAAGAGGCGGGAGTGTGTGGAGGAGATGAAGTTGAGTCTCAATGACTAATTTTTTGGTTTGACAATCAAAGGATACGGAAGGTCCGGAGAAGGAAAATCGGAAGAGTGCAGAACCGTAAATGCCGGGGTCGGTAAACCGTTTTGCACAGAAATCATTTTTGCCATCACCTTGTCAAGATCTTCAAGTCTCGGTATCAAGTCCTTGTCGGCTTCAAGGGATGATTACCTGGTGGTCGAACTTTTTCAGGCCGTTGACTATACGCTGAATGGCTTTCAGGCCGTATTTTTAGCGGTTGGGCTGACCGAAAAAAGGTTGATTACTTTTGCACTTTGCCGGTTATATACCACTGCTATTTTTATAGAACATTTCCACCAAATAAATTTTCAGGATCGTTTGCTACGCTTGAGGGCTGCTTTCTGCATATCAATTTCCTTATCGGTTTCGTCCACGATTTCAGCCCCTAGAATAGTTTCAAGGAGATCTTCAAGTGTGATCAATCCTGCCACCCCGCCATAGGCATCGTTGACTATTGCTATGTGCCGGCGTTTTTTTAAAAAAACGGTCAGCGATGTGAGACAGTTTTCTTTTTCATCGACAAAGGACATGGGTTTAGCAATGGACATAAGAGTCTTATCTGGATCTTGTATGTTTTTTTCCGAGCCCAGGTCATGGAACATCACATAACCTGTAACGTTTTCCTTGTCATTACGGTATACGGGTATTCGCGTAAAACCCTTTTTGCAGGCTAATTCATAAGCCTCTTTTACGGTGAGACTCTCCGAAAGAGAAAAAACAACTGTGCGCGGCGTCATGATTTCATGCACAAGCCTGTCTTCAAGGCTGATGATATTATGAACCATCTGGCTTTCAAGCAATGAAATTTCTCCCTCTTTGGCTCCCAATCGAATGACCCCAAGGATTTCTTCCTCAGTTACCGGCGGCGGAGTGCTGCCACGGGTCATCAACCCGGTGAATCTCTGCGTAACAATTATAAAAGGATACATAAGGAATTTCATACCCGCGATAGGCCACACAATAAAGGGCCAGATGTTACGCCAGTAGACCGCCCCAAGAGTTTTCGGCATTATTTCAGCGATAAAAAGAATTGCAAGAGTAAAAAATACAGAGAACAAAGGAACCATGGCCGCCCCAAGCACACTGTGGGCATACATACCGGCTATGGTGGCTCCGGCCGTATTTGCAAGGGTGTTGAGAATTAAAATAGCAGCGATAGGTACGGCAATCTGTTTTTTCATGACAATCATTTGCCGTGCCAATCCCTTGAATTTTCCTTTTGTTTTAGCCGCTTCGAGAGCACCCATACGTGTTGAGTACAGAGTTGCCTCATACAAGGAACATTGCGCTGAAATGAATATTGTAACAAGAACGACGAAAATTAACACTCCCAAAACCAAACCTCCTTATTGAACCAACCATTAATTAGTGAAAAAATATTAGTATAGGTGAAACGTTTGAGCTGCGCAATTGACTTTTACACAGGTAAAGCACGAGGTCAGCAGATAATATAATAAACGCTCATTGTTTTTTTTACAGCAGAGGTTTACGCTTATTCATTTAAAAAAAATCACTTGCTGCTTTTTGTCACAGGTTATATAACTACCTTGAATTCAAACAAGTTTTAACCGATTCTTAAAAAGAACACAAGTCAATTTGCAATTGTTTTTTTCCATCATGGCTCCTTATGAATTAAAAAAATAGCATGCAAATGATTTGTGTGCGTAGCAGAATTGTCTATGGCATTTCTAACAGGAGTCGCTGTTATTTTCAAGTGAAGGGGAATTATCAAACCGTGCTCTGGTTGATATTTTGGATGTAACCCGCTTTTTCAGGGTGTTTCGTTGTACCAGACTGTGGTATACGCTTAACATGAACAACGTATGATGAACGCGGTATGTCGGAGAAATACTATTGCCAGCAAGGGGAGGGCCGCATATGAATGCAGATTCTTTTACAGATACAGCCACTGCATTTTTTGTATCTTTTAAAGCCCAGGCGGTGCATTTTTTGCCGAAGTTTCTTATTGCCGTCGGCATTGTTTTCTTGGGTATAGTGACGGCATATTGTATCCGGTTTGTGCTGACCCGTGGTATTAAAAAAATACTATCATTCCTTTCTCTTAATCAAAAATGTACTGCGTATGTTGATACGGTCCGGGTTGAGCGGTCAACCGCTTTGCTGTGTAATATTACGTACTGGTTAATCATCATTGTTTTCTTAACAATTGCCACCGAAGTTTTGGGATTACCTGTTGTAACCGCCTGGCTCAGTGGTATATCAACATATGTGCCGAAAATTTTTATTGCCCTGATTATCGGTTTCGGCGGAGTAATGGCGGCAAGTATCTTACGGGATATCGTTACCGCCGCAGTCGGTACGGCTCAATCACCCTACAGCACCCTGCTTGGACGAGGATTGCAGTATCTGATTCTCATTCTGACACTGCTGATATGTATTGATCAGATCGGTATCGAAATCACCTTACTGACCAATATTATCAGCATGCTTGTAGGTGCACTTGCCCTCGCTGTAGCACTTTCCTTCGGGCTGGGTGCAAAAACCTGTGTCAGTAATATCCTGGGAACCTACTACCTACAAAAACAGTATTCAATAGGCAGCATCGTTACCATTGACGACAAAACAGGCCAGATAGTCGGGATTACTCCAATGGCGGTCATTATTGAAACAGACGAAGGCCAAGTGTCTGTTCCATCAAAAAGGTTTAATGAAGCCGTATCTCTCTTATTGCACAGGGAATAACAGTATGAACAGTGACTGGTTGCTGGCGATACAATTTGCCGAAAAACACCCTCAAGATGCCGCCCGTGTGCTTGAAAAAATGAATACGGAGCAATCCATTGCTTTTTTTGATACGGCGTCTTCATTGCAGGCGGCTGTTATACTGCAAAACATGGACCGGAACGCCGCCGTGCGTTGTCTGGAAACAATGGCACCAGGTAAAACCTCTGCTCTTTTCAGCAACATGCCTTCACCAGTGGTTGCCGCCTTCCTCAGAACCATGGACATCAGTACCAGGGATCCTGTTTTAAGTGCTTTGCCGGAGACAAACCGTAAAGCTGTTGCTGCAAATCTACGCTACCGGGAAAACACCGTTGGTGCAATGATGAACACCGGTATCCTGGCAATTCCTGATGATATTCTTACAAAAGAAGCGCTTAAAAGAATAAAAAAATATAAACAATATATCCATACGCATATCTATGTAACCAACCGTGATAATAAATTCGTCGGTTTATTAAAGTTTCGCGACATTCTTTTTGCCGGTCCTGGTACTTCTGTGTCGGAAGTCATGCGAAGCGGCATAAATCGTGTTATGCCGCGAACAGGTATTCAATCCATTCTTCGCCTTTCATCATGGAATCAGTATCTGGCCCTGCCCGTAGTTGACAGAGAGGGCATATTGCTCGGTGAACTGGAGCATGCATCAATTGCCTCGGCACAGCCCGGTGTACCTTCTGCTGATTCCGTACAATTAAACGTTACGATTGGAAAGGCTTTTTTTGAATTGTATACCGCAGGATTGAATGCTCTCTTTACCAATCTACGTTAATCGCACACATGCCTGGCGGGACCGTTGTCTTCGCAATAGATGTATTGTTTGTTAAAGTCCAAAAAACACCGAAGTACTCTGCAAGAGTAAGAATCTGAAGAAAGGGGTAACGTCATGCAGGAAAATACGCAACCAGGTACGACGGTAACACAGCCTATGATCCAGGAGTTTTTTAACCGGTATCCTGAAGAAGCAGCCCGATCGCTGTGCGTTTTAAGCGCAGGTGAAGCTTTGTTGCACCTCCAAACCGTTTCTGCAGAAATTGCTGCAAGAATCATAAGCAGTTTTCCCGGTGATGCGGTGGAGGCTTTATTTCCCGACATGGACGAACCCTTTTTTCAAAGTGTATTTGCAATTATTGAACCTGATCGTGCAGCAACCCTTCTCTCGCGCGTGAATGCGGACGAAGCAGAGAAGTTCCTCCTGTTGCTGCCGCCAAAACGTGCCTGCGAAATAAAGGAACTCATGGACTATCCTCCTGAGACGGCCGGAAAACTGATGGACCCCCGTGTCGCCCTGTTTACCCGTGACATGACGGTTGAGGAGACGCTGGCGAAAATAAGAACATTATCCAATCGTCGTATTATCGATGTATGTGTCATCGATGAAAATGAGCATCTTGTCGGAACGGTACCCCTGCAGGATATTGCCGTTTCAATGCCGGAGACCCACCTGGAAGAACTTTTTCACAAACAGCCTCTGAGCATCAACCTTATGGCCCCCAGGGATGAAATAGTAGAAATACTTGAATTTCATAAACTCACAACGTTGCCCGTTGTTGATATGGAGGGCAGACTGAAAGGCATTATTCGTTATGATGCTCTTATTGCCGCCGCCCAGGAAGATACCGCAAGCAATATGCAGAAAATGTTTGGAGCCGGCAAAGATGAACGTGCACTGTCCACCCCTTTTTTTGCTATAAAAAAACGACTTCCCTGGCTTGAAATAAACCTTGCGACAGCCTTTCTGGCTGCTGCAGTTGTCGGGGTTTTCGAAGACACTATTGCAAAGATTACCGCCCTTGCAGTTTTTCTGCCTGTGGTAGCGGGTCAATCCGGTAATACCGGATCCCAGTCTCTCGCGGTTGTTATGCGAGGGTTGGCCCTCAGAGAAATTCGCCCCGGTCATTGGTGGAAAGTTGCAAAGAAAGAGATGATTGTCGGCGCTTTTAACGGCACGATTGTGGCAATTACTACGGCACTTATAGCATACTTGTGGATGGGTTCTTCCGGTTTGTCCATTGTCATTGGGATTGCAATGATTCTTTCCATGGTTATTGCTGCATTTTCAGGTGCAGTCATTCCCGTTATATTGAAAACTATAGGTTTTGATCCGGCTCAGTCCTCGTCCATTATTCTAACAACGGTCACGGATGTTGCGGGTTTTTTAAGCTTTCTCGGACTGGCGAAAATGTTGAGCGAAATGCTGAATATTGGTTGAGAATAAGACGAAAAATATCATATGATTAGTGCCCATAGATGTTTACTGGATGTCACAATTCCAATGTTTTATTGTTAACCGTTATTGATTGGAAAGGGTATGAAAAATAGTTCTTTTTTTGTAAAGAGTATCTGTATAGTGTTTTTGATGCTGGCTGTATGCTTTAGTACTGTTGCCTGTGCAGGCCCCGAGGACAGGGCCCGCGATCTCTATGAAACGGCACAGTTTGAAGAACAGCAGTTCAATCCCGAACATGCCGGTAAACTGTACAGGCAGATTCTCGCGGATTACCCGGAAACGGAAGCGGCGGAGCTTGCTGAAAAGGCGTTGCGGAAACTGGAACACAATGCGGGAAAGAGACCCTAGAGGCTGTCGGAGAACGTCCATCTCCTGCGTTGCGCTCACCCTTCGTCACTGCGGCGTACAAACAAGTGCGCCTCATTCCAAAGGATATCGCGCGCCTTGTGTCTGAACATTCTCCAAAAGCCTCCCGTTACGAAGGTATGCCGAAAAAAGCTGGAAAGATTATACCGTCTTTTTATTCTTGGCGAAGATACGACAGGGGCTCGGGAAGCGGGGTGCTGTTTCCCATGGTGTCCTCACCGTAATTGGCCTCTGCCAGAAGTTTTAGGTCCCGTATGGCGTTTTTGTCGCCCTGAAAAGCTATTTCGGTGATTCCTTCCTTTTTGATCATACCACCGGCCCACATGATGTCGATCACGCTGCTGGCGTCGAACTCCTTGTCCTGAACAAGCATGGTGACCTTTGATCCGTAATGGTTGCACACTTTTGCAACCAGGGTCGAGGGGCGCAGGTGGAACCCAAGGCCTTCAGGCACGTTTACCGTTTCCTTGTCCACGACGGTGAACGTTTCGACAATTTCGTTTGCCAGGTTGATACCGTCTCCAATAAAGTGGGTATAATGGTACAGAGCAAAGTTTACGATTGTATCGACAATCTTCTTCCTTTTGACAATCTTTTCAATTTTTTTCCGCGTTGCTTCATTACGTACGCTGAGTTCATGACGTTCAAAAAAATGACTGAGCGACTTGGCGATTCCAAGGAGATGCAGCGTTATGGATATATGTCCCCGCAGACTGCCGAGCATGCTGTTTTCAGATTCAAAAGGTGTTTTTTGAATATAGGTATCATACATGGATTGCGCATTATGGACATGGGCTTCAAGATGACGCAGTGTTTCTTCGTTGATCTGGTCGGGAATGATATTGGTGTTGAGGTCTTTAACAGGGATTTTCTTATCGAATAGAATGATGCTTGAATCGTTGTACGTATCGATGAATTCTGTTGCAACACGAATAACATTATCATGAATGTCGGCGACCCCTTCATCGTTTATATTCTGAGGCAATACCTGAACAACGATTCTTTCTTCAAAGTTTTCTTCATTGATAAGCGCTTCAGGTATTGAAAGACCGAGGCTGACTGCTTCCTGGGTGAGGCTGTTGAACAGACCCTTTAGAATACCATTCAGATAATTGAGGCGTTTGCCGGATTCCTTGATAAACGAGTCGGTTTTCTCACTGCGCAATTTGTAGAATTTAACCCGACTGAGAATGTGGCTGATCATGTAGGCGGTGCTGGAAATGTTTCTGATGGATGCTACGATTTCTCCGAAATAGAGCCATATTTTATTGTTTCGAGCACCATGGTCGTCAAGAAAGTCTTCAAGTTCCATCGACTCCTTGACAAGGGCGACATAGAGGCGTTTGCTGAACTTTGAATCGGTATTGACATCAAAGTAATGCGCGAAGTTCAGTAAATTTACGGAAGCTTTTTCGGCAATGGGAACAAAGTCATCTTCTTTAATTATTTCTACGAAATATTCCATTCACAAAATCCTATTCTACGGTAATGCCGTCAGAGGCGAAAAGTGAACCTGATTCTAACTGTTCAGTAAAGTTGCGTAAAGTCGTTTTTAAGTCTGTTGAGATGTCATGGTTTTCCATGCGGGTACTACTCTGTAGAAGAGCGTCAATCAGCTCTTTTGACACACGCACGGAACTGTTGGGCGTATATTCAGCATTGTCTGTAAGAAATTGATGCAGAACAGCGCTGAGTTTTGCACGGATACTCGGATCTGTTTTTATGATTTTTGTAATCTCATGGGCATAGAGGTAAAGTGACGAACTGTATTTGCTCAAAAGCGTAGATTCCTGAAAAACGCCGTCTCGCAACGACCGTAAATACGCAAGGGCACTCACCACGTCAGTGCCGGAATCTGTACCGGTTTCGGCCAGCAGGGTGACAGGGCATGAAACCAGCCGGATGTTGATTTCCAGCTCACCGATGGTTTCATCAGGGGCAATGCGTTGTGAAGCGGTCAGGTAGCCGTCGGCGGAAAACGTAATGCGGGAAGGGCAAGAAGGGACACTCATACTGTACCTTCCGCTCGTGTCGGTCAGGGCCGTAGCTCCATGGTCGGCGCGAACCCGAACTCCGGCAATCGGTGCACTGCCGGTACTGTCCACTACAGTTCCTGAAACGGTTGTATGGTGGTCGGTTGAAAGTGAAACTGTTGTATTCAAAAGATCACCATAATCGATAGAAAAGGATTTTTCTTCGATTTCGTAACAGGCATGGCCCACCTCCAGAGTGTGCTCCCCCGGTTCAATATCAGCGATATAAAAGGAGCCGTCCGAAGCACTTGAAGTGGAAAGTGTCGTGTCACCGTCAAGGACAATGGTTGCCCCGCTGATTGTGTGGTTGTCTGATGCGTCGTAAATTATTCCGGACAGGTCGGCCAGTGGGTTAAGAGCGATATTTGCCGCCGTAGAGGCGTTATACAGCAATGTAACGGGCACCGTTGCCGTCTCATAGCCCTTTTTTGAAACGGTTATCGTTGAAGTGCATATGCTGCCGTACAGGTTGTACGTGCCGTTGATCTGGCCGGCACTTTTCATGCCCGTATCGGCAAGAATGTCCGCACCGGAAACCGGTTTTCCAGTAAGCGCGTCCGTAATAACCCCCTGCAAAAGGCCGCATCCGTTTCGGGCGGGATGTAGTTCGAAATCGGCGGCGGTCACCGGCGGGAAAGACAGCAGTGATATTGTTTCATATCCGAATTGAAACGTCTCCGAACTGAAAAGCAGGGTCGTCAGTCCTGTGCCGGATTCAATGGAAAAAAAACCGTCATTGCTGATTGTGATGTCGCCTGTAGAGGAATGAACCCGCACGCCTGTTACATTTGCGGCCGAGCAGGCATTGATTATATGCCCGGAAACCTTTACTTCCTCATCGGGAGCTTTACGCAACGCAGCGTAAAGCCGGGTCGTCCGGTAGGAATCTATGGAAACACTGTTGAACACCCGTGAACTATACCCTTCGCAAAACACGGTTACGGTTGCACTGCCTGAAGGAGTGTCAAAAGAAAAATATCCATCATCATCCGTAAGTGTTATAGCGCCAAGGTCCGTTGCGACAAAGGCATTGTAGAACCCCTCATTGGTCTCGGCATCAACAACGCGGCCGGTAAGCGTTCCGGCTGGTGTTGATGCGGGGTAAAGCCAGATTGAAACCGTGGTGGTTTGGCCCGGTGAAGCCAGAATGCCGGTGAGCATGTTCGTACGGAACCCCGGCGACGATACGATCAGGTTGTACATATTGGGGGGGATGCGTAGCGTAAACGTGCCGTTTGTCACGGTGGTTTGCAGGCCGGTCGTTGTATGGATTACAGCGCTGCTCACCAGGGAATTATTGAAGGCGTTGTAAATAGTACCGTTGATAAATGCCGGCTGTATCGCGGACACCGGCTTTACGGTAAGCCCTACCAGTAAAAGAAAAAGAAAAATAGTGTATTTTTGCGATTGCTGCAAACGGCAGGATCTCCCTACATGCTTTACATTAGTATAGTGTACTGTGCAGGAGAATATGCTTTCGTGCTGTTAATCGTCATCATCGGTCTGTGCAGGCTCGGGAGTTTCTTCTGTTTCGCCGGCATGCTTGCTTGATATTCTTTCAATCAGCCCGATCGGCTCATGTTCTATTTCAATTTTTTCAAATTTATCAGACGCATCTTCAATTTTGTTTTTTACGGAATTAAGATAGGTCTGCTGTTCGTGTGAGTCTCTTTTATCAATTAAACGCTTGTCTTTTTGGTCCATACCGGTGTTACCTCATGCATTCAGTTTGAAAATTAAATCGGTTTATTTAGGATGCCGGACAGTTCATGTATTTCTGCGCGAATTTCCTGCAGGGCGGTTATATACTTTTTTTGTGAAAAACTTAACGGTAATTGCTGCTCCTGAACAGTCGTGTCCTTGAGTTTCTTTTTTGCGCCGGCTATGGTGAACTTCTGGTCATAGAGCATTTTTTTTATTTTCAGGATCGACTCAACATCTTTTTTGCGATAGAGTCTCTGGTTGGATTTTGTTCTATAGGGCTTTACAAGCTTGAATTCGGATTCCCAGTAGCGCAGAATATAGGGTTCCACCCCCGTAATTTTACTTACTTCACCGATTTTAAAGTAAAGCTTATCCGGGATTTTGCTTGCCATGAGAAACTCCACCCCTGAAAAATGCACATAGTATTAATAAAAGTATGCAGCCCCTGTTGCCTATTTACCCGTTTAAGGCTTTTTTAAGAACCGGGCTGGCCTTGAACGTCAGGACACTGCGGGCCGATATTTCAATTTCGTCTCCGGTCTGGGGGTTGCGACCGCGGCGTACTTTTTTGTCGCGGATGTTAAAGTTTCCGAATCCGGAAATTTTAACCTTTTCACCCTTTTCCAGGGAAGAGCGCATGATTTCAAAAACCAGTTCGACAATCTGGCTGGACTCTTTTTTGGATAGCCCGACTTTTTCATAAATAGATTCAATCAAATCTGCCTTTGTCATGGAATTACACCTCCTGTTAAAAAGGGGTTATACTGTTAATTCCGCAATTCAGCACCTATTTCTTTGCCGAGGAATGCCAATAATTTGTCGTGTATTTTATTGACCTCATTGTCCGTCAGCGTTCGTTCATCGGATTGAAACTTCAGCCTGTACGCGAGGCTCTTTTTCCCGGCAGGGATGTTTTTACCCTGGTAACTGTCGAATATGTGAAATTCCGTCAGCAGCTTGTTTTTATACTTTTTGATGGTTTCATATATTGTATCAGAAGAAACCGAATCGTCAACAACGAGTGCAAGATCCCGATAAATTGCCGGCTGTCGGGAAAATGGTTTATATTCGGGTGTTTCTACATAATAGTGAGAAAGCAGTTCAAAATCAAGATCAAAAACAAAGGCGCTCTGTTCAATATCAAAGGCCTCCAGAACGTCGGGATGCACTTCTCCAAGGCACCCGATGCAGGTATTTTCTATAAAGAGGCTGAGCATGTTTTTAGGGTGCAGATAGAGCTCGCGTGAATCGCATGTGCAGGTATAGTGTGTAATGTTGAGGCTGTGCAACAGCGATTCAACCACACCTTTGACGTCGTAAAAATCTGCTTGCTGTTTTTCAACATTCCAGAGTTCCCCGAACCGCAGCCCTGTAATAATGCCCGTTATTCTCCTGGTTTCACGGGGCAGTTTGTCCTCGGGGTTGGGCAGGAAGGTGTTGCTGATTTCAAATATTTTTACGTTGGTGCAGTTGTTGTGTATGTTTTCGCGCACATTGGCCAGCAGGCTGGGGACAATCGAGGTACGCATCACCGATTGAGACGCCGACAGTGGGTTCAGAATGTGAATGGGTTTTGCACGGTCGTCCGATTCCGGTAATTTCAGAGCCTCTATCATGTCCGGGGCATAAAAGCTGTAATTGACAACCTCGTTCAAACCGCAGGATGTGAGAATATCACGCAGGCGGTTTGAAAGCGAGAATGGGGTGTGTACCGGAATTTCCGTCAATTTTGCATAGGGATTGGTGGCCGGAACAGCGTCATAGCCGTTGATGCGGGCAACTTCTTCTATCAGATCTATGGGCGCGTTGATATCATAACGGTGCGTTGGCGGTACGGCTTTGATGGTATCAGCGTCGATCTCTTCCGATGTGATGGAAAGCCTGCCCAGAATATCCTTAATACTGTTTTGCGATAGAGATATCCCGATGGTTTTGTTGGTTTTCTCAACCGAAATCTGTATGGGGTCCGGCGAAGGCAGTGGAGACGGGTACACATCGATAATGCCTTCGGCGATACTGCCGCCTGCCAGTTGTTGCACCAGGGACGCAGCCCGGTTCAGCGCCGGGATGACCCCGTTGATATCAATGCCTTTTTTAAAACGTTCGGACGATTCCGTTTTCAGTTTGAGTATGTTGCTGGAGCGGCCGATGGACCGGGGATTGAAGTAAGCGCTTTCAAGTAACACGGACGTTGTGGTATCGGAAATACCGGAATTTTCGCCGCCCATGATGCCTCCCAGGGCAACGGCACGTTTTCCGTCGCAGATCATCACGACATCGGTATCGGGACGGCGCTCGATATCATCGAGGGTCACGAAAGTTTCTCCATGAAGCGCCCTGCGTACGTTGATTGCCTTATCCTGTATAAGACGGTAGTCGAAGGCATGCAGGGGCTGGCCCCACTCGAGCAGGATATAGTTGGTTATATCGACAACGTTGTTGATGGACCGTATGCCGGAATTCTCCAGTCTGCGGCGCATCCATAACGGAGATGGTGCGATGGTAATATCGTCGATGAACCGGGCGGTATAGCGCGGACACAGATCGGGATCGTGGATGGTAACGCTGATGACATCGTCGATGGATTTCCCGGACTCTGTACAGGTTGTTTCACTGTGCTGCAGCGGTACATCAAGAACCGCTGATATTTCCCGGGCAAGTCCTACAACGCTGAAGCAGTCGGACCGGTTCGGGGTTACCCCAAGACTGAGCACGGTATCGTTTAACTGTAATGCCTGGGCGATGGGCAGTCCTATTTGTGTGTCAGGCGGCAATACCATAATGCCGGAGGCATCGTTGCCGATTTCGAGCTCTATCTCAGAGCAGATCATACCCTCGGAGAGTTCACCCCTGATTTTCGATTTTTTAATTTTGAGACCGCCGGGAAGTTCTGCGCCCACGCAGGCAAGGGCTATTTTCTGGCCGACTTCGATATTCGGGGCTCCGCACACAACGGAATAGGTCTGCTCACCGGTGGTTACCTTGGTAAGACGCAGCTTGTCGGCGTTGGGGTGGGGCGCAATGTCGGTTATTTCCCCGGTTACCACATTGTCCCATTCGGGACCGACTTCAATTATTTCATCCACCTCGGTTCCCGACATGGTCAGCTTATGTGCCAGTTCGGAAACAGGGAGTTCGAGCGTAATAAAATCCTTCAACCAGTTTAAACTTAATAGCATGGTATGACCTGATTAGAATTGAGAGAGAAACCTGTAATCGTTTTCAAAGAATAGACGGATATCGTTGACACCGTATTTCAGCATGGCGGTTCTTTCCACACCGAGGCCGAACGCAAGACCGGTGATTTCATCGGGATTGTAGCCTGCATTTGCAAAAACCTTGGGGTTCACCAGCCCGCACCCCAGAATTTCAATCCAGCCGGTACCCGAGCATACCCGGCAGCCAGCACCCCGGCACATAACGCACTGAATGTCCACCTCGGCGCTGGGCTCGGTAAAGGGGAAGAAACTGGGACGAAACCTGAGAGCGGTGTTTTCGTCGAAAATGGTGTGGATGAAAATGGTCAGCAGCCCTTTGAGATCGCCGAAGGTAATATTGGTATCAACCATCAAACCCTCAATCTGATGAAACATGGGGGTATGAGAAACGTCGGAATCGCACCGGTATACTTTCCCCGGGCAGATGATTTTCAGAGGCGGTTTGGTTTTCTGCATGGTCCTGATCTGGACCGGAGATGTATGGGTCCTGAGCATGACCTCTTCGGTAACATAGAACGTATCATGCATGTCCCGGGCCGGGTGGTCTTTCGGAATATTCAGGGCCTCGAAATTGAAAAAATCGAGCTCGATTTCAGGACCCTCCACAATCTCAAAGCCGAGGGTGGTGAACACCTGTGTGATCTGGTCGGTGACAAGGGTAATGGGATGTTTGTTCCCGAGCAACTGTTTTCTGCCGGGAAGCGTTACGTCGATAGAGGGCTTTTCAATATGTTCAAGCTTTTTTGACTGCTTAATGTTTTGTAAGGCGTTATCAATGGCAGCCGTCAGATCCTTTTTTAAATCGTTGGCCTCTTTGCCGATGGTTGATCGCTCTTCTGCGGGGATATTCTTAAGGTTTTTTACGATTTGCGTAATCGTCCCGCTTCGGCCCAGGTATCTGCTTTTGACTTGATAGAGCTCGGATTCAGACGTGACCGCTTCGATTTCCTTTAAACTCGTTTGCCGTATGGTGGTTAGCTCTTCTTTCATGCGTCTTCTTGAGATGTAAGAGATCTACGTGATTTAGATAATACTGGTGATTGCGAGCAGGGGAAAACAGGGGGCATTCCTGTTACGAAATACCCCCGCGTATTTCTATTCAGCCGATACTCTCTTTTGCAATGCCGACAAGATGTGCAAATGAGTCAGGGTCGGCTATAGCCATTGCAGACAGATTTTTTCTGTCGATTTCAATGTTGGCTTTCTTCAGGCCGAGCATGAACTTACTGTAGTTGATGTCGTTATTGCGGGCGGCGGCGCTGATCCTGGTGATCCAGAGACGACGGAAATCACGTTTGCGGGCACGCCTGTCGCGATAGGCGAAATTTAAGGCACGATCGACCGATTCTTTAGCAATCCGGTATAGTTTGCTGCGCGGGCCGCGGAACCCCTTCGCAAGTTTAAGAACTCTTTTTCTACGTCTGCGTAATGTAAATCCTCTTTTAACACGTGGCATAGTTACATACCTTTCAACTGTATTTAATGGTAACCGTTTTATATACTGAAACGCTGTGCACTATATCATTGTCAGGCGTACGGTATAAGACGCTTAACATTGGTTTGTTCTGCCTTGGCAATAGTCGTTGATTTCCTCAGGTTGCGTTTTCTTTTCGGCGATTTTGAGGTCAGTATGTGACTGCTGTAAGCCTTGGACCGTTTTACCTTGCCTGATTTTGTCAGGGAAAAACGTTTGGCAGCACCTCTGTTTGTTTTGATTTTCGGCATTGTTGTATATCTCCTATGACTATTTAAATAACCGTAACGGGCTTAATTACTGTTTTTTATGCGGTGACAGCATCATAACCATATTGCGGCCTTCCATGCGGGGTTCGCGTTCCAGCACGCCGCTGTCCTCGATTGATTCAATAATACGGGACATCATCACCTGTCCCTGTTCTTTGAAACGCATTTCCCGTCCCCTGAAGACCACGGTGATTTTGACCTTGCTGCCGCGGTCGAGGAATTCAAGAATATGTCGAAGCTTTACTTCAAGATCGTGCTCACCAGTAAAAGGACGCAGTTTGATTTCCTTTGTTTGGGAGGTATGATGCGTTTTCTTCTTCTGGACTTTTTTGCTTTGCTGGTATTTGTATTTGCCGTAGTCCATCAAACGGCAAACAGGCGGTTCCGCATTGGGTGATACTTCAACAAGGTCGAGTCCCTGTTCAACGGCTATGTCCATTGCTTTGTTTGTTGCAAGAACCCCCAACTGCTTACCTTCGGCATCAATGACCCTGACTTCTGAAACTTTTATTGCCCGATTAATTCTTGTTTTTGACTTTTCTATGTTCCTGATCCTCCTTGTATTATTAGTTTTTTCCCCCGGTACGTTCTTCATTACATGTATTTTTTATTTTTTCAATAAAATTGTCAACTGTAATGAATCCGGTGTTTTTGCCGCTGAGAAGCCGGGGTGCTACGCCGCCTTCTTCAACCTCTTTATTTCCAATGACAAGCATGTACGGAATTTTTTGGAGTTGTGCTTCCCGTATTTTCAGGTTCAGGCTTTCGTTGCGGACGTCGATTTCAGCCCTGATGCCGTTTTCAAGCAGCCTGGCATAGACGCCCTGGGCATAATCATGCTGCTCGTCGGTGATGGTAAGGATGCGCGTCTGTACCGGAGCCAGCC
>JANQGV010000257.1 GCA_028282925.1 Thermodesulfobacteriota bacterium
ATGTCGTCTTCCACCAGCAGCACATCGGCGTGCTTGCCCGACGATTCATGGGATTTCTGGGCCTGCACATACCCGTCCAGCGATCCGATGCCGGTTTTAACATCGGCCACCAGCATTTTCGGCAGTTGCAAAAGAAGGTCCATGGGTATCAGAAACGGTGTCAGGACCATAATAATACCTATGGGGGTGATCATAGTCAGGGCACCGTCCAGCGACGCCTCCACATCAAGCCACTCCACAACGCCGAAGCCCCCGACATCGAAACCCTCCTTGCCGATGGCAAGCACCAGAACGGCCAGGATAGCCACAACCAGACCGAGCGCCAGCATGGCCGGCATCCACAGGAGGGTCCGCGTCAGCGACCCGCCCCCGCGGCCCACCAGCAGCACCCGCACCACGATACAGATATAGGCCATATAAAAAACACAGGCCGCCATTACACGGCCGCCCTCAAAATGGGCCAGCTTGTCCGGGGTCTTGGGCGTACCGGCAAACATGTCCCATCCCAGCACTACTGCCAGCAATACCCCGGCCCCGCCCAGCAGCACGGCGGCATGTATATGGGCCCTGTTTTTACTCTCCGATAAATTTTCCGCTACAGATGATCTAGTCCGGTTTCTTCTCGCCATGCTTTGCAACCCTGCTTTCAGTCTTCCTGTTCCATCAGACAGGAAATGTAATCGAAGGTCAGGTCCCCGTCATCGGCGTTACAGGTAAAATCCTTCACTTCGACCTCACCGTTGGACAGTTTCTCAATAGCACTCTTGAAGAGATACCCTATAAAAGAGATCAGCGCCGCCTCAAAACACTCAACCTTGCCGTCGATGGTTTTCTGGGGCCAGTTGGCGTACCATTTATTAAAATACTGCTTGAATTTTGCCGAGGTAACGGCTTTCTGCACCAGCGGGTTGTCCAGTGATATTTCATCCCAGGAAACGTTCAGGGCCCAACTGAAGCGTTTATCGGTATTGTCGGCGGCAATGCCGTCGTAGCGTTGACTGATCCTTTCGATAATATCCTGAAAATCATCGCTCATGTACCTGTTCTCCTGTTATGAGGCTTTATACTTCCAGGTGGCCGAATCGTTCTTCAAGATCATGGAGGACTTCATATGCTTCCGGTGAATTTGCCCCGGGGTCGTCACCGAACGAATCAAACTGCACCCCGACCGTAATCAAGACATACTGGCTCAACACATTTTTTTGCCAGCGGACCACACCGGTAAGTTCTATCGGCTCATCCGCACCGGGCAAAAACAGCATCATGGCCAGTTTTTCTCCTTTTTTAAACGGTTTCTCGGATTCAAAGGCCATACCGCCTTTACTGATATTCAAGATTCGATACCGAGTCTTGGGAAAGCCGAACAATGCTCCTTTCAGACCCTGGGTCTTAATCTGGGCGGTTGCGCTTTCTATTTCAAACGCCTCCTCCTGTACCGCCGTGCTGCTGCCTTCTACTTTAAAGCGCCGATGCTCACGCCTGTCTTTCGGATCAGCCATACCTGTCCCGATGCTTATAACTATTTATAATTCCATTATTTTCAAAAAAAACCGGCACGATAACAGCACATGCTCCACATTCATCACCGCGCAGCCCCCTCCATTGCTTCCCAAAATTCCGTACCGCCTGCTGCCGGTACGGGGCGTGCCGTGTTTCCGACACTGGTAATGTACAATAAATACTTGTAATTTCCAGTATTTTTTTCTCAATTTTTATCAAATAGTTACGATTAAATCTATATGCATTTGTGATCTTTTTTTTACATTAGTACCAAAAAACTAAGGGGAACGGCAAAACCATGCTTACTTCTGCTATTCTTCGGCATGATAGCCGAAAAAAGTAAGCAGTAAGTTCAGCGGGAAACACACAAATCCCCTGCACATGTTTAAACGCCTTTTAGGTTGCAGCCTCTCCTGTAACCGAGAGGGCGGAGCTGTACATAGCCAGGGTGGAATTTCCGCCGCAGACAAAAACACATATACTATTCTGCATGACACCGGCACTAAACGTTTCAGATTCAAAAAAAAAAATACTGGGCGAAGGTTTCTGGGTGCTTTCCGGCCAGGTTGCCACCGCCCTTGCCGCCCTCATCGGCATACGCCTGCTGACGGAATATGTCCCCCCTCAGGTATACGGATCGGTTACCCTGATGATCGGCATTGCCACCCTGGGACAAAATCTCTTCTGCACGCCCCTGCTCCAGGCTGCTTACCGCTTTTATCCTGATACGGCGCGTACGGAAAACGTATCGGGACTGCGGTACATCATTACCGGGTATCTGAAAAAAACCAGTCTCGGTCTGTCCGCTGCAATCGCTCTGGGCGGCGCACTCTACTGTTTCATAAGCGGCGAATCATTCTGGGGCATCTGTGCATTAATCGGCTATCTTGTTATTACGGTTGCCCAGACCCTGGAGCTGAACCTTCTCGGCGCGGCAAGGCGACAGCGCTTTGTAGCGTTATGGGAAGCGGCCGATGCCTGGTGCAAGCCGCTGCTGGCCATTATCGCCGTCACAATACTCGGCGCAACAACACAATCGGTGCTGGCAGGCTATGTTATCGCCACCAGCGGCGTATACCTCGTCATTCGGTTGCTTCCCCTGCAACTGGAAGGTTGCGCAGAACCACCAAAGAACCCAACCGACAACACACTGCGGAAAGGCATTATGCAGTATGCCGTACCGCTTATGCCCCTGGCGTTTGTAGGCTGGGTCAGTTCACTCAGCGACCGCTACATTATCGGTGGGCTCCTGGGGCTGGAACAGGTCGGCATCTATGCCGCCGCATACGGACTCATCAGCCGCCCGTTTCTCATGGCAGCCGGCATCGTGTCCCGTACCCTGCGACCGGTATACAATGAGTCGGTGTCGGAAAACGACTCGCACAGGGAAAGACGCATATTTCGGGCATGGCTGGGCATTTCCCTGGCGGTAAACGCCTGCGGGGTTGTGGGTATACTGGTGCTGAAGAAATGGATCGCCTTTTTCCTGCTTGCGGAACCCTACCGGCAGAGCGCAATGCTGATGCCGTGGTTTGCGGCAGGGTTTTCCCTGCAGGCTCTCTCGTTTGTGTTTGAAAACTACCTGTACACCCATAAACATACCCGTGGCGTTTTGCTGGGACAGACAATCGGTGCGGTTTCATCCCTGGCTGCGGCCATACCGATGATTCTGGCTTTCGGGTTGCACGGCGCAGCCTATGCATGCCCGATATACTTTTTATTTTTATGTATCGCCATGCTGGGCATCAAAATATATTACTCACGACTGCCGCACAGGCACTAAAAGTACATACTACACAATACAAACAGTCGTTTATCGAAAAAAAAACGTTATTGAAAGGCCGCAGTAGAGAATCGTTTTCCTGCAGCCTCCAGGGCAAAAAAAATGAATTCACAAGACTACCGGAAAAAAATTTACGACACCTATGCTTCCGGCTACAAACAGGAAAGCCTGAACTTCAACCGCGAAGCCGCCGAAAAGTGGGGTCGCGCTTACGACTGGTATTTGCAGGGCTTTTTACCCGAAGATAAAAAAGCATCGATTCTTGAGCCGGCATGCGGAAACGGCGCTTTTTTATACTACCTGAAAAGCCGGGGCTACGAAAACATACGGGGCGTAGACATCAGCCCGGAACAGGTGCAGTTGTCCCGTCAGGTTATCCCGGATGTTATTGAGGACGACATCATCCATCACCTCACCACGTCGGAAGCGGCCTATGACCTTATTGTGGCGTTAGACATCATCGAGCACCTCTTTAAAGATGAAGCACTGCAATTCATCGACTGCTGCACCCGGGCATTACAACCCGGTGGGCGTCTTATTCTGCAAACAACCAACGCAGACAGCCCACTGGCCTCGTCGACGTTCTGCAGCGATTTCACCCATGAAACACTCTTTTCTCCCGCGGGACTTGAACGGCTGCTGCATGTGCACGGTTACACAGATATCCGCGCACGGGAAACCGGCCCGGTTGTAAACGGAGCAGTATCCGCCGTTCGATATGTGCTGTGGCACATGGTGCGTCAGTGCATCAAATGCTACAACCGCATTGAAACGGGCAACAGCGGCAGAGGTATTTTTACCCGTGTGTTCATTATTTCAGGGGTGAAATCATAATGAGACCCAACCTTGCTGTTTTCGCCACCCATCCGATTCAATACCAGGTACCCATGTGGCGTATACTCAGCAAAACCGATGGTCTTGACTGTACCGTTTTCTACTTCAGCGACCACAGCGTAACCGGTGCAACAGACAACGGCTTTGGCGTTGAAGTGGCATGGGACATTCCCCTGCTTGACGGATACAACCATACGTTTCTACAGCGCAATGCCGACCTTGAACACCCGAGGTCTGTTACTATCGACGACCCGCAGGAACTCTTGACCCGTGGCAGGTACACAGCCGTGCTGATCCCGGGGTATATGTTCGGTTTTGAACGCCAGGCTGCAACAACGGCACGCCGAATGGGATTGAAAACCATCATGCGGGGCGAATTGACCGACCGGCCATACAGACGCGGAGCATTCAAATCATTTCTGCGAAACATTTACCTGAGACGTTTTTACCGTTCTATTGACTGTTTTTGCTATATCGGCGAGGATGCACGGCAGCATTTGATCGGAAAAAACATCGGGTCTGATCGTATGTTTTTTTCGCCCTACTCCATCGACACAGCCTTGTTCAACAAGCAAAAAGCGCTTTTCAATAAAAAAGATTCCCGCTCCGGCATGGGCATTCCGGACGATGCCGTGGTTATTCTTTATTCAGGCAAGTTGATCCCCCGCAAAGCGCCGCTGGTTCTGGCAAACGCCGTCGCGGCGCTGAAGCACACCGAAAAAACACACCTGGTACTGATGGGCGATGGTGAATTACGCGATGCAGTCCGCTCGGCCCTCCAGCCGATACTGGGTGACAGGCTTCACATGCCGGGTTTCGTCAACCAGAGCAAAATGGGCTTTTATTATGCCGCGGCCGACCTTTTTGTACTCCCTTCCGAATATGAAACATGGGGACTTGTCGTTAACGAAGCCATGCAGTTCGGGCTGCCTGCAATTGTAAGCGACCGTATCGGCTGCCGAAAAGACCTTATCATTGAAGGAAAAACAGGCTTCAGCTTCGAGGCCGACAATGTCGGGTCACTGGCGAAGCGCATCGAAACCTGCCTTAACAACCCGGAGCTGGTTGCGGTAATGGGCGGCAATGCCGCCAGGCACATCGAAAAGTACTCAACCGAAGCATCAGCCGGGGGTATAGTACAGGCATTGGACCTCTAAAAAGTCTTTATGGATACTACTCTTCATATACTGTATGTGGGCGGCCTGTGGGACGGCAGTACCTGCAAAATGCGTCTTGAAGCATTCAGAGAAATCGGTCACATAGTCGAAACCCTCGACACCAGGGAAACATCCCGCCCGGGCAGTATACGGTCATTTTTCGCACGTCTCTGCAACCAGGCCGGATATCCGCCCGATTTCAACGGTATCAACAAAAGCCTGGTGGATCGTGTTGCCGAAAACAGGCCCGACATCGTATGGATAGACGATGTACGCCTGATCGGTCCGTCGACCTTAAAGGCGGCCGGGGCTGCATCTCCGTCAACACTGTTTGTCGGCTTTATTATGGACAACCCTTTTTCATCCCGTCCGTTATACTGGCAGCGATTTTACAAAGCCGTTCCGCACTATGACCTGCATTTTGCCATACGTGACGACGATACCATGCGCTTGAAGAAGATGGGTGCTCCGGCCGCATTCAGATACCATAAGGGGTTTTCACCCGACATACATAAGCCCATGCCGGAGGTCCGACAAAAGCCCTCCTACGATGTTTTTTTTGCCGGGC
>JANQGV010000275.1 GCA_028282925.1 Thermodesulfobacteriota bacterium
CGAAAAAACCACCCGCAAGACCCCCACAAGGAAAACGAGCAAGCGGAAAACAACCAAAACAACAAAAGCAGCCTCGACACCCTCCGGAATGCTCGAAGGAAAAATAAAGATCGTCACCGATGAAGCCACCAACTCAATAATCGTACGGGCAACGCCCCACGATTACAGCATCATCAAAGCCACCATGCTCAAGCTGGATATCATTCCCAAGCAGGTGCTGATTGAGGTTCTCATAGCAGAGGTTACTTTGAGCGGCGACACCGAGTTCGGCGTTGAGTGGTCGCTGTTGGGCGATTCAGCCAATATCGGCGGGTACAAGGGCCAGGACAGCACCGGCGTCGACTTCGGCACCGGCGGCCTTGGAACCGATCTGGCCACTTCCCTGGGGCGCGGTTTCACCTATCGCTTTGACTCAAGCCGGCTCCAGGCGTTTCTGGTTGCCCAGGCCAGCAAAAACAAGCTCAACATTCTATCATCGCCCCACATTCTTGCCG
Source organism: Thermodesulfobacteriota bacterium (assembly GCA_028282925.1). Classification (GTDB taxonomy): domain Bacteria; phylum Desulfobacterota; class WTBG01; order CAIYCZ01; family CAIRTM01; genus JANQGV01. Next base: position 495 of record JANQGV010000275.1, read on the forward strand.
CCGACAACAAGGAAGCCCGCATCGAAGTCGGCAAAGAGGTGCCCATTGTCACCAGTGAATACGTACCCCAGGATGTTGAGACATCAACCTCGACCTCCCGCTCCATTGAATACCGTTCCACCGGTGTCATCCTTTCGGTCACCCCCCGCATCAACGACAAAGGGCTGGTGGCCATGGACATTACCCAGGAAGTCAGCGAAGCCCAACCCGTTACCGCCAGCGGCATACAGTCTCCTGAAATCAGCAACCGCAAAGCCGAAACCTCCGTTGTCGTGCAGGACGGTCAGACAATCGTCATCGGCGGTATGATAAAAGACAAAAAAAGCAAAACCCTGACCGGTGTACCGATTCTGTCCAGCATCCCGCTCATCAGTTACTTCTTCAGCAACACCAAAGACGAAATCGCGAAGGATGAACTGATAATTCTCATCACGCCCCACGTTGTCAGCAACATTGATGAGGCGGCCCTGATGACCGAAGAAATCAATGTTAAAATGAAAAACGTTAAAAAGATGATAAAAAAAAGCGACGACTATTGGGATCGTTACAAGGACGAGGAAGAGTAACGATAACAACGCCTAAGGCAATAAAGAAAAGCGGTGATGCAGGATAATCCTCATCACCGCCTTTTTGTTTTTAAATATTCAGATGTGCAACGAACAGATGAATGTTTTCAATCAAACCGTCAGGAGTTTCTAAATAACATCATTCAGGAGGCGGTTGGAAAATGTTCAGATGCAAGGCGTGCGATGCCCTGAGGAACGAGGCGAGTTAGTCACAAGTAAGGCAAGGATTCGTCGCGAGGGTGCTGAAATGCCCGGATACACATGCTGCACGGACCGAAAGACGAAGAATCGTACTTATCGGTACGTTGATGAGGCTGAAGGGAGTACAGCATGGAGGTTCGGGGATTGCGGCAGCCGTAGCAGAAGGCTTGCTTTGCTTGTGGCTAACAGGTACGTCGCAGTGACGAAGGGTGAGCACAACACAGCAGATGAGCGTTTTCCAGCAGCCTCCATTAAGAAAATGATCCTTCTTCGACAATCCTCTTAAGTTCCAAGAGCACCCTCCCCGCCATGGCCCCATCCAGCACGCAGTGATTAAAACAGAACGACATATGCAGCACCGGGGCCACAACAACCCTGCCGTTATCCACAACCGGCCTGTCCTCCATGCTGCCCACTGCAAACACCGTTGAGTTCAGCCAGACCGGAAAAAAATCAACGATTCCGAACTTGCCGAGATTGCTGAACCCGATGGTCCCGAAAAACTGCTTGAATAAGTGCGGAGACTGGCAAATACATTTCAGCGTTATATATTTCAAAAAATCAGGCAGGAGGTTAAAGAGCAGCACCGGCTTGATATCGGGCCGTTTGTTGAACGGTGTTGCGCTGAGCGTGTCGATCTCCCCGCTCAGCTCTCTGATGGATTTTGCCTGTACGCCGCGGATAACCGGGGTTGTTACAAACCTCTCGTCTTTATAGTCTTTTTCCATAGCCAGGGATATATCGACATCCTCCGGCAGGAAAATCTTTTTACGCACGATGTCCCGGGCCAGTATGCCGTTTGCCATGGGATACTTTTTCACAACGGCCGCTATTGCTTTCATCAGCACCGGTGTAACGGTTATGTTGTTTTGCGCACAGTACTCCTGTATGCGGGAGGCACGTATCTCTACATTCACTGCAATATGGTGTATACTGCCGGCCACACGCACATACTGGCCGATACTGCGCCGAACCGGGGAATAATTGATTTTCTTCATACCTTCTCCCACACACTCTTAAAACATTAGCCCCTTACAGTCAGGAAAACTTAAACAGCCCCCATAGGAAGGCTCGATAATCATTTGCAACATGAAAACAGCACAGCTTGAACATTAATAACGTGTTCCATTCGCCGGTCCCTTTGCAACGCAGCCGAGTGCAGCGATTTCAGGAGGAACAAAGGGTCGACATGTTTGAGTCCCGACCTGTCGGGACGAGTTTGTTGACCCGCCGACTGAAATCGTGCAGCAAGGGTATCCCGCTTTAGCGGGACAAGTTGCAGGGCGACTTTCTTTTGCCCCCGTTGAGTCAATCCTTCGGATTGACCGCTTTCAGCTCTTTGGGCGCGCAATGTGCGCAGCTCTTGCCACCTTGGGTGGCAAGACAAAGGGGGAGGCGCTTGCGTCTTATCTATCTTCGTATCGAACCCGTTCGCTGTAATTATTCAACACTTGCTGCTAAAAACCTTAGATTTAAAATTCAAGTAAGTTTATTAGCAAGCATCAAAACCGGTACTTCATCATAAAATACATTGAACTGCCTTCGCCGTCAATCAATCCGAATACACCCCGGGTATCATAATCCTTATCGGTTATGTTTTTAATTTTAAGGGCCATCTCAAGATTGCGCACAGGAAAATCTCTGGCAAAAAGGCCTACATCAAAAAGCACATACGAACCCAGATGCCGCCGGCCGCCGGCCGCAAACTGCCCGGTCCCGGACAGTTTGCGCTGGTCCACATAATTCATCTCCAGATTCACGCGGAACCGGCGAAGGAAACTGTAGTCGATACCACAGTTAAAAACATTGTCCGGCGCTACATTAAAAAAGCTTTCAAGCGTACTCTCAATGGTCTGATTGGGGTCTTCCCGGCTCGGTTCCAGCCGCGTAGCGCTGGCGCCCTTCTGCCGGTCGCCGAACAGATGCGAATAGTTTGCATACAGTGAAAGTGAATCAAAGGGCTTCCATGAAACGGAAACCTCCACCCCCTTAATCAGCTCATCACTGCTGTTGGAAATCTCACCAAATGGGTCCCGCTCAATAATATCATCGTATTCATTATAGAAATAGTTCACCTCCATACTGAATATATTGTTGTAGTGAAATCCGAGAGCGACTTCATAACTGTCGATCCGTTCGGGATCGAGCCCCGACTCTTCGATAACAACCGCCAGGCTCGGCGTGCGGAAAGCGCGGCCGTACAGTAGTTTCAGGGAGAAATAGTCCAGGAAGCTGTAGGTGATGCCCAGGCGGGGGCTGAAAAAACGCCGGTACTCCCTGTGCTTGTCGTACCGGATGCCGAAGGTTGCTTCCAGCCCTTCAAACACCTTCCACTTATCCTGAAAATACACCGAAGCAAGATGGGTGTCATAGTTGGGAAAAACGTCCCGGGTAAAATCCTGCTCATGCAGGCTGAGCCGGGTCGTCGCACCGTCATTATAGCGGTATGAAGCGCCGATGGTCACAAAGTTATTGCCGAACAGGGTCTGGTCATATTTGGCCTCAAGACCATACTGCCGGTTAAACTGGGTATAGCGCGTTTGGTCATAATCGTCCAGGCTGTCGAAATATTGATACCAGCCCTGCAAAGAGATTGAAGCGTTTTCAAACGATTTGTTCAGGGTGGCCTGCACAAATGAAAATGATTTAAACTCAGACCCCTCCAGAAGATTGGTGATATCGGAATAATAGTCGCGGTAGCGTGACCAGCGCCCGGACACTTCAAAAATATCGCGGTAACTTAAACGGGCATAGACCTCCCGGTAACGATCGCTGCGGCGGTGACGCAGGCTGCCGGGAAGATCGTGCTCAAATCCTTCCGTCTGGGCATAGGAGCCGAACATAAAACCGTCCCAACCGTTTTTGGCAAACCCGGCCTGGAATGATGTGCCGAGTGTATCATAGGAGCCGGTTTCCGCTTTTATCTCAACACCCTGCAAATCCTCGCCCTTGCGGGTCACCAGGTTGACGATTCCCGAAAAGGCATCGGGTCCCCACAGGGCCGATCCCGGCCCCCGGATTATCTCAATCTTTTCAATATAATCCAGTGACAGCTCCATGCCCCGGGGATAATCCACGGTGGAGGCATCACTGGAGAAGGGTACCCCGTCCATCATCACCAGGAACGAGTCAGGAATGCCCCGGAGGTATATCCGCTCTTTAAGCTCGTTGCGGTCGACAAAGACACCGGGAACCTGCCGCAGGACCTCGGCCAGGGTCCGGTATTTCTTCAGTTCATCGGCGTGAATGACCGTAACCGCAGCCGGTGCCCTCTGCAAGGGCTCTGCCTTGCGGGAGGCGATGGAAACCGTATAAAGATCTTCACCGATAAACATCAGTTCGGCATCGTCAAAAATGTCCGGCTCTCCGGCATGCACACCGGAAGAAAAAAACACGACCATAAAAAGCATGTACATCAGCAACGCGCTTGTCGTTCGAAATGGTAATATGGTACGCATCATTGCTCCTTAATTCGTTTTGCAAGTATGCGGAATTTTCCCCTGGTTAATCCCAGGAGCCTGGCCGCCTCTGTCTGGTTGTTATTGGCGGCTACAAGCGCCTGCTTGACAAGGTCAAGTTCGAGTTCTTCAAGATTAATCCCTTCCTGGGGCAGCGCAAACGGATCGGGTTCATCAGCAGCTTCCTGAACCATCCCGCCGGGCGCCGTAAGAAACCTGAGGTGCTCGGCCCCGATGGTGCCTTCATCGGACAAGATGGCCGAACGTTCGATCGCATTCTGCAATTCCCGGATATTGCCGGGCCACGTGTGCTTGAACAAAATCCTTTTCGCCTCTTCGGTCATGTGCGGATTGGGTATCCCCATTGAGTTGGCACTCCGGTTTAAAAAATGCTGGGCAAGCGGTATAATATCCTTGCGCCGGTCCCGCAGCGGCGGCAAATGCAGGGGAAACACATTAATCCGGTAGTAAAGGTCCTCGCGGAACTTCCCTTCCTCCACCATGGCCTTCAGGTCCTTATTTGTTGCACCGATCACCCGTACATCCGACTTGATGGTGGCGGTGCCGCCGACCCGCTCGAACTCCTTCTCCTGCAAAAAACGCAGGAGCTTTGCCTGGGCATCAAGGGTCAAATCGCCTATTTCATCCAGGAATACCGTTCCCTCGTGAGCAAGCTCGAGCTTGCCCGGTTTCTGCTTGTCTGCACCCGTAAACGCTCCTTTTTCATGTCCGAAAAGCTCACTCTCAATCAGGGTCGGCAGGATGGCGGCGCAGTTGATGGCGATAAACTTTTTCGCCGCCCGTCCGCTGTTATAATGCACCGCCCGGGAAATAAGTTCCTTGCCGGTGCCGGACTCCCCGGTCAGCAAAACGGTCGTGGCGGGGCTTCTGGCAACCATGGCGGCCTGTTTCAGGATTTGAAGCATCTGCTGCGATTCGGCTACGATATTGCTGAAGTCGAACGATTCCGAAAGCTCCTCTCGGTGAATGCGCTTCTCTTCCACCAGTTCTGAAAAGCGCGCCGAGCGTTGTACGGTCATCAGAATTTTTTCTTCTTCAAACGGTTTGGTGATGTAGTCCAGCGCCCCGGCTTTCAAGGCGTCGACTGCCGATTCAATCGATCCATATGCCGTCAGCACAATAACCGGATAATCAGGATCGATCTCCTTTATGTGCTTGAGCAACGACATACCGTCCATCTTGGGCATCTTCAGGTCGGTTATCACCATTGAATAGTGATACGTTTTAAGCAACTTCAGCGCCTCCTCACCGTCGGCAGCCTGGTCGGTCCGGTAGCCTTTCTGCTCCAGAATTATTTGCAGAATGTGCCTGATTTTTTCTTCATCATCAACAATCAGTATTTTATTCATGAACGTTCCTCTTCATGCATTAGCCTGCCTGCACAGGTAATCTGATAATAATGACGGTTCCTGCCCCGGGGCCGTCCGGTATCTCTATGCGGCCCTGGTGATTATCAACAATTTTTTTCACAATGGCAAGGCCCAGCCCGGTGCCTTTGGCCTTGGTGGTAAAGAAGGGTTCAAACACCTTTTCGCGAATATCGGCTGGCATCCCCACACCGTTATCCCGCACAGAGATCGAGACCCATTCCGCATCTTCCGCTGTGGCGATATGGATCTCGCCTTCGTCTTCTATTGCCTGCACGGCGTTGTTCACAAGGTTCAGCAGCGCCTGGTATATCTGGTTTTCATCCAGGGGAATCGTAACGGGCGTTCCCAGATCGCAGTGCATTTCAATCTGCTTTGACATGCTGCCGATACTGAAGTGGTCGGCGACTTTTGCAACCAGCCCGTTGACGTCAACCGGCTCCTTTTGGGGCGGCATGGGTCTGGCAAACGACAGAAAATCATCTATCAGTTTATTCAGCCGCTTTACTTCGTCCTGAATGTAGCCCACCATTGTTTCCTGTATATCGGGTTTCACACTCGATTTTGCCAGGATGTCTACCGATCCTTTAATGATACCCAGCGGGTTTTTCAGTTCATGTGCTATGATCATGGAGAACTTGCCGATTTCCGCCATCCGGTCCTTCTGGGCCAACTCGCGGTAGGTGTTCTCCAGTTGCTCTTTCTTGGACACCAGTGATTCCGCCATAATATTAAACGATTCAGTTAATTGACCCAGCTCATCCGTGCGCTGCACAGCAAGGCGCTCTTCCCAGTTGCCGCGGGCAATGGAATAGGTGGCCCGGGCAAGGCGCTGCATCGGCATAATCAACGTTCGGGAAAAGTAGAGGGCCGCAATGCCGCCGATGACCGCGGCAATGGACGCGGCGACAAAAATCCACCATCGCATCAGGTTCAACGTGCGTATAATGCTCTCCCGTGAAAACAGCACTTCAATGCTCCCGATAACCTGCCCGGGGCGCATGTTTGCATCCTGACCGGGACCGCCTTCCGGCAGAAAAAGATCCATTTCATCCGTAATGCCCGCACTGCTTTCGGCTGAAAACAACACCGGTTCAATAATGGTTTCTTTCTGCCAGGGAAACAGCCTTCGATCCTTGCTCAGGCTGACCAGAACCCTTCCGGACTGGTCGAATATTTTAACGCTCTGCACCTCTTTCTGCCTGAGCAGGTTCTGGGCCAGCGCGGTCAGGGCGGTGGTATTTTCAATCAGCAGCGGTATTTCGCTGTTGCGGGCAAGGTTTGCAACCAGTGAATGCCCGGTCTTCTGAAACTCCAGCAGCAGGGCCTTACGCGACTGCAGAATAAACACCACGCTGAATACCAGCGAAATAAACACCACGATAAAAACGGTGTAACAGATAAATTTGACGTTAAGTCCCCACTTCATTATCGTATGACCTCATCCGCCTTTTCGAGCAGCCCCGGCGATACGGGCACGCCCAGTTTGTTTGCCGCCTTCAGGTTGACAAAAACACGGATCCTGGGAAACACAATCTCTATTTGACCTTCTTCGTTTTGCCGCAGTTTTCTTTCTGCCATCTCGCCGGTCTGCAGCCCCACATCGCGGTAGTCCACGATAAAAGCAAGCAATGCTCCGTTGCCGGCAAACCACCGGTTATACCCAACCACCGGAATCCTTTTTCGGATCGACTCTTCAATGAGATATTCAATTACTTTCGTTGTCGTCGCCATGCTCCTGGTCGACATGATTTTACGTTCCGGAATAATAAGGAGCACATCAATTCTGAAATCTTTCGACTTTAATATCTTGGGAATGTCGTTGGCCGTGGTAATGGGAAAACCCACAATGGTCATATCCATACTCCGGGCCTCCCGGGTATACTCATCAAAAACGTTTTGATTATACTCTTTGCTGTAAAAGATACCCACCCGTGTTCTTTCCGGGAACGCTTCCTTGATAGTGGTAATTTGCAGTGACGGCGGAATACTGAAGCGCACTCCGGAATACAGCCCGGCAGGTCCGAGTTCCTTTTCAGGGTTTTTCATCATGCAGAAAAGTCGCAGGGGGAAATTCTGAAACTCCGACAGAACTATGGTGGCCTGGGTTCCGACCGCAATGACAATGCGTGGTTCGCGTCCCCGATAGTCCTCCAGGGCTTCGCGTCCCCGGGCGAGGTCTTTTTCAATATCAATGGTTTTAATGGAGTATTGTGAAAGGGTCTCTTTAATGCCTTCCACACAACTTGCGTAGGGAATAATGTTGCTGGAGGTCAGGATAACCGCATCCAGAGCCGAAGCAGACACCGGCAACAAAATGAGGAAAATCCAGAAAAGAGTCCCCAAAATATACCGAAAGCTGTGTATAATACATGTACCGGTTCGTATCATAATGGCTATCCGAAGAACTGCTTCCGCCTGGATATTTCCCTTCCGCTTGTCGTATCATACAGAGAACTAACCCACCGGTTTTTAAACTTTTTTTTCATAGCCCGGTGGTTGGACCGCTTCCTGAATGGCTGATTTGAACCACTAAAAATGGTTCAAAATTACCAATATGGTTCAAAACAGCCACAGCAATAATCAGCCAATCAGAAAAATTTAATAAAATGCATAAACAATTTAATTTTAAATATTTATTATTTCTTTATTTTTTATTATTTGCTTTTCAATGTCTCAAAAGGCATCAAAGTGGTATGCTCTTTGCTCAGTAGGTATGTGGTTCAATAAATATACCGTATTATAGTCTGGATACATTTTAAACCACAACTTATTTATTTCTGGAACGGAAACGCATGACAGCATATTACAGAAACAGCTCAGGAACCGAGAAAAAACGTGTTGTAATAACCGGGATGGGTGCGGTAACCCCCCTTGGAAACAATATCCCTGAGTCCTGGGACAATTTAATAAAGGGTGTATCCGGAATAGGCCCGATTTCCATATTCGACGCTTCCAACTACCCGGTAAAAATAGGGGCGGAAGTAAAAAACTTCGACTTCAACAACGGTGTTCCCGAAGACATAAGCCCTTTTTTGGGCCGGGGAACCAGTTTCTGTATCCAGGCCTCCCGTGAGGCCCTCCAAAACGCCGGCCTGCAACTCGACCAGATGGACACCTCCAACATCGGTATCTCCCTCGGCTCCAATGAGGAGGGTGCCCGGCTGGACCATTACGGCGAAATGTTCGACAGCAAAACAATCCTTGAATTGCTGGAAATGCGCAAGGATCTCGGCAAAAACGAACCGTATCCCCATATCCATTTTAATGCCGCTAAACAGCTCGGGGCCATCTGGCCCGTGCGCCGCAGTGCTTCCATGGCGGCAAACATTCTCTCGATTCTGCTCAATATCCAGGGGCCGGTAAGCACAACCTCCAGCGCCTGCACCTCATCCGCCCAGGCAATCGGCAAAGCCCTGAGAATGATCCAGGACGGCGATGCCGAAGTGGTGGTCACCGGCGGATGCGATTCCATGATCGGCGAACTTTCCGTAACCGGTTTTTACCGGCTCGGCGCTCTCTCTAAAAACAACAGCGATCCTGAGAAATCTTCCCGGCCGTTCGACCTGAAACGCGATGGCTTTGTTCTGGGCGAAGGCTCCGGCATGCTGGTTCTTGAAGACCTTGAGCATGCCAGAAAACGAGGCGCCCCGATCCTCGGCGAGCTTGTCGGGTACGGCTCTTCTTCCAATGCCCATAAACTGACCGCGCCCCCCGACGACGGACGTGGTGCCGATATCTGCATGAAAGCCGCCCTGAAAGATGCAAACTGCGCAACCGAAGAGGTTGATTATATCAACGCCCACGGCACGTCCACATACCTGAACGACAAAAGCGAAACTGCGGCCATCAAAAACGTTTTTCAGGAACGGGCCTATGAAATCCCGGTCAGCTCAAACAAATCCATGATGGGGCACCTTGTTGCCAGCGCCGCCTCCATCGAGTTGATCATCAGCATTCTCACGATCAATCATAAGCTGATTCCTCCGACAATCAACTATGAAAACCCCGATCCCGAATGCGACCTTGACTATGTTCCCAATGAAACCAGGGATAAACATGTAGAAACAATTCTTTCTAACTCTTTTGCCTTTGGTGGACAAAACGCTTCTGTTCTCGTGAAAAAATTCCAATGAGTCGTAGAGTTGTTGTAACCGGATTGGGTCTTGTTTCTGCACTTGGAAATTCGGTCGAAGAAAACTGGAACGCGCTTGAAGACGGTACTAGCGGCATTAAACCCATCTCGACCCCTCCCTACCCTGCCTCTTTCCCGCTCCGGCATGCCGGTGAAATAACAAACTTCAAACCGCGCGAGTTCGGCATCAAACCAAAATCACTGAAAGTCATGAACCCCACCATCCAGTATGCCCTGGCTGCAAGCTGGCTGGCCCTGAAGGATGCCGGGGTCAACGACACGGTCTATAACCCGGAACAGATCGGCATAACTCTGGGTGTCGACGGCCTCCAGTATACCGCCGAAGAAACACTGCTGGCTTCCTATGAAGCGGTCGGCAACGATATGGGTAACTACCTCACGACAAACGGACAGGCAGCCGGCACCCCGATCCACACAAAAGACCCGAACCTGGCCATTCATCCCCTGTGGCCCCTCTCGGTTCTGGCGAATATGGCGCTTTGTCACATATCCATTCAGCACAATCTCCAGGGGCCCAACCTGGCCTTCAGTTCTCTTGATGTAGGAGGATCGCAGGCCATAGGGGAAGCTTTTCACCTGATCAGGCAGGGTGATTGTGATGTTTTTATCGCCGGAGGCAGCTACGGGCTCAACACAATGCACATGCTCTCCCTGGCATCGCTCAACGCCGTTGCCGGGACTGCGGAAAGCGGCAAACCCTTTGGCTCGGCAAGCAAAGGCTGTGTGCCGGGCGAAGGTGCGGCCATTGTGGTACTGGAAGAACTGAACCGGGCCCGGAAGAGAAACGCCCGTATATATGCGGAAATTTCGGGTTACGGCACCTTTTTTAACGGCTCGGCGCAGCCGGACGGCTCCCCGGCGGACCAGCGTGACATGCTACGGAGTATGCAGACGGCCCTCGACGACGCCGGCATAGCCCCGGCGGACATCGACTATGTAAACACAGACGGTAAAGGCCTCCGCACGGGCGACGATGCAGAGATCGGGGCCGTCCGGCAGCTTTTCGGCGGGCGCTCAAATCCTTTGCCTGCGAGCACCTGCAAACAGCTTACCGGTCATATGCTGGCCGCGGCCGGTGCTTTCGACGCCGTTACCAGCATCCTGGCCCTCGAAAAGGGCTGCATCCCCGGGTCGGGGGACACGGGAAATCTACCCCCGGACAGCCCGATACAGATTAACAAAAAGGCTTTGAAAAAAGAAATTAAGTATGCTATTTCAAACACTTTTGGCTTAACCGGCGAAAACACTTCGCTGGTTTTCAATCGTTATCATTAACAGAAACAAGAGATCCGTTATGGAAAAGAGAGCAGTTATTACAGGGATGGGCGTTGTCTCCCCCATAGGCATCGGCAACGAAGAAAACTGGTCCAGCCTCATAAAGGGCACCTCAGGCATTGAGAACTTTGCGCGTCTGCATGCCGAACATCTGCCGGTACAATTCGGTGGAGAGGTCAAAAATTTCAATCCGAAAGAGTTTATAAACGACCGCAAGGCCGTCAGGCTCACCTTCCACAATGTACATCTTGCACTGGCCGCCGCAAAGCTGGCCTATGACGATTGCGGCCTTGAGCCCGACCAGGTCGACCCGACCCGTTTTGGAGCCATTATCGGATCAGGCGGCGGCGGGTTCGACGACGGCCCCGGGTTCGAAGACCTGAATGAGCCGATCCTGCGCGCCTGGGATGAAGAGAATCAGCGGTTCGACTCCGCCAAATTCGGCGAGCATGGCGTATCCATTGCGTATCCTCTTTTTCTGCTCAAGGCGCTTCCCAACAATGCATTCTACTACATTTCCCTGCTGTACAACATCCAGGGTGAAAACGATAATATTGTATCATCCTATACCGGCGGCGCACAGGCCATCGGTGATGCATTCCGGTCTATTCGGCGGGGGCTGGCAGATGTAATCATCGCCGGCGGATACGATTCGCTCCTGACGCCCAATACCGTGTTCAGCCTCGACTCCTGCAAACTGCTTTCAAAAAGCAGTGATCCCCGGGCCGCCTGCAGGCCGTTCGATCACCGGCGCGACGGCATGATTGCCGCAGAAGGGGCCGGATTTATGGTTATTGAAGATCTTGAGCATGCTGAAAAGCGGGGAGCAAAAATATATGCCGAGGTAGTCGGCTACGGAAACGCCTCCAGCGCCTTCCACATGTACAATCCCGACCCGGAAGGAAAAGGTCTCCGGCACGCCATCAACCGGTCTCTTGACGATGCCGGGCTGACTCCCGAAAGCATCGACTGGATCTGCGCCGACGGCATATCGACCCGCGAAAGCGACCGGGCCGAGGCCGGTGCCGTTAAGGCGGTTTTCCAGGACCGCACATCATCGATTCCGGTCAGCGCCACTAAATCCATGACCGGCCATATGGGTTCCGGCACCAGTGCCGCGGAATCAATCTATTCCGTCATGGCACTCAATGCCGATACAATGCCTGCCACCCTGAACCACACCGAACCGGATCAGGATTGCGACTTGCAGATCATTACCGGCACTCCGCTTGAAAAACCTATTACCACGGCACTTAACCTGAACCAGGGAATCGGGGGGCAGAGCACCGCCCTTATTTTTCAAAAAATGTAGCAAGGGAGGGATATTTCAGGACCGGAAGCCTGAAGATCATTACGACACATGAACGGACACGACGTAAGAAAATTCGGTTTTATTGTACACTGCAGAAACATGAAAGAGTTGCGGCTGGTAACGGCCCGTTACCGGTTCGCACCTCACAGGAGCCTGCTGCCGGAACAAATGCTGAAAGACTATTGTCTGAAAAAAGGATTTGTTGAAGACATATTTACCTTTAAAAGGGTTGTATCGGACACGCAGATAACCTGCCAGGGAAAAGCCTATTGCCTGCTGATGACCCCGGAGCAGTTGATTGAAAACCAGGCATATGCAACAGAGCTTGTTATTAAAGCCAGCCACATGGCAGAACAGTGGGGCGCCCGCATGGTCGGACTGGGGGCAATTTGCGCCGTTATCGGTGCCCGCGGGGTCGAGGTGGCCGACAACTGCACCTCGGCTGTAACGACCGGCAACTCCCTGACCGCATACACCTCACTCAAAACCTACGATAAAATCATGGAGCGGCTTGGGGCTGATCCGACTCGGCACAAGGTGGCTCTGGTCGGCTTTCCCGGAAGCATCACCCTTGTTATTGCCAAAATGCTGCATGAGCGCGGCATCGACCTTGTTCTGGTCAGCCGGCGCAAAACCAGCTTCCTGAAAAAATTTACCGACAGCATCAGCGGCGGCAACGGCAAGGTCGAGATAACCCAGGACATTGCCGGCGCATTGCAGCAGGCAAAAATTGTTTTTACCGCAACATCTACCGGGCAAATCATCGATCAGGACAGTCTGCAGCCGGGCTCGGTCGTTTTTGACATTGCCCAGCCCAAAGATGTTATCTACCGCCGCCCTCTGCGGGAAGACGTTCTGCTGGTTGATGCCGGCATTATCAACCTGCCGCGTTCAACCAAAGACAAATACCGGTATTCGGGGGCACGCATTAACGACATTCCGTCGTGCCTCGGCGAAACCATGACCCTGACCTTTGAGGAACGCTGGGAAAACTTTTCACTGGGCCGCGAACTGAACATCGACAAAATGCTGGAAATCGGACGTCTGGCCGAAAAACACGGCTTCGTATTCGACGATTTCCGCACCTTTCAGCAGCCCATACCCGACAAATATTTTGAAAACACGCGACGGGCACTAAACAGCTAACCACAGCAATAGCAAGGGAGCAGAAAAAACATGAAACTACAGGGTAAAATAGCCATTGTTACCGGAGCTTCCGGCGGCATCGGCAAGTCCATTGCCGTACAGTTGGCCGCAGAAGGCGCTACGGTAGCCTGCCATTACGGCCGCAACAAGGAAAGCGCCGAAGCGGTTGTAAAGGAAATCGAGAATAACGGCGGCAAGGCCTTCAGTTGCCGGGCGGATGTTAAGAATTTCGACGATGTTGATAAGATGGCCCAGGACATTATTGCAAAACATGAGCGAATCGACATCCTGGTCAACAATGCCGGTATTAATCGCGACGAACTCATCATGACCATGACGCCGGAAGACTGGCAAGAGGTTATCGAGACGAATCTGACCGGCACGTTCAACTGCACCAAGGCCGTTGCCCAGCAGATGACGTTCCAGAAGAGCGGCCGGATTATCAATATTTCATCGGTTGCAGGCGATCGCGGGGGCCGGGGACAATCAAATTATGCAGCATCAAAGGGCGGCCTGAACGCCTTCACCCGGGCGGCCGCGGTTGAGCTTGCCAGAAAAAAAATCACCGTTAACGCTGTTGCTCCCGGCGTTATCGAAACCGACATGAGCCAGGAAGTGCTGCGCCGTGCCAAGGAGATGGTAATGGACCACATTCCCCTTAAGCGCCTCGGCCAGGCCGATGAAGTGGCTAAAATGGTTGTATTTCTTGCCTCGGACGATGCCGCCTATGTCACCGGACAGGTGCTCAGCGTCGACGGAGGTTTTCGGGGATAATCAAGCCAAACATCTGAACACATACAGTTTATTAATAAAAACACACATAGGAGAACGGCATGGATGAAAAACAAATTTACGAAGGCGTAAAAGACGCAATTGTTGAAGCACTCGGCGTAGAACCGGAAGAAGTCGAACCCGGCTCAGGTCTTTTCGACGATCTCGGCGCCGAATCACTTGACCTGCTTGATATCGTTTTCCGCCTTGAGAAAACGTTTGAGATCAAGATCCCCCGCGGCGGCGTTCAGCAGGACGTTCTGGCTGCGGAAGGCGTAAAAGAAGAGGATGTTGTTGTCGACGGCGCCCTGACGGCCCTCGGTGCTGAAAAGCTCCGAGAAAAGATGACCGAAGTTGACGGATCAAAAATCCAGGAAGGGTTCCGAATTGACGACATCCCGACCCTTTTTACCGTACAGACCTTTGTGGAAATCGTAAAGCAGCAGCTGGCCAGCAAGTAAGGCATGCATGCCTCCGGCATAGCGCATGGAGGCTGACTTTTGAAACAGGCCCCTGCATGCCCGGCAATGGGCATGCAGGGGGCCTATATCACCGGGGATCTCGCACAATAACACGAGGCCACAAATTATTGACTCCCTGACCGCAGACACGTGAGTGGTCGGCACATTCCGGGGCATAATGGCATGACCGTGGGCACAGACATAACTGAAATAGCCAGAATAGAAAAAATGCTGGCAACCCATCCCCGGTTTTTAACCACAATCTTTACGGAAAAAGAAATCCGCTACTGTCAGGCAAAAAAAAATACATCTCAGCATTTTGCCGCGCGGTTTGCGGTTAAAGAGAGTGTCATGAAAGCCGTGGGGAAAGGCTGGCTGCAGGGCCTGGAATGGACGGACATTGAAACCGTAAGCCTGCCCTCCGGCGAACCGACCATTGAAGCCCACGGCACCCTGATCAGCGCGATGCAGGCAAAAGGCATCACCTCATTTGCCGTATCAATATCGCATTGTAAAGACTATGCCATAGCCACCGTTATCGGCTTGACATAGCGCCCGGTCGCATTACACAGGCCCGACACAAGACCGGGAACAACCAAATAAATGTAACGGTAATTATTAATGCGCTACCTTCTTGTAGACAAAATAACAGAACACACTGAAAACCAGTCCATATCCGGCATAAAAAACGTTACCATGAGCGAAAATTTCCTACAGGATCATTTTCCCGGCTTTCCGGTTATGCCGGGTGTTTTACAGGTGGAGGCCGTTTCCCAGCTCGGCTCATGGCTCATATATGCTTCTACCGAAGGTAAAAAGAAAGCACGTCTGGCCGGTTTTCAGGCGGTAAAATTCAAAGAATTTGTTGTACCCGGCGACCAGATGCGCATTGAGCTCGAAATTGCCACCCTGGAAGACGATCATGCCCTGTGTAATGCAAAAGTATTTGTTGAAAACAAGCTGAAAACCGAAATCAAACGCGTAAAACTGGTATTTGTTCCGGTTGAAGATCTGGAAGACCCTCTCAAAGCACAGGAGCACTTTAATTTCATCACCGGCAATGCACCACGAGGCGGTTATTCGGCTGCCTGATATAGAGCAACGAAACAAACCATGAAAAATGAAGCACACAATCGGGAAGTTGTCATAACGGGACTTGGGGCAATATCTCCCATAGGCACCGGCACGGAACAGTACTGCGCATCACTGAAGGCGGGCAAGTCCGGCATAGATCACATTTCGCTGTTCGACGCCTCCCGGTTTCCCACAACATTTGCCGGCGAGGCCGAGGGGTTTGATCCGGAGGTCCTGCTGGCCGGACAACCCGTTTTACAGCAGACCCATGAGCGGCGCATCCTGCTGGCCTGCGCCGCCGCCTTCATGGCCGCCGAGGACGGCAAGCTCAGCCGCGATGAGATTGCCCGGAACAACTGTGCGGTCATTATGGGGGCCGGCGTACATCCGGCGATTCCCGATATGCAAAAGCTCATGGACTCCGGCGTGTATCCATCGCTGTTTAACGATGACGACCTGACCCCTGAAAAATACACAAAGGCCATAATCCGGGAAACCGGCGGCGAAAACAGCCGGTACCCTATAGCAAACCGCGTAAACAACGGCACCCAGGCAATTGCCCGGCAGCACGGCATTTCCGGAACCTGTTACAGCGTCATATCGGCCTGCGCCGCCGCCACCCAGGCAATCGGTCAGTCGTACCATATGATCCGGCGCGGAGACGCCGACATTGTTTTTACCGGAGGCTACGATTCAATGATTTTCAACTTCGGCATGTACGCCTTTTGCCTTCTGGGTCTGATGAGCACCCAAAACGACAGCCCCCAAACCGCCATGAAACCTTTTGACAAAGACCGGGACGGTTTTGCGCTCGGGGAGGGCGCGGGGGTTCTCATTCTTGAGGAGCGGCAACATGCTGAAAAACGTGGGGCACGCATATACGGGCGCGTGGCAGGCTATGCCTCATCGGTTGACGCCTACAAAGTGACCGACCCCCACCCGGACGGAAAAGGCGCCGTACTTACCATGAAAGGTGCCTTGCAAGATGCCGGATTACAACCGCACGACATTCAGTATATCAACGCCCACGGCACGGCCACATCAAAAAACGACCGCATTGAAACTGCGGCTATTAAAGAGGTTTTCGGCGACGCCGCTTACACTACTCCCGTAACGAGCACCAAGTCCATGATCGGCCATCTTATGGCCGCCGGCGGCGCGCTTGAGTTAATAGCAACCATTCTGGGCATGAATGCAGGCTTTATTCATCCCACGATAAACCATACAACCCCCGATCCCGACTGCGACCTTGATTATGTACCCAACACCGCCCGGGAAGCGGACATCACAACCGCCCTCTCCAACTCGTTTGGTCTCGGCGGACAAAACGCATCAATTATTGTGACCAGGAACATTACATAGGATGAAAGCATGGAAAGAAAAGTTGTAATAACCGGCATGGGGGTAATCACCCCCCTTGGAAACGATCTCAAGACAACCTGGGACGGCATTACCAACGGACGCTCCTCGGTGGGCACCATCTCCCTCTTTGATGCCTCAACCTTTCCTGTACAGATCGCCGCTGAAGTAAAAGACTATACGCCCGGCACGTCGGAACTCCCTGAAGATGTGCTGAGCCTTGCGGGTCGCAGCTCACGGATATGTCTGGATACCTGCAGCATGGCACTTGAAGATTCCGGCCTTGACATGGAACGGGAAGCTTCCGACCGTATCGGTATTTCTCTTGGCGGCGATGAGGAGTACATGCACTTTGAAGCCATTGAAAAGGTATTCGACCGCAACTACCTTTACCAGGCGTTTGTCGAGGGCCAGGTTGCCTACAACAACCTGCTGCTGCACTCCTCTGAGTTGGCCAAAATATGGCCTCTGCGCAAAAATGCCGATATCGGATCGAAAATGATATCGCTCACCTACAACCTGCAAGGGCCTGTCGAATCGTCGCACACCGCCTGTTCCTCAAGCGGTCACGCAATCGGCAAGGCGAAACGGCTTATTGAGAACAGCGACTGCGATATTGTTGTTGCCGGAGGTCACTGCTCGATGCTCTCCGAATTTTCGGTGGCCGGGTTTCATCTTCTGGGAACCCTTTCAACCCATAACGAGGACCCACCCCATGCCAGCCGTCCCTTCGACCTGAACCGGGACGGATTTATTCTGGGTGAAGGGGCCGGAATCCTGATACTGGAAGAGGCGGAACACGCCAAAAAGCGCGGTGCGCGCATTTATGCCGAACTTTCCGGTTACGGTTCATCCTCCAACGCCTACCGCCTGACCGATACACCACCGGACGGACGCGGCGGGGATCTGGCCATGAAGCGCGCTCTGGCAGATGCAAAGATCGATATGTCCCGCGTTGAGTATATCAACGCCCACGGCACCGGAACCCTGCTCAACGATGCCAGCGAAACGCTCTCAATTAAAAACGTTTTCGGCGATCGT
This sequence comes from Thermodesulfobacteriota bacterium, assembly GCA_028282925.1. Lineage (GTDB taxonomy): Bacteria > Desulfobacterota > WTBG01 > CAIYCZ01 > CAIRTM01 > JANQGV01. The sequence goes on from JANQGV010000275.1 coordinate 18,703, forward strand.
GCCTATTCAATATCCATAAGCTCCAGCAAATCCATGATAGGGCACCTGGTCAACAGTTCTTCGGCCGTAGAGCTTGTGATTACGACCATGGCATTGAAAGAGGGCATTCTGCCGCCCACGATAAACTTTGAGCACCCCGACCCGAAATGCGATCTGGACTACATTCCCAATACCGCACGGGAAAAGGAGATCAGCGTGGCACTGTCAAACTCTTTCGCCTTCGGCGGGCAGAATGCGACCCTGGCAATAGAAAAATTTACCGATTAATTTTCAATATAAAGTGATAAATACATGACAGTTGTTGCTGTTACCGGCAGTTCCGGTTTCCTTGGGTCCCATTTGATTTCCAGCCTGTCTCAGGATGAGTCCATAGACAGGATAATCGGAATCGATATACGGACAGCGGGGCAGCAAACACCAAAATGTACCTTTGTTCAGAAAGACGTCCGCGACCCGGATCTCGTTAACGTTTTCAAGGAGGAAGGCGTTGATTGTGTTGCGCACCTTGCCTTTATCGTCTTCCCCATCAGAAACATGAAAACCATGTACGACATTGACGTAGAGGGTTCGCGCAATGTTCTGAACGCGACAGCAGGAAGCAATGTGAAAAAACTGGTTTTTGCCAGCAGTTCAGCGGTCTACGGCTTTCATCCTGACAACCGCATACCACTGACCGAAGACCAGCCCATGCGTCCGAACCCGGAAAATCTTTACGGTGTCCATAAAGCGCTGGTTGAAACCATTCTCACCAAATTCCTGCTATCCCATCCGGACATTAAAGCAACCGTTTTCCGGCCCTGTATGATCCTGGGCCCCAATATGGACAATTTCAGTTGCCAGATGGCCCGCAAACTGCCGCGTATTATTACTGTTGCCGGTCAGAGCCCGACTTTGCAGTTTGTTCATGAAGATGATGTGGTCGGGGCTTTGCACCGTGCTATTATCAATGACATGCCCGGCACCTATAATCTGGCAGGCAGCGGTACGATCACCATGGACGACTTTTGCCGGATGTTTAGAAAAAAGAGCTTTCCCATACCGTTCAGGCTGCTCCATGCCGTGCACAGCGTTCTTTGGAAACTGCGTTTTCCCGGTGTTAATTTCAACCCCGGCTGGCTCAGCATTATGCGCTACTCATGCATTGTCGGTGGTGAAAAGCTCAAAAACGCCCATGGCCTTACCCCGGCCTACACCACCGCAGAAGCCCTTCAAAGCTATATAGATGCGAAGGTGCCCCAATGAAAGCTCTTGTTACCGGGGCCACCGGTTTTCTCGGCAGCCATCTTGCCAGAGCCCTTGTAGAAGGGGGGCATACAGTCCGGGCGCTGGTACGGAGCACCAGCAACCGCTCACTCCTCAGGGGGTTGGACATTGAGTATGTCGAGGGTTACCTCCAGGATGCCCGATCCCTGCGTAAAGCCGCCGAAGGACAGGACGTTGTTTTCCATACCGCCGCCATGGTCGTGGAGTGGGGAAAAAAAGAGGATTTTTTTCGCATTAATGTCGACGGCACCCGGAATCTGCTCGATGCGTGCCTGGCAGCCGGGGTGCAGCGGTGTATCCACACCAGCTCCCTGACCGTTCTCGGCATTCATTTCGACACGACAGCCCTGGATGAGCAGTCCCCCTACACCGACAAACACTTTGAGTTGTATACGGAAACCAAAATACAGTCCGAAAAACTCGTGATCGAGTACGCACGCACAAAAAACCTGCCCGCAATTATTATACGTCCGGG
>JANQGV010000319.1 GCA_028282925.1 Thermodesulfobacteriota bacterium
TTATTAATTAAAATTAAGCAATCAAATTATTATTTATATAAATAATTTTTTTATATTTTTTCGAAGCCCCGGCAATCCTTTTTTCACTTATTATAGACGGCCCGGCCTATAAAAAATGTCATGGAAAATTAGCTTTTTTGACAGTTTAAGTGGGGGAGTAAGCCTTTTCCATATGTATACACCTACATAATATACATACCTAGTAAATTAGGTACAATCGCCCGTTTGTACCATTTTTCAGCGTATTTTTCAGAAAACAAAACTAAGCAGAAAGTACCAGATGTTTGCAGGAGTGTTCAGACAGTTAAGTTGTTGAATTTTCGGGCCTATATTTACCACTGACATTGAAACCCGGGGCGGACTGCTCCGGGCTTGTAATAAGGCCGTGGGAATGCTATGTTTTTTACAAATCAGACACCAGGAGGACTTCAGAATTAAGATGAAAAAAACACGTTCTTTGCACCTGTTCAAGGTACTGGCCACACTGTTTCTGGTGGGGGCCTGTGTTGCCTGCGTCCAGGCAAAATCCCTGTATATTCTCACGTCAAACGACCTGCACGGACAACTGGAGCCATTGATGACCACCCGTGACAACAAACCGGTTGAGGTGGGTGGATTCGGCCGCCTGGCAACCGTGGTAAAAAAATACAAAAAGCAGTATCCCGGACAGGTGCTGGCCGTAAACTGCGGCGACAGCCTGACCGGCAAATACTTTCTGCACTTCCGCGGCGAGGCGACCTTTAAAACGCTCTCGGCCCTCGGCATTGATGCGGCAACCCTAGGTAACCATGAGTTCGACATGGGGCCTGAAGCCCCGGCCGAAACCCTGCGCCACTGTACCTTTCCCATTGTTGAAACCAATATAGATCTGCAGCCGGAAAGCCCTTTTGCCGGGATCTTCAAGAAAAGCATGGTCATTGAACGGGCCGGCCTGAGAATCGGGCTGATCGGGCTTATGACGCCGCACCTCACCAGGATCAGCCAGGCCGGTGTAAAAATAAGCGCCTCGCCCGACCTTGCCGGTGCAGCGCGCCGGGAGGTCCGAAAGCTGAAGAATGAACACAAGGCCGACCTGATTGTTGCCCTGACCCATATCGGCGTAGAGGCCGACATGAAGCTGGCAAAAGCCGTGCCGGAACTGGATGTTATCTGCGGCGGCCATTCGCATACACTCATCAAAACCGGGCAGGAGATCGTGATCCCGCAGCCCGACGGCCGCAAAACAATGATAGTGCAGGCCGGTGCCCGCGGAAAGCACCTGGGAGTGCTGAAGCTCGATATAGACGGTAAGCACATCACAAACCACGCCTGGGAAGCGCTCCGGCTGGATGCCTCCATTGCCCGGGACCCGGCAACAGAAGCGGTAATAGAAAGCTACCGCAGCAAGCTGCCGCCGCCGAAAAAAATTACCCGCACAACCGTTACCCTTGACTGCCGCACCGCAACCGTCAGGTCTCGGGAGGCGGCAATCGGGAACCTGATATGCGATATTATGCGCGAACATTGCAACACCGACATTGCCCTGTACAATGGCGGCGGCATCCGGGGCGACCGGATCATGCCCGCCGGCCCCCTTACCACCGATGACGTGGACTCGCTGCTGCCGTTTCCCAACACCATCGTCACTCTACACCTGACGGGCGCCGCCGTTAAACATCTGCTGGAGCAGTCGGTTTCGATGCTGCCCCGCCCGTACGGAGGCTTTCTCCAAGTGGCGGGACTGCGCATGCAGGTAGACCCGAAAAAAACACCCCGCATTGTACAGACCGACCGCAATGGGCGGCCCTATAACATACTGCGGCAGGGCGACCGCATCCAGTCCGTAGCAGTGCAGACCGGAGACGGCTCTTTCAAGCCCCTGGACATAGATAAAATATACAGCGTTGCGGTTAACTCATACATGGCAAAGGGCGGCAACGGTTTCTTTATGCTGAAAACGGCCCGTGAGCGTAAAGATACAGGCCTGTTTCTGCATGACGTGGTTGAGAAATATCTGGGAAGCAAAACGGAAATTGCACCCGTGGCGGACGGGCGGATAGAGATTATAAAAGGGCAATAGCCGGTGCCTGGCAATCACCATATAAATCATATGCAGCATTGATTACTGAAAGTATTTACCGTTGCTAGTTACGGGCTTTCTTAATTCCCATTGCAACGCAGCCGAGTGCAACGGTTTCAGGAGGAAATAAGGGTCGACATGTTTGAGCCCCGTTTTTTGAGGGGCGAGTTTGTTGACCCGCCGACTGAAATCGTGCCGGGAGGGAAATCCCGACAATGGTCGGGATCAAGTTGCAGGCGCCCTTTCTTTCCCCCCTTTCTTTGGGGCGAACAAAGAAAGGGGGTAGAAGGCGCGTAGCGTCTTATAATCATATTCTGCCCAAATCGCTAAAAGCTATTCAGGTAGCACGGCGCAAAGCCGTAGGTTTAGAGATTGTGCTAAGGTG
>JANQGV010000001.1 GCA_028282925.1 Thermodesulfobacteriota bacterium
TCGTAACCGGGATATTCAGAAATGTTCAGAAGCCGGAATTCACCAGTGCATATCGAAAATATGCTGATGGTGTCCAGGCCGGTATGGAGGGGTAACGTGACGCACAAAAAAAAGAGCGAAACAACGGGATTTGCCGGAGACCTGATCGACCGTTTGAACATACGGGTTTCCGGCTCCGGAGGACAGGGTGTCATATCAACCGGGATGCTGCTGGGGGCGGCCATTGCAATCGGCGACGGACGCAACGTTTCCCAGAGCCAGGCCTATGGGCCCGAAGCCCGGGGCGGGGCGGCCCGGGCCGATATTATCGTCAGTGACGGGGAAATTTATTTTCCCGAGTGTAACGATCTTGATATCCTGATTGCCTTTACCCCCGAGGCCTATGAAAAGTTTGCGGTGCGGGCAAAACCGGACGGCCTGGTTCTGGCGGATGAAGATGCGGTTGATGTGCTGGTGGGCAATGCCCGGACCGTGAAAGTGCCTTTTCTGAAAACAGCCCAGGAAAAGTTTTCGCGCCCGATCGTGGCCAACATAGTAGCCCTTGGTTTTCTTTCCACCTATACGAAGATTGTCAGCAAGCGAGCCCTGCGCGATATTATCACCGAACAGTTTTCCGGGTCCAGCCACCTTGAAAACAACCTGCAGGCACTGGAAGAAGGTTTCCGGCTGGGGGGCAAATTTTCCAAAGACGCGCATTAGAGGCTGTCGGATAACGCCCATCTCCTGCGTTGCGCTCACCCTTCGTCACTGCGACGTACAAGCAAGTACGCCTCTGTCCGTGCAGCCTGTATCTCCGGGCATTGCATCAGCCTCGCTACGAATCCTCGCTTGATCTGGGACTAGAAAATACCGGGGAACATCCTTCTGCTACGTGCTTTCAGGAAAGGATACTGAGAATCGTTTCCAGTGGAATACGCTTGTCGGGGGGGAGGTCATGGGCCTGGGCGAATTGGTTGTTTACCGCAATCAGTATGGTGTTGAGGCGCTCAAGGTGCAAAAGGTCGCTTTCCGGAAGATCATTAATTAATAGCTCAGTGAAATTTTGGGGGCAGCAGTCCCGCCACGAACCCTTTTCGCCGGTGATGAGCAGAGGGATTCCGTGGGTGCGGCAAATGATGGGGCGCCGGTCGTAGAGCAGGCACAGGTCGTCTGCAAGCAGTATGCATACGTCCGAACCCGGGGCCTTTGCATGCAGTTTGGCCTGGGTTTCAGAATCTTTTTCGAGGCCTTCACGCAGAAAATAAAACTCCACGGGCAGCAGGCTGAGGTTTTGGCAACAGCATGTGCTGCAGCCGCTCCGGCACCGGATATGGGGGCTGTATTTGCGGGTGATTTCTGCGCAGAAGCCGTCTGCTTTTGCAATAAAATTTCTATACTGGATAAAGCTGTTTTCGTCCATTATATCAGGGCCGATCGTTTTTTATCACCTGTTCGGCAATTGTAGCACAGGAGAACGTAAATGACTATAAGCGTTTATAATTGCAGGGCTTTTTTTGAAAGCCGGCATGAACTGCAAAAAGAAAAGCCGGACATCAAGCGTCCGGCCTTCCTCAGGGGGTGGGGGGTTACAAATCTATTTAATATATATTATAAATTTCGATTATATGCAATAAGACGATTTTCTTAAAATGCTCTTTTTCGATTTTATATTATTTATCGGGATGTAATAGTAAAACTTGAGCAAAAGAAGGACTACGGCGAATTATGTATGTAAAAAGGATGCGGAGGTTTTTAACTATCCGAAAAAACATCTTTTTAATGTCTATGGTGATAATGATTCATGGTTGGCTTTAGCTTAAGTATCCATTTTAAATGATCGATACACTAATTAATATGAACACTATGAAATCTTTTCATAAAAATACACATGAGGATATAAAAAAATGATCTACACGAATTTTTTCCACCGGGGCATCCTGGGGCTGTTTTTGATTATGATACTTGCAGGAAGCAATGGTGTTGAAAACGCTGTTGCCCAGGAAGTGTTGCACGTGCCGGTGGGGCAAAAAACAACGTTTACCCAGTTCAACTATCACTATGCTTTTTTCGCGGATGATGAATCGTTGCCGCCCCCGGAACAACGCAATGTCTATTCCGAAGGCACAATAGCTCACTCATCGGTGTTGGCTGATCCGGGTACGGGATCTGAAGTCTATGCCGAAATCGGCATTGTATTCGAGCTTGATCTGACAGGGCTCTCGCCTGATGATGTTAAACAGATGCCGGTAAGTATATCTTTTGATTATTCGTATGAACTAAATGCGTCGTGGCAAAGCGGGCGGAATGTGGCCATTGCCGCCATCGAAATCCCAGACTTTAGAGAGGGCAGTGTTGCGCGGGTCGGGTATCCCAACGACAACGGTACCCTCGAGAACAGTGAAGTGGTCACCTTTACCCACTGGCCTTACGACGCCGCGCGGCTTACCGCCGGCGATTTTATGAACCCGGAACAGGTGCTTTTTCTTACGGCGTACGCCCGGGCCCTTGCCCCGGGCAATGCCGGTGCATGCAGCGCCGATTCATATGTGACGTTGAACAGTATTACCTTTGATTTCCCTCAGGGCACCACAACCACCACTACCATTCCGGATAACAATACAGCTCCAACCACCACGACTACCATAATGCCCGAAGAGCTGACCGCAGATTTTGTAGGTAAGCCACAGATGGGTAAAGCACCTTTAATGGTAAAATTTTTTCCCCAGGTAAGCGGTAACGCAGTTGACGGCTTCTGGGACTTCGGGGACGAGGAGACCAGTGAAGAGCACTATCCCGAGCATATATATCATCAACCCGGTACGTACACGGTGACCCTTACGGTGGTGAGTGATACCGGAGATGAGTTTCAGGTCGTCAAGACGGATTACATAACGGTTGTAGAATCGCAACTCATGGCGGACTTTTATGCCCTTCCGGAAGCCGGTGCTCCGCCGTTACAGGTAGCTTTTGAAGATGCGTCACGTGGGCCGGTTGTTGCCTGGGACTGGGACTTCGGGGATGGAAATATCAGCACGGAGCAACACCCGGTTCATACCTATGCCGAGATGGGGGAGTATACCGTCAGGCTCATGGTTACCGACAACAACGGCAATTTTGATATCAAGGAAATCGTAAACCTGATTGTCGTTAATGACAATATACTGGAAGCAGACTTTGCGGCCTCGCCGTTAAAGGGCCCGGCGCCCCTGACCGTGCAGTTTCAGGACAGCTCAAGCGGCAATGTGGTGGAGTGGGCGTGGAATTTCGGCGACGGCCGGTACAGCAAGGAACAAAACCCCACGCATATATACGATGCGCCGGGAACCTATTTTGTCGGGATGAGAGTTTCGGACGGGGAGCGTACTGCAACCGAAATTAAAGAGGGGTATATTGCCGTGAGCCCCGGGTCGGACCGGCAATATTCTCTTTCCGGAACGGTTACCGGGCTGAACACTATGGACGTGCATGTGTTTCTTTCCGGAGATGAGGAACGCATTACCAAAGCCGATCAGGAGGGAGCCTATAGTTTTCAAGGGCTTTCTTCAGGCGCATACGTTGTGACACCGTACGCCGAAGGAGTTGCTTTTGATGTGCCCAGTAAAGAAGTTGCAATAGCAAACCAGAGCGTCGGCGGCGTTGATTTCAACGCCCGCAGCAGCGGCCCGGTTATTGTGTCCGTGTTTGCCGAACCGCACAAGGTGCCGGCGGATGATGAAACCCCGGTGACATTTTTCGCCCAGGTGGATCATCCCTCCGGGCTTGACAGCATTGCGCGGGTAGCGATGGACCTGGAGTCCATCGGGGGCAAGCCGGAGCAGGATATGTTTGATGACGGCACCAATGGTGATGATGTGGCCGGGGACGGTGTGTATGCCTACCAGACCACTGTGGCGGCCGAAACGCCTCCCGGGCCGAAGGGGGTGTTTGTCGGGGTGGTGGATACAGCCGGCATGTTCAACTATGAAGTCATTGAAATGGGAACATCACGGTCCTTTTCTGGAACGGTGGGACAAAACGGGACTCAGAAGAAAACCGTACAAAATGAAATTGAGGGCCAGACTCTGGTTACCAGTTACGGTCTCGGTGGAGGAGGAGCAGCAGGTGGAATCGCATCTGCTGCAGAAGCGGGCTCAGTACTTCTGCAGCTCTTTACCCCGGACAATGAAGCCTATTTTGACAGCCCGCTTGCAGTTTCTTCCCAGACGGCTGAGATCCAGGTAAAGGATGCATCCAAGGGAACCTGGACGTTTGAAATCCAGAACAAAGGAACCCAGAGTCAGCAGTACAGCCTTTCGGTTGCAACTTCGGGTACAGGTGTTATATCCGGTGCGGTTTTGGATGCCGAAACCGGCCAGGGCATTGATGACGGTGTTGTAACCACAACCGGCGGCGGCTCCACCGTGACTCAGGAAGGTTATTATGCCCTGCTGCACCCGGCAGGCGTTTTTACCGTGCAGGCATACAGTCAGAGCGGTACGTATCTTACGGCCTCCAAATCGGTTACCGTTTCTTCCGGTGCGAGCCAGGAAGTTAATCTGGCCCTGCAGAGCACATCAAGCACCGACAACGGTACACGCCCCTGTGTTTTAGCCCGGTTTTTTAACCGGCCCGGTGATGCGGCCCTGCTTGACAGCATGCGCGGTGTTCGGGACGGTCTGTTGAAAAAGACGAGTCGTGGGAGAGAGTATACGGCCCTGTATTACCGGTATTCGCCGGAAGTAGCGTTGATAGTACAACAAAACAGCAGACTCAGAAGCATGATCAAAGCCTGTGCGTTTGATATGCTGATGCTGCTTTCCAGTGTGCACAGCGGAAAGACACTATGTCTCAGCGCAAATCAGGTGAAAAAGATAAGCGTGTGCCTGGAAATGATTAAATCAGAGGCAAGCCCGGAGTTGCAGACGGAGCTGTCCAGCATACTGCAACGTGTGCAGGAGGGCAGGCTCTTTTAATTCAGTGTATCCAGACAGCCCCTTTTTTTGGGGTGAATGCAGCGTATCCGGGAAAATATATTTTCTTGCAAGCCTTTACCCTCAGGGGTACAATATCATAACAGGTCAAAATCCAAGGGGTATTTTCATACGAGTAGTACTATACCTGTTCCGCGTTGAAACAATCTTATGGCGGCACTGCTTTCCTATCGTGAGGTACTGCCGGAATAGAGCACCAGACCGACCTGCGCAATCACTAACAAACAATTGGGTGTAAAGGGCGTGGAAGAGGTAACGAGGGTATTAATCGTTGATGACAGCCCAACAATCAGATCAGGTCTTTCAAGGGATTTAAAAAATCTGGGCTTTGACGTCGTGCAGGCCAGAGACGGACAGGAAGGCTTTGATCTAGCGCTGTCTCAGGCCTTTGATCTGGTTATTACCGATATTGATATGCCTGAGATGGACGGGTTTGAGCTCTGCTATCGTTTAAAAAGGGCAGAGGAAACCCAGGCGGTTCCGGTCATTATTTTAAGTTCGAATGATGGGGAAGAGGATATAGAACGCGGGTTTGAAACCGGCGCCGCTGCGTTTGTCAGCAAAACCGATGCCCGTGAGAAACTACATGTTCGCATTGAGGAGGTATTGAACCGCGCTTTTTTTGCTCGAGAACGGCTTATTCTGGTCGTGGATGACTCGAAGCTGATACGAACCATTACCCACGACGGACTTGTCAGGGCGGGGTTCCAGGTGGTAACCGCTGAAAATGGGAGTAAAGCTTTGGATGCGCTGTCGCGTCATACCCCCGATCTTGTTCTCAGTGATATCCAGATGCCGGTGCTTGACGGATTCGGGTTGTGTGCCGCCATGCGTAAAAAGCCGGAATGGGCGGCGATCCCGTTTGTTGTAATGAGCACGGTAAGTGACCGCTCCATCATCAGGAGGATCATGGAGCGGGGGGCCTGTGCCTACCTTGAAAAGCCTTTTAATATGGAGCAGCTTGTTATAACGGTTGAAAAGCTGCTATCCGACCATTTTCAGCTATTATTGAAGGAGAAAGAGCGGCTTGATGCTGAGCGCTCTGCTATGATCGGCAGTATTACGAGCCTGGTTCAGGCCCTTGAAGCCAGAGACCGCTATACCCGTGGGCATTCTGAAACGGTTGCCCGTATTTCGGTTGGTGTTGCGCAAAAAATGGGCTTCAGCGCCGAAGAGCAGGAAATGATACATATGGCGGGCAGGCTTCACGATCTGGGGAAAATCGGTGTGCGTGACAGCATACTGCTCAAACCGGGTGTCCTGTCTGAACGCGAATTCAGTCAAATCAAGAAGCATCCGGTTATCGGGGCTGAAATCCTGGGACCTGTTCCCAGCCTGGAACCCATCATCCCAGGCGTGCTCTACCATCATGAGCGAATGAAGGGACAGGGCTATCCGAAGGGCCTGAAAGGAGATAAGATTCCGCTTACCGCCAGAATCATCGCCGTTGCAGACACCTATGAAAGTCTTATAAGCGACCGTCCCTACCACAAGGGCGTTCCCAAGGAGGAGGCGGTTGCAGTAATAGAAGATGCCCGTTCAAACCTGTTGTGTCCTGATTGTGTAAAGGTTTTTATGGAATGGATAGAGCACAATAATTAGCTGAGATAGTCGGAGGTGTTTTTTGCCTTTCTCCGGCGATTACCCCACTGGAATCCATACACTACACCCCGGTTATAAAAAAAATCCGCACATTATCAGGAACTTGTCTGATTCCGGCCGGTTGTAATGTAATAAAAGCCAATAATGACATGCAAACCGGTCCTGAAATGGTGAATTAAAAAACCGAGATTAAATTTAGATAATAAATATTGCAAATATTGTATTAAATATCGCAAATATCACCGTTCATTTTATGAACATTATTGCTTGACAGGCGGAGTAAAATAATTATATTGTTCATAATATGAACACTAAAAACCATGCAGATGATATAGCCTATAAATTGCTTGATGAACTGGATAAGGATGCCGTGATATCCCAGCGCGCACTGGCCGATCGGCTGGGGATTGCCCTTGGCCTGGTAAACGCCTATATCAAGCGATTGTGCAATAAGGGTTATATAAAAATAAAATGGTTACCAAAAAAAAGAATCAAGTATATTATCACCCCCCAGGGCTTTGCCGAAAAATCCCGCCTTGCATATAAGTATATGCACTATTCAATTTTATATTTTAAAGATATCCGCAGTAAAATTGAAGATACCTATGCGGGTATGCTGAAAGCAGGGGTTAAAACAATACTGCTGTGGGGTGATGGTGAGTTGGCCGAACTGTGTTATGTGTCTACCCGGGGCTATCCGCTGGAAGTTGTCGGGGCTGTGGGTACTACGGGGTCTGAAAATGGTTTTTTTGGTCGTGCAATTTATACGGCAGATCAATTGACGGACGTTGATTTTGACGCAATTCTTATTGCCACCCTTGATAAGAAAGCCGTGAGCGTTTTAGAGAAGAGCGATATCAACACTGAAAAAATTTATTATCTTGAACAATGACTCTCTGCGCAGGGACTGATACATCCAGAATGCAAGACTCTGTTTCGGACGAAACCGGTTCCGAAATATGCTGGTATGCAGTATATGTAAAGTCCCGACATGAATTTAAGGTGCGCGAATTACTGGAAAAAGCTACTATCGAAGTCTTTCTGCCAACGGTTGAACGGCTGAGACGGTGGAAGGACCGTAAGAAAAAGGTAACGTTCCCACTTTTTCCCGGGTACCTGTTTGTGCATACGCCGAGCAGCAAGCCGGACCTGCTCGCAGTGTTAAAAACTCACGGCGTTGTGCGCTTTATCGGCGTCCACCCAGGAGTTCCGCTTCCGGTTCCGGATGTGCAGATTGAATCGCTTCAGAAGCTGGTTGCCAGCAGGGAGGATCTGGAGCCGTATCCGTATCTGCAAAAGGGACAACTGGTGAGAATCGTCAGCGGTCCTCTTGCCGGGGTGGAGGGGATTCTCGAAAAACGACAGGGACAGCATCTGCTTGTTCTGTCGATTGACATATTGCAGCAGGGCGCGTCGGTGAAAATTGATGCACTCGATGTAGAGCCGGTATAGAAGAAAAAGTGCATAAACGGTTTGTCCGGTTCAAGCGGATAAACCGGCTTATTATCCCTTTTAGGTCACAAGGCTAATAACTGGTTTTGTAACTGAGAGGGCGGAGCTGTATCAACCAATCAAATTTAAACGAGGTTTATAATGTTGAATGGAAAAAATGTTTTAATTACGGGGGGAACCGGATCATTCGGCAAACAAATGCTCAAGACGGTGCTTGAGCGGTATTCTCCCAACAAGCTTATTGTTTTTTCCCGGGATGAGCTTAAACAGTATGAACTTGCACAAAGGTATCCGAAAGATGAGTATCCGTGTATCCGATATTTCCTGGGAGATGTCCGTGACCAGAATCGTCTGCATGAAGCATTTCATGGAGTTGATTATATTGTGCATACAGCTGCCCTCAAGCAGGTGCCGGCAGCGGAATATAACCCGTTTGAGGCGATAAAAACGAATGTGCTTGGAGCACAAAATGTGATCTCTGCCGCCATCAATCAGAATGTAAAAAAAGTAATTGCGCTTAGCACCGACAAGGCGGCTAATCCGGTTAACTTATATGGTGCATCAAAACTGTGTTCGGACAAGCTGTTTATAGCCGGTAATGCCATGAGCGGAGAAGCCGAATCCAGATTTTCGGTAGTCAGGTACGGAAATGTTGTTGGTAGCCGTGGTTCGGTTATTCCGCTTTTTTTGAAACAGCGAAGCAGTGGTACATTAACCATTACCGATGAACGAATGACGCGCTTTTTTATTACCCTGCAGCAGGGAGTGGATTTTGTTCTGGAATGTCTGGAAAAGATGAATGGCGGTGAACTGTTCGTGCCGAAGATACCCAGTGTAAAGCTTACGGATATTGCCGATGTGATAGCGCCGGAAGCAAAGAAGGAGATAATCGGGATCCGGCCAGGCGAAAAACTGCACGAAGTGATGGTTCCTGAGGATGAAACCCGGCAAACCCTCGAGTTTGACAATTATTTTATTATACAACCCAATTTTGTCTGGTGGGCCAAGGAAGATTATCTGAAACAGAATGGCGGCACCTCGTGTCCTGACGGATACGAGTACGCCAGCAATAACAATACCCGATGGCTCAGTGAAGAGGAGATCCGGGGTATGGTTAATGATTACTGTAAGGAGCATGGCATTGAATAAAACGATACCCTATGGACGTCAATCAATCGATGAACAGGACATTGAGGCGGTCGTTGAAGTTCTTCGGTCAGACTGGTTAACAACCGGCCCGAACGTAGAGAGTTTTGAAGGAACGATTGCTGGTTTTGTTGGAGCGGCAAATGCTGTTGCGGTATCGAGTGGTACTGCTGCTCTGCATGCAGCAATGTATGCCATCGGCATTGGACCGGGAGATGAGGTTATTGTTCCACCCATAACCTTTGCGGCAACCGCCAATGCGGTGGTGTTTCAAGGAGGCATTCCTGTTTTTGCGGATGTAGACGAAGATACCTTGCTGATCAATCCGGAGCGGATACGGGAAAAAATCACTTTACGTACCAAAGCAATTATTGCCGTTGATTATGCCGGGCATCCCTGTGACTATGACGCGCTGAGAAAAATTGCTGATGAAAAAGGCATTGTGCTGGTTGCGGATGCCTGTCATGCCCTTGGTGCAGCATATAAAGGGCGCATGGCCGGTAGCCTGGCCGATCTGACTGTCTTCAGCTTCCACCCGGTAAAACACATAACAACCGGAGAGGGGGGTATGGTTACAACTGATAACCCGGACTATGTCAAACGCATGCGGATGTTTCGAAACCATTGTATCGATGCGGACTTTAGGCAGCGTGAGGAAAAAGGGGCATGGTTTTACCAAATGGTTGATCTTGGCTATAACTACCGGATTTCAGACTTTCAATGTGCCCTGGGGATGAGTCAGCTTAAAAAACTGCCGGAGTGGATACAGCGCAGGCAGGAAATAGCGGCAGTGTATGACCGGTTTTTTGTCGAGCAGAAAAGAGTACGGTCATTGCAAGTGAATCCCAATGTGAAACATGCCTATCATCTCTATGTTGTACGAGTCGACGACAGGGATGGTGTTTTTAAGGCGCTACGAAGTAATGGCATTGGTGTGAATGTCCATTATGTTCCTGTACATTTGCATCCATATTATAAACAAAAATTTCGATACGGGGAAGGGTTGTGCCCGGTAGCCGAAAAGGTTTATGGCGAAATTATCAGCTTGCCTATGTATCAAGGCTTGACTGAGGAATTGCAGGATATCTGTTTGCAGCAGCTGAAAGCGCTGCGGCGCACATTGGATGGCGAGAATGAGCAATATGCAAAGTGACCCTCAGCGCCTTGTGCTGGGGGCTGCTCAGCTTGGGATGGATTATGGTGTTGCGAACATTACAGGGAAACCTGATTCTATAGAAGCGGAAAAAGTCGTCCGCAGTGCCTGGGAAGGAGGTGTCCGGGAATTTGACACTGCTCCGGGATATGGGGATAGCCAAAAAAAACTCGGGCGCATTTTTGAAACACTCGGAATCAAATCTCAGGCAAGGGTTATCTCCAAAATTGATACGTCGCTTGATCATCTCGACAAGGATGCTTTAGGCAGTTCAATTAAGCGAACGCTGGAAGATTTGCGGTGTGATTCTTTATATGGACTGATGCTGCACCGGGAATCATTTCTGGAATTATGGGATAAAGGGCTCGGTAATATTCTTGAGACTTTTATTGATCTGGGGATGATTGAGTTTGTTGGCGTTTCTGTATATTCAAACGACAAGGCTCTTCAAGCGCTTTCAACCGAGGGGATTTCCATGGTGCAGGTTCCGGCAAATATTTTTGACCGTAGGTTTGAAGATGCCGGTGTGTTTCAGCTTGCAGATGAACTCGGTAAGACGGTATATATACGCAGCGTTTTTTTACAGGGACTGTTATTAATGAATACAGATGACCTTCCAAAAACAATGATGTTTGCAGAACCTGCTTTGAGGGATCTGTGCCGGCTGTCTGAGGAAACAGGACTTTCCCGGCAGGAACTGGCCTTGGGGTATGTGAAAAGCGTATATCCTGATGCAAAAATTTTGTTCGGTGCTGAAACAGAATTGCAGGTGAAAGAAAACATGAAAGTGTGGGAAAAAAAGTTTCCTGAGGGGCTGGACAAAAATTTTCGTGCTAGATTTGCTCACCTGGATGAGCGGATTTTAAATCCGTCTTTATGGTGATGTGACATGGGGAGTATTTACCTCTTTAGGAAAAAACTGCAAAGGCAGGCCGGAACAGTATGGAGAGTTGAATGGCAACTGATGGATCCTTTGAAGGGTGAATGAAATAATTCAGGCAGTGGAGTAATGGCAGATTTCAGTATGAGAAAAAAATCACAAAGTTTCGCATATCAAAAAAAAGCAAAGAAGTGTATCCCAGGCATGACTCAACTGCTTTCAAAACGACCTGATCAGTTTTCTTATGGTGTTTGGCCTGGCTATTACAGTAAAGCCGAAGGTGTGCAGATATGGGATCTTGACGGTAACAGGTATATTGATATGAGTATTTCTGGGATAGGAGCGAATGTGCTTGGTTACGCCGACCCTGATGTGGACAGTGCGGTAAGAAATGCCATTGCTCATGGAACCAGTTGTACTCTCAACTGTCCCGAGGAAGTGGAATTGGCAGAGCTGATGTGCGATCTCCATTCGTGGGCAGATATGGCACGGTTTGCACGCACCGGTGGTGAAGCAATGGCAATTGCGGTAAGGATAGCGCGGGCTGCTACCGGTAAGGATACAGTTGCTTTTTGCGGGTACCATGGCTGGCATGACTGGTACCTGGCAGCAAATCTTGGTACCGAGAATGCTCTTGGAGAACATTTGCTGCCAGGGCTGAATCCGTCAGGTGTTCCCAGGGGCCTTGCAGGCACAGCTCTTCCTTTTCGTTATAATCACCTGGAAGATCTGGAAGTTATTGTGGATGAGCATGCGGAAACTATTGGGGCCATCATCATGGAGCCTATACGCAGTGAACACCCCATTCCCGGTTTCATTGAAGGAGTTCGCGCACTGGCAGATAGAATAAATGCTGTTTTGATTTTCGATGAAATTTCTGCGGGCTTTCGGCTTTCCGCCGGAGGCGCCCACCTTGTTATTCATTCCGTAACACCTGATGTTGCAGTTTTTTCCAAGGCCTTGGGAAATGGCTATCCTGTTGCGTCCATTATCGGCAGGGATGCTGTAATGGAGGCGGCACAGCAAACATTTATCAGCAGCACCTACTGGACTGAGCGGATCGGTCCGGTTGCGGCCCTGGCTACGATACATAAATTTCGAAAGCATAATGTTGCGAAACACCTGGTGCACGTAGGTGAGTTAATACAGGAAGGGTGGCGCGAGGCGTCCGGGGAAACCGGCTTGGATATAGCCATCGGTGGTATACCACCGTTGAGCCATTTTGTCTTTCAGGGAAATAAGGCCTTAACCCTAAAGGCATATTTTGTACAACTTATGCTGGAACGAGGTTTTCTGGCATCAAACCTTTTTTATGCAATGTATGCACATTCTCATGAACATGTTGACCAGTATCTGAATGCAGTACGGGAAAGTTTTACGGAGATTTCCCATGCACTTGCAAGCAATGATATTGAAAAAAAACTAGAGGGTGACCCGGCATCTGCTGGATTTAAACGACTTACCTGAAATCAGTAGCGTGTGACATAACTCATTAGGATTGGTTTTTTTAATTTTTTCTTCGCAAACGGAAAGAGATGAAAATAGCAATTATCCCGGCACGAGCCGGCAGTAAACGAATTGCAAATAAAAACATTATTGATTTTTGCGGTAAGCCGATGATTGCATACGCCCTGGATGCAGCCGGCCGGGCGAACCTTTTTGACAAGGTGCATGTTTCAACGGATTCCGAGCATATTAAAACCCTTGTGGAAGATATGGGTTGCGTAGTTGATTTTATGAGGCCGGTTCATCTTGCGGATGACCAAACGGGTCTCATTGCCGTTCTTCAATGGGTCCTTGAGGAATATTCGTCTATGGGGCTGGAGTTTCAAGACGTCTGTTGCCTGATGCCGTCTTGTCCGTTAATTGATCCGGGGGATATTGTGAAGGGATATGAAAAATATCTGTTTCATGAAAAACAATTCCCGTTGCATGTAGTAGCACCGTATCCTGTGCCCATTGAATGGGCTTATCGGAAAAGTGAAGAAGGCTTTCTGACGCCGGTCAATGCCGGTATGTTTGCATGTCGTTCGCAGGACCTTCCGAAAGCATATTTTGAATCAGGTCCGTTCTCGATATTTCACCGTTCGCATCTGCTGCGTGATAATCCGGTTTCGGATGAGAATTTTATTTCAATTATGCTGCCCCCCGGAAAAGCGGTCGACATAGATGATGCCGACGGCCTCAGGCTTGCGCAACAGCTTTATCTGGGACGTAAGGTAGCCGGTAATCCTGAGCTTATGCAGCAACTCTGCAGCGAAACGGAATAGTTTCGTGCAGCCTGTGCCTGCTGATGATTAGTAAACCATTGGGTATCAGTCTTCGGTGAACATGTTTTCTGAAAGTCATGAGGGAAAAACGTTATGCGGAGAGTCTATCACCTGTCGTCCCGAGTGGGTTTTCCGTGTCGATGCTTCTGAAGCTACAGGTATGGGGCACCTGTTCCGGTGCCTTAGTTTGTCGGACATTGTTCAGGAGGCCGGTTATTCTGTTCGATTTCTGATGAAGCATTCTGCTTCGGCGAGTATTGCCTTGCTTGAAAAAAAAGGAGTCCCCTATGCTGTATTTGAAAAAACAGTAACATTTGAAGAAGAGGGGAAGCTTTTTAGAGCGGAAAGAAATCCAAACTCTGTAATTATTTTGGATATTTCCCATGGTATTACCTTTTCAGAAATAGTGCAGGTCGAAAATTATGTAAAGTTGCTGCGACAGTGCTGTTTGAAAGTTGTGGTGATTGACGGGTATATGCAGAATGCTTTGCTGAATTGTATCCCCTTGGCAGCCGATGTGGTGATAACTCCGTATTACCCGGCTGAAAGTATATCTCCGCATGGAGAAAAAGGATTTGTTCATCTCGCAGGACCTGAATATATGATTTTTCATCCTGATTATGAAACAATACCCAGCGGTGCTCGATCAATTTCTTCTACGGTTCGAAAAATTCTTATTACCTGCGGGGGCTCTGACCCCAAAAGTCTAACACTGGAGGCACTTAAAGGCCTTGACCAGATAATGGATTATGAGCTTGAAATTCGCATAGTAATAGGGCCAAGCTTTAATGAAGGCTTGAAAAAAAAGATAGAGGAAACGGCAGGGGGGATGACGCATAACTGTACATGTATCGAGTCGCCGGCTTCATTGGTTAATTGTATGCGCTGGTGTGATCTTGCTGTAAGCAGTACCGGCTTGACAAAATATGAACTGGCTCTTACTGGAACTCCCGCTGTATTTTTCTCTATCGACCGGGAACATGCCGAGATACATGAAAAGTTTCAGGGAGCGGGTACGGGTGTTGATTTGGGAGCAGGTGAAGATGGATTACCGGACCGGATTAAGAATGTCGTCGAGAGACTCATCCCTGATTTTGCCGCTCGTTCCGAGATGTCTCGCAACGGAATGAAGCTGGTTAACTGTCGGGGAGCGCATTTGATTGTTGATACTATAGGGAGGTTGTTACATGCTGGATAAAGAATTTTTTATCGGGAAACATCTCATTAAAAACGGCAATGAACCTTTTGTTATTGCCGAGGCGGGGTCCAACCATAACCAATCATTTGATACCGCACGCAAACTGATAGATGCAGCTGCAGAGGCCGGTGCACAAGCCGTCAAGTTTCAACTGTTTTTAGCGGATGAACTGTACCCCTGTGATCATGCATTGTATCCTGTATTCAAGTCGATCGAACTTAATCGTGACTGGGTACACAAGCTTGCCGAACATGCTGCGGGAGAGGGGATCTGTTTTTTGGCCTCCGCCTTTGATCCCGAAGGGGTTGACTTGCTTTCCGATGTAGGGGTCGCAGCCTTTAAGGTTGCATCTTCTGAAATTGTTAACTTTCCGTTGCTGGCCTGTATGTCCCGTAAGGGATCTCCGCTGCTTGTCTCGACCGGGATGTGTGATCTTGTTGATGTTATTGAGGCGGTAGAGTTCTGTGAACAACTGGGGCAAACATCGCTGGGGATTTTGCAATGCGGTGCCGAATATCCTTTGCCCCCGGACAATGTGCATCTGCGGGTGATGGATGTATTGCGTTCCATGTTTTCATGCCCGGTAGGGTTTTCCGACCATACAACAGGTTTTGGCGCAGCCGCAGCCGCAGTGGCACGGGAAGGCTGCGTTATTGAACGTCATTTTACGCTGGATAAAAAGGCTGATGGGCCGGATCATTTTTATGCAATGGAACCCGGTGAGCTGAAGCAGTTGGTTGCGATTTTACGCGAAGTATACCAATCTCTGGGGCAATCACAAAAGAACATGCTCCCAAGCGAAAAAAAGGCCGGCCGACGAGAGGGGCTGTATGCGGCCCGAGATTTAAAGGCAGGTGAGATTATCGCCCTGGACTGTGTCGCCGTACAAAGGCCTGCACCCGGGTTGCGTAAAAGACATCTGGATAAGATCGTCGGATGCACTCTTGCGAAAGACATATGTAAAGATGAGCCGTTAGACTGGAACAGTATTCAATTTTAAAAATTCAACAATAAATAAGTTTTAACTGGAAAAGCGTGCTATGGGTTTAAAAAACCTGATTATTTTCGGAACCGGCGAAATAGGGCGGTTGGCGCGCTACTATTTTGATAATGACAGTCCTTATGCTGTTGTCGGCTTTACCGCCGATGACCGTTATGTAGAAGACACGTCCTGCTGCGGATTGCCGCTGGTACCCTTCAGTCAGGTGCAGAACGTTTTCCCGCCGGATACCTGTGCTATGCACGTTGCGCTTTCTTATGCAAAACTTAACCAGACACGGGCCGAGAAATATTATGCGGCCAAAGAGGCGGGTTACAATCTTGCGTCGTATGTGTGCTCAAGGTCGGTGTTTTGGGATGATCTGGAAATGGGTGATAACTGTTTTATCCTTGAAAATCAGACAATTCAACCAACGGTTGCAATCGGCTCTAATGTTATGATTTGGAGCGGTAATCATATCGGTCACGGCAGTGTCGTAGGAGATCATACGTATATCAGCAGTCATGTGTGTTTGTCAGGGCATAGCGTTATTGGGACGCATTGTTTTTTTGGAGTGAACTCTGCAACAAAAGATTTTATTGCAGTAGGCGACCGTGTTTTTGTTACCATGGGATCAATTGTTACGGCAGATGTTGAGGATGGGGGAGTGGTGCTTGGTGCCAAAGGTGATGTTTTGCAGTCTTCTTCACCTGAGGCAATAGATATAAAAAGAAAATATTTTTATTTATAAAATTTAAATTTTTTAAGAGCAATACTTTTTAATTCTATGCGGATTAATAAGACTGTTTATGATATTAATAACAGATTTTAACCTCTTGGAGGTGTGGCGGAATGACTGAATATAATTACAGGCAAGAAACAAAAGCAACGGCGGAAAACATTTTGAAAAGAAAAGAATTGTATAAGCTTTTTGCTGATCGACCCATGCCGGATGATCAGTTGTTGACAAACCTTGGTCTATTCATGCGCAGCTCCGATATTGTGAAGATATTGTTTATCAATGAGCTTTATGAACTCATAATGGATATACCGGGCGTAATTATGGAGTTTGGCATTTGGTGGGGGCAAAATATAATCTTGTTTGAAAATCTGCGCGCTATTTATGAACCGTTCAATCAGAGTCGGAGAGTTGTCGGATTTGACACATTTGAAGGATATCCGGAAATATCATCAAACGATATTGAAAGCGAAACAATTAAAATCGGTGGTTATACTGTCTCGGAATCATATAACCACTACCTCGAAAAGCTATTAGCATATCATGAAGAAAATAATGTTTTAGGAAACATCAAAAAACATACCTTGATTAAGGGCGATGTTACAGATACCGTTCCGAAGTATTTTAACGACAACCCGGAAACAATTGTTGCTCTAGCTTATTTTGATTTAGCTCTTTACAAGCCGACTTATGAATGTTTGCAGTCGATAAAACCACATTTAATCCGGGGTAGTGTAGTGATGTTCGATGAGTTGAATTCCAGGGAGTATCCCGGTGAAACAATAGCATTTAAAGAAGTGTTGCAGTCGGAAAATTTTACGTTAAAACGTTCGCGTTTCATGAATGACAGAGCATTTGCTATAATGGATTAAGAGTTTTGCTTATGAAGTGGAAAAAGAAAGGCTTAATTATTATGCCTAAGAAAGAGGATGCCTGGCTGATGTCGCATGCTATGGTGCCTACTGTTCAAAAAATTGGAGAAAACGTATATCGCGTGTACTGTTCCGGGCGGGATGACCAAAATCGTTCGTTGATTGGATATGCCGATATTAAGGCGGGAGAAACCTTTGGTGTTGTAAGTGTTTCGAAGCGGCCCGTGCTGAGCCCGGGCGAATTGGGATGTTTTGATGATAATGGGGTGACGCCTTCGTGGGTAGTCGATTGGGAGGGTAAACAGTATTTATATTATATAGGTTGGAAGCCGCGTTCTACAACTAGAATGAGTCTTGTTGCCGGGTTGGCAGTAAGTAACGATGGTGGGAAGACTTATGTTCGATATTCCAAGGCTCCTATTTTGCATCGAACTAATCTAGAGCCATTATCAATTTTAACGGGCCCCTGTGTGCTTAAAGAAGGTGGTTTGTGGAGGATGTGGTATGTTTCGGGGGTTGAGTGGGTTAATGCGGATTTGCCTCGCTATAATATTAAATATGCGGAATCTTCCGATGGTATAGCCTGGGCTCAAAAAGGAATCGTCTGTATTGATTTTAAATCAGGAGATGAAACAGCCCTGGCCCGCCCGTGTGTAATCAAAGACCGGGATGTATACCGGATGTGGTTTTCATATAAAACTGAAATAACAACCTATCGAATCGGCTATGCTGAGTCGGAGGACGGTATAGATTGGAATCGTATGGACGAATGTGCTGGTATTGATGTGTCGGAATCGGGATGGGATTCGGAAATGATCGCATACTCCTGTGTTTTTGAAAATGCGGGACAGTGGTATATGCTTTATAATGGCAATGGCTATGGAAGGAGCGGTATTGGGTTGGCGGTGCTTGAATGATATGAGTCAAAAAAAAATTGCTATAATGCAGCCAACATACTTTCCCTGGCTGGGATATTTTGCCTTAATGGACCGGGTGGATGAGTTTGTTTTTCTCGACTCGGTTCAGTTTGAGCGACGTTCCTGGCAGCAGCGCAACCGTATTAAAACTGCAAACGGGGTGCAGTTGCTTACCGTGCCCGTCATGAAAAAAGGACTGCGGCAGCAAAAAATAAATGAAGTTGAAATACAACAGGATGTAAATTACATTGCAAAACATATCGGATCTATTTCGGCGGCATACTCAAAAGCCCCGTTTTATGACAGATACCGGGAAGATCTTTTTTCGGTGCTTGCCGAAAATTATACAAAGTTAAGTGATTTAACAATAGGGTTGACCGTGAAACTCAAGAATATGCTGGGCATTGAGTGTTGCCTGTGTAAAAGCAGCGATATGGATGTGTCCGGCACAAAAGCCGATTTGCTGGCAAATATTTGCGAACAGCTTTCGGCTACGCAGTATATCTCTCCAGTGGGCTCGCGGGGTTATCTGGAAGCATCGACAGCCTTTCAAGAAAAAAATATCGCCGTTGAATATAATGAATATATTCATCCGGAATATCCCCAGTTGTTCGGTACCTTTGAGCCTTTTATGTCTATAATAGATCTCCTTTTTAATACAGGCCCTGACAGTCTGGCAATTATACGTTCGGGTGTTTAGGAATCTTCAGCGTTTAATATTTTATGATGACCTTATGTGAGGAGTAATAAGTATGAGTATACTCAAACGATGTACCCGTTGTGTTCTTCCCGAAACACATGAAACAATCCTGTTTGATAATGATGGCGTATGTAATATTTGTCGCCAGCATGAGCATAAAAAAGAAAATATTGATTGGAAAGATAGAAAAAAAGACTTGATGCGCTTATTGAAAACTATCGTGGTAAATACGATTATGATTGTATTATCCCCTTTAGCGGAGGCAAAGATTCAACATAGACCGTGCATTATCTTGTTAAGGAATATGGCATTAAACCGCTGGTTATGCGGTTTGATCATGGGTTTTTGCGGCCGAAAGTATTAAAAAACACAATACGCACAATGCGGCAGCTTGGTGCAGACATGCTGCACTTTACTCCCGATTGGAAGGTTGTCCAGAAATTGATACTTCAGAGCTTTTTGGAAAAAGGTGACTTTTGCTGGCACTGCCATGTCGGGGTTGTATGCTATCCGTTGCAGATTGCTGTGAAATATAATGTTCCACTGATTTTCTGGGGGGAGTCTCCTGCTGAGTATACGGCATACTACAGCTATGAAGAAGTTTCTGAAATGGATGAAAAGCATTTTAATCGTATAACCAATCTGGGAATAACCGCGGAGGACATGTTTGTTCGACTTGAAGGACGAGTGAGTGAACGGTCTCTTAAACCTTTTATTTTCCCATCGTTAAAGGAACTTCGGAAAATAAAATGCCGCTCAGAGCATCTCGGATCGTATGTGCCATGGGATGTCAAAAGTCAATCGAAAACCATCATGGATGAGCTTGGATGGGAGGGGGATGCTGTGGAAAATGTGCCTCCTGGTTATGAATACGAAAAAATCGAATGTGTTTTTCAAGGGGTGCGCGGGATTACATAAAATATATTAAACGAGGCTATACGCGTCCGGCGCATCTTGCCTCCCTTGATATACGAAACAAACGACTTAACCGCCCAGAGGCAATGGAACTTATTAAACAGTATGAAGGTAATCGACCGCCAAGCCTTGATCTGTTTTTGAAGTTTATCGGCCTTACCGAGCAAGAGTTTCTGGATATTGCCATGAGTCATTCTGTTTCTCCATACCGCCATGAGCCTTCTCAGGAAGGGACAGGGGTGAAAACACACGATTTTGGTTGTTGTCCTGATTTTGGCGAAATGCCCAGGGAAGAAGCGGAAATGCAACTGGAGAGATGGCGTAGAAGGCAGAATTGCCACACTGCGGGATAACGGGACACAAAATCGATGGTCGGCATAATTGATTATGGTATGGGGAATATCCTCTCTGTGCGTAATGCAGTAGAGTGGCTGGGATATGAATGTACCGTGTGTCAAAGTGGAGACGCGCTAGTTGATGTCGATCACATTGTCCTGCCCGGTGTCGGTGCATTTCGGGACTGTATGTTGAATTTGCATCGACATGGTTTTGTTACGGCGTTGGAGAAGGCCGTCTTTCAGATGAAAAAGCCCATTCTGGGTATTTGTTTAGGTATGCAGGTAATGGCTCGAAAAAGCTATGAAAACGGAGTGCACGAAGGCTTGGGCTGGCTTGATGCGGAGGTGATTCGTCTGGAGCCGGACGATTCATCGTTACGGATACCTCATATCGGATGGAATGAGGTATCCTTTGTCTCCAAGAGCCCGTTTTTTGAACGTCTGCCGCAAATCCCCGATTTTTATTTTGTACATATCCTATCATATGAACTGTTTCAATGCTGCTGATTGTGTAGCGGTCAGTGACTATGGGGGTTCTTTTACAGCTGCAGTACAGAAAGATAATATTTTTGCAACGCAATTCCATCCCGAGAAGAGCCAATGCCTGGGACTTCGGGTGCTGGAAAATTTCATAGAATGGGAAGTTGAATAGCTCATGTTGAAACGTCGGCTGATCCCCAAGCTCCAGATGAAAGCCAGCCGGTACGGAACGGCCCATCGGATGATATTGGTAACAACGTTACAGTTTGGTGACGTTATAGAAATAGGGGATCCTATTTCGCAGGCCAAGATTTATGAGGCTCAGGCTGCCGATGAATTGATTTTTCTTGACCTTGATGCGGGATGCGAAAACCGTGAAACAATGACCGAGGTTGTAAAAAAGGTAGCTGAGCAGATTTTTATGCCATTTACTGTCGGCGGTGGAGTGCGGTCTGTTGATGATTTTAGAACGTTACTGAGCTACGGAGCCGACAAGGTAAGCATTAATACTGCTGCAGTTGAAAATCCTGATCTCATTAATCAAGCCTCCCATGTTGCCGGTGCTCAGTGCGTTGTTCTCAGTATTGATTACCGTAAGGATTCTGCTGGACAGAGTCGGGTTTGGATTAGGGGGGGAGTGTTGAGACGGGCTTTGATCCGGTCGGCTGGGCCCAAGAAGGAGAACGCCGTGGAGCGGGCGAAATTGTTTTAACATGTATCGATCGAGATGGAACACGTTCAGGGCTTGATGTTGAGATGATAGCCCGGGTGTCGGAGAGTGTTTCTGTTCCTGTTGTTGCATCGGGAGGATGCGGGCTTGCGGAGCATTTTGTTGATGGGTTTTTGAGTGGTCGTGCTGATGCTGTGGCAGCCGGTACATATTTTTGTTTTAAAGATGAGCCACCCATGCAAACCAGGGCCCGAATTGCAAATGCAGGTATTCCCATTCGGCTTCACCGATAAAACGGGATTCCTTGCGTTGTTGGAAGGGATTGTATGAGCAGTGTCAGATCAATGCAGATTGAAACAGAACGTCTGATGTTGCGTACCATGTCGCCAGACGATGTGACTGAGGATTATTGTGGCTGGCTGAATGATCCTGCAGTAAATAAATATTTGAGTTGTGAAAAGGTTCGACACACAAAGGGTAGCTGTCGTGATTATGTGCGGTCGTACCTAGAACGAGCAGATGCAGCGCTGATCGGAATTTTTTTAAAAGAAAACCATTTACATATCGGAAATATTACACTGTCGTCGCTGAATTGGAAAGATCGTATTGCAACCGTTGGTATCAGTATCGGACGAAAAGAGTTGTGGGGCCAGGGATATGGTTGCGAAGCACTGAGCACAGTTATTGAGTACTGTTTTGCCACTCTTGATATGCACAGAGTGCAAGCCGGAGTTTCAGAAAGTAATGTATCGTCACTGAAGCTGTTTTTAAAATGCGGGCTCAGGCAGGAGGGGGTTTTGCGTGAAAACCACCGAATCAATGGTAAACTTGAGAATAGTTTTATATTAGGGCGGTTGCGAACCGATTCGTTCGAATAACGTGCTGGGAATGCCATGTCGCCGTGGCCCAGTGATAAGAGAAGGAGGAAAATTGATGCAAACGGTTCTTGTGACAGGAGGTGCAGGGTATATCGGCAGCACCTTATGTGGTGCGCTATTGAAAAGTGGCTATCGGGTTATATGTTTAGACCGGCTTTTTTTTACAACTGAACCATTAAAGTCCTATGCGGATAATGAGAATTTTTCAGTCATAAAAGAAGATATCCGTAACGTAACTCCGGAAACATTTAAAGGCGTGGATATTGTTATAGATCTTGCCGGCATTTCAAACGACCCGGCCTGTGACCTTGACCCTCAGCTGACAGAGGCAATAAACCATAACGGAACAGTCCATGTGGCAAAAACCGCGCGCATGGCGGGAGTCAGTCGCTATGTAATGGCTTCATCGTGCAGTGCCTATGGGGCAGGCAGTTCAGAACAGCTTACTGAGGAATCAAAGCTGCAACCGGTTTCGTTATATGCAAAAGCAAAGGTTGATTCTGAAAAAGATATTCTCCCGCTGGGAACCCCTGATTTTTGTGTCACAGCACTCCGACTGGCAACTGTCTTTGGGGTGTCGTTCCGTATGCGATTTGACCTGATTGTTAACATTATGACAATGCATGCATTGACCAAAAAACGTATTGTGGTCCTTGGAGGAGGGAAACAGTGGCGGCCTCTGGTACATGTTCGGGATGTAGCAGGAGCATTCATGACCGCTATGCAGGCACCAGTTGCCCAGGTGAACGGGGAAGCTTTTAATGTGGGATCAACTGATTTGAATTTCCAGGTTATCCAGGTGGCACATCTGATTGAGCAAGTGATTCCCGGTATAGAGATCGTGGTGGCCCCCGATGACCCCGACAAAAGAAACTATAATGTATGCTTTGATAAAATATCCCGCGTGTTGAATTACAAGACGACTTGCTCAATCGGCGATGGAGTTGCTGAAGTAAAACGCATGCTTGACGATGGCAAGATTGATGTCGACGATGTCCGCTGGTACACTGTGAAATACTATAAATATCTTATTGAGGCAGATGCGTTGTTGCGTGAAATTAAACTAAACGGGAGGCTATTTTAAATGAAAGTCGACTTTTTTCTTCACAACGTGGGGGAGCAGGAGCGGGGGCTGGTCGATGAAACCCTTCAATCGGTTTTTTTAACAACTGGACCAAGGACAAAAAAATTTGAGGAGGCCTTGTCGGCTTAC
Organism: Thermodesulfobacteriota bacterium; assembly: GCA_028282925.1. Lineage (GTDB taxonomy): Bacteria > Desulfobacterota > WTBG01 > CAIYCZ01 > CAIRTM01 > JANQGV01. The sequence goes on from JANQGV010000001.1 coordinate 23,352, forward strand.
CTGGGCACACAGTACTGTGTCGGAACCACCAGCTGGACTATGGGCGCCTTTATTACCCTGAAAGCCCTGGGTATCGGTGCAGGGGATGAAGTCATTACTTCGCCGATGACATTTATAGCTACCGGTAACGTCATATTGCATGCAGGAGCCCGGCCGGTGTTTGTGGATGTTGAGCCGGATACCGGCAATATTGATGCCGATCAAATTGAGAAGGCCATTACGCCGAAAACAAAGGCGATTATGCCCATACATTTATACGGACAAATGTGTGATATGAAGAAAATTTCCGATATAGCTCAGCGCCACAATCTCTATGTTATTGAGGACAGTGCTCACTGTATTGAGGGTGTCCGGGACGATATTCGACCGGGGCAGGTAAGTGATGCAGCGGTGTTCAGCTTTTATGCCACAAAAAATATCACCTGTGGTGAAGGCGGTGCAATTGTCACAAACTCAGAAGATCTCACCAAAAAACTCCAAAAATATCGCCTGCACGGTATGAGCAAAGGTGCCGCCGAACGCTACAGTAAAGCATATCAGCACTGGGACATGGAGTTGCTGGGGTATAAATGTAATATGAACGATATTCAGGCTTCAATGCTGTTGCCGCAGTTGGAAGCCATTGAAGAGATCAGGACCCGCAAAGAAGCGATTTGCAGGCGTTATGAGGAGGCATTTGCCGGACTGGAGGGGGTCACGTTTCCTGTAGCTTTGCCGCAATCAAAACATGCTCGCCATATATTTACTATCTGGGCCGATCCGGAAAAGCGTGACGAGGTTCTGCTGAAACTTCAAGAAGCGGGCATCGGGGTGGCTGTTAATTTTCGGGCCATTCACCTGCTGACATATTACCATGAAACCTTCGGGTACAAGCGAGGAGATTTCCCCGTTGCAGAAAAAATCGGCGATTCGACCATCACGATTCCCCTGTATGCAAAAATGAGTAACGAGGCTGTTGAGTACGTTATCAGTTGTGTTGCTGATATCTGCTCATAGCGGATTATTAGAGAATAGGGGCTTTGCCTGTTGTGTGAATTATTGAAGATTATGAAGGAGAACCGGCATGTTTGAATCATTGAAACTCCAACGTTTTGATACCGATATTTTTCGTGTTCCGTTTTACCGGGTCGCCACCTTTGATGAAAAAATGTTGGAAGCTGATATGGAAGAACTCAAAAATATGCATCCGTTGATAGTGGATGTGAAGTTCGATTCCTACAGGCGTGAGTGGGACCACTTTTTTCAAATGCACGGTTTTCGAAAAGTGTGCATGCAGGTTGAACTTGAGTGTGCCGTATCTGCCCAGGATAAGAGCGCCGGCGCCAATATTGAAACAGTTGTATCTTTTCCTGAAGACGTTATTGATCAGCATGCGGAAAATATTTTTTTCGACCGCTTTTCCCTCGACTTTTTTATTTCTCAGCAGACAAAAAACAGCTTTTATCAGGCTTGGATTAACAATTCATTGAAGAATCCAGAAATAAAGGTTGCCAGTATCGGTAATAATTTTTGCACATTCAAAGAAAAAAGCGATTTCCTGGATATTGATTTGTTTTCTGTGCTGGATAAACGCCAAAAAATAGGAACTAAGATTCTCAAAACCTTGAACTCGTTTGCCTGTCAAAGCAATAAAAAGTTTGTTAGAGTTTTAACCGAGTGTGAAAATATGCCTGCATATGAATGTTATGTCCGCTGCGGATATGTCCCCAAGAGATTTATAAGTTGTTTCCATCTGGTGAAGGCTGAATAAGCATTCTTTGCCTGCGTGTGTCTTGTGATTCAAGTTGTTAAACTGAGACGCGCTCTAGGTTCAATAGAATTCTTCATCGGTGTTTTATTTCCTATGAATACAAAACAACATAAGATATGAGTAGTTAGGGTCAGTATGTGTCCGGTTGAAAATAAAAATATAATTTGTTATCTGCCGATAGAAACGGTTGCCCGGGAACTTGATGCAAAGGTCTATTTAGCGACAGAACTGGTTAAGAAAGGGTTCGCCTGTGTTTTGGGGGCAAAGGGGGGGGTGATGTTGCATATGTTAAACATCAATGCCCCCTTTGTGCATATTGATAAAGGGGTGAACCCTGGAAAAATTGAGTTTCTAAAAAAACTCAAGAACAGGGGGGGGATTGTATTTGACCTTTTAGAAGAGGGTGGAGTCTATTCTGATATGATGTCTGTTTTGTTGCCGTATCATGAAGATGTGCTGCCGTGTGTTGATGCGGTCTTGTTATGGGGGGAAGCACAGAAACAGATCATAATGGAGAACCGGAAAAACATACGCGATGGGCAGTTGATGGTTACAGGTTATCCAAGCTTTGATTTGCTGCAAAACGACAAGCTTGATTATTACGAAAAGCTTAGCCGACAGAATAAGGAAATTGGAAAAGGCTATATTTTGATAAATACAAATTTTGCATGCTTTAATGGGCAAATAGGTTTTGAGGAATCGAAACGAGTTAATAAAAATGCCGACTATTTATATGTAGAAGAGCAAAGGGTTAAATACCAAGAGCAGTGCGAATATGAAAAAAAAGTCTATAATTATTTTATAGAAATGGTGCAATCTCTGGCAAAACAACTTAAGGATATACGTATTGTAGTGCGCCCTCACCCTGCTGAAAACTTTTCGAACTATGAAAAGCATTTTGAAGAAATTTCAAATGTTCGGGTGATCCGTCAAGGATCGGTTCGGGAGTGGATCATTAATGCTAAAGCAGTTATTCATCATGATTGCACAACGGGGATTGAATCTTTTTTAATGGGAATTCCGACTATTTCATATGTGCCGATATTGGAAAAAAAACGCACCTGCTCACTGCCGATTGATGCCAGTGAGAAGGTTTCGACGCTTAACAGTCTGATTCAGATGATGGATGCACTGATTGAGGATAATGTATTTTCCTATTCAGAGCCTTATGGTGATAAAGTGCAGAGAATGAGCCCGGTTATTGCCAATATTTCATTTAAGGCTGCAGAAAGAATTGTTGCGTGTGTAGAAGAAATTGTTAAGGATAAATATAAAAAAAGAGATGGCTATCGTCAGACTATTAACCTGAGGCTGCACTGGTTGATGCTGCGATCCCGTATCGCCAAAACGCTGAAAATATTTTTTAAGGAAAAAACAAACGATAACATCAGTCAGTATCAGCGGAATAAATTTCAGGGAATAAGCCGAAATGATATATGTCGGCGTTTGATGATTTTGAGAGAATTGGATCAGGCTATGCCTGATGTTAACGTAAAAAAAATATTTGAAAACACGTATTTGTTGCAGAGACAGTAAAAGTCGTCGTTTCAAAATAGCAATAGCGCAAACATGCCTAGTGGCCGGGTGATTGATTTATTGACCGCCGTATAGGTGAGGACGTTTCATGATTGATTCATTGTTTTTGATTAAGACGCATTCCAAAGGCCGGGTTGAGTTGCCGTTTTCTTTGCTTGCCATAGGCACTGCGGTTGAAAAAAACGGTTTTAAGGTGAAATTGATGGATTTGCAATGTGCAGCTGATCCAAGTGTTGAATATGTGATTGATGAAATTAATCTGTACAGGCGAACGAATCAAGAATTTATAGTCGGTATCAGCTCTTTGTCGACCCAATATGCTTGGGTTAAAAAATTCATATTGACGTTAAAAGATAAGCTGCCGGGAATTTCGGTGGTTGTTGGGGGCCACATTGTAGTTGCAGCAGAACTTTTGCTAAACAAGGCGCAGGCTGACTATATTTGCCTTAAGGAAGGTGAGGAAGTTCTCCCTGAACTGATTAGAAGGATAAACAAAGGAGATACTTCTCCCTCCTTGCCCGGTATTGCCTTTAAAAGAAACGGTGAAATAATAAAACATAAAAATAATAGATATTTAAAAGAATTTGAAATTCCGAACCTTTCTTTAATTAAGTTGGAAGATTATCTTGTGCATCCTAGAGAAGACATTCTTTTTGGGCAACATTCGGAGTATATAAAAAGAGCAGACGAAGATGACAAATTGGTGTCAATAATGTTTTCCCGTGGTTGCTTTGGTTCCTGCGGGTTTTGTCATCGGCACATACCTGGATACCGCCAACCGCCTGTTGATTGGTGCATCGAGTATTTGAGACTGTTTTATGACCGTTATGGTGTTAAATATTTTCGCTTTTTGGACGAGCTTTTTTTGCATGACAGAGAATGGTTAAATGAATTTTATGAGAAACTAACCGACTCAGGTATGAATATTCTTTTTAGGATAGCCGGATCTCGGACCGACTGTATTGATGATGATATTTTAAACAAATTGAAAACGATGGGTTGTATAGCGGTTAACTACGGGATAGAATCTGGTTCTCAGGTGATGCTGGATAAAATGAAAAAGCGAACCACAGTCGAACAAAATAGAAAGGCGATTCGCAAAACTCTCGAACATGGTATGAGTGTTATCACATATTATATTCTTGGGTATCAAGGGGAAACCTCAAGAACTCTTCGTGAAACGTCGGACTTTATGACCGAGCATGGCATTGAGCGACAAAACTATAGTACTATTTTCCCTATTCCGGTCCCTGGTACAGAACTTTATAATTATTGCCTGCAAGCCGGTATTATTGAAGATGAAGAACGGTATCTCGAGAAAGAATTAAATGAAATTGCAATGAAAAAGAAAATTTTGAAACTAGGGACTGTTGAGGTTTCGGAACTCAAACGGTTTAGATATAAGCATTTGCTTCTGTATAGTCTGAATCAAAAAGTCGGCGGATATATTCCGTTTCGAATGTTGAAAATATTTGTTTTAAGAACGACTTGGGTTGAATACCTACTAGCCTGTTTCCGTAGAATGAAAAAAATATGTAGTTTTTCGATGTCAGGATAGTGGATATTTCTGAGGAAGAATAGGAAATGGTTAGAAACATGGAAATATCCGTTGTTATACCGACCCATAACCGGAATGATTTATTGGAGCGTGCGGTGCAGAGCGTTATTGCTCAGACTTTGTTGCCATTTGAGATCATTGTGGTTGATGATCTTCCTACCATTGAGACAAAAGACATTATTGAAGCCTTTGATGCAAAAGGTGATGTGCATTGCAGATACTTTGAAAACCGTGAGATTTGCGGGGCTCTGGGGTCGCGCAACCTGGGGGTTCGTCATGCCATGGGGAGCCATCTTGCATTCCTCGATGATGACGATTATTGGGATAAAGAATACCTGAAAACAGCAACATCCGTTATTCAGTCGACAGGTGCGGAAGTAACCCTTACCGCCCGAACAATGTGTTATGCTTCCGGGCGCCGGAAACCCGGAAAGGTCCCGCCTGATTCCTATTGCAAGAAAGACTTTTACCTCAAAAATCCGGGGGCCTCATGTTCGAATTTTATTGTGCGGAAAGACCGGTTTCTGGAGGTCGGTGGATATGACTTGCGTGTTTCCGGTAGCGCAGATAAGGATATATTTATGCAGCTTATGGACTTGGGATGTTCGTACGTTCCCATCAAAGAACGTCTGGTATTCAAGTGGGAAGGCCACGAAGACCAGTGGTCAACCAATGCCCGCAGGGTTTTGCCGGATGTGATAAAGTTTTATCGTAAATACTGGGATGAGATGGATATTATTATTCATTTAAAGATGTTGAAAAAAATTCTGAGGCTTGCTCTGCAGGCTGCTCAGGCGCGATCATAATTATAGACGGATTTGGTATGCTGCTGAAAATATTTTTATTTATTTGGAAGGAATACAGGGTAAAAACGATTGTTGCGACGATCCTGATGACGGTAGTAGGCCTTTTGAACGGTATCAGTGTGGTGTCAATAGTTCCTTTTATTAATGTTATTCGCACAGAAGACGCGCCTGGAGCCTACACTGTTGTGTCAGTGTTTGAAAAATTTTTTGCAAGCATGGGCGCCGCACTTTCCCCCTTGAACCTTTTGTTTTTTTTGTTTGGTCTTCTGTGTTTAAAGTCCGTGCTTACTGTTTGGAAAAATATTCTATTGCGGGCCATGCGGATCGATGTTGAGATCGACAGGAAAAGCAATTTGTACGGATTAATTTTGAACGCGCAGTTGAGTTATTTGTACCATTTTAAATTCGGGCGTATCGCGAATGTCATCATTAACGAAACGCGCATGATCGGGATGTTGATAAATTACATTGCCAGGTTTTCAACGTGCATTATTAATATGATGGTCTATGTAGCGGTGGCCTATATTATTTCCTGGCAGCTGACAATAGTAACGGCTGCGCTCAGCATATTAATATATTTGCTGATCAGCAGGGTTTTTGTCAGAGTTAAAAAACTCGGCTATGAAGTTGCCAACGTAAATAATTATATCCAGGAATTAATTAATTATTCATTGTCCGGCTATAAAATCGTTAAAAGCTTTGTCGCAGAAACGATTGTCAGCCAGAGGTTAGCGTATTATCTCGCACGCCTGAAAAAAGCCAATATCAAGCTTGTTGTTATTGAAAGTTTGCTGGGATCTATATATGAGCCGTTAATCGTCCTGGTGGCCATTATTATGTATCTGGTGTACCGATTTGATTTAGCGGTTTTTTTAACATTTTTGGTTGCCCTGTTCAGGATGTACCAGTCGTTTAAGGATATCCAGAATACCCATTTGAAAATGGCGCAGTTTGTTGCCTCTCTTGAGATGTATGATGAGACCGTTTCCGGTTTCCAGAAGCACCAATATCATCAGGAAAAAGAAGGACCCCTTTTTACGCAACTGAAAGAAACAATCTCATTTAATAATGTTATTTATTCTTACAAGACATCAAAACACGATTTTACCCTTGGACCAATCAGTGTCACCATACCACGCGGAAAGGTTATTGGTTTTGTCGGCAAGTCAGGGTCGGGGAAATCAACCTGTGTTGATCTTGTGGAGGGTTTTCTTGTTCCTGACTCCGGCACGGTTGAACTTGACGGAAAAAGTCTTTCTGATTACGATATGGCTTCTTTTCGAAAGAAGGTGGGATATGTCTCGCAGGATATTTTTATGATTAATGATACCATAGCCAAGAATATTGCTTTTGGTGACAAGACTATAACGCAGGAGCAGATTGAAAATGCCTGTAAATTAGCCGATGCCGACGAATTCATTCAACTATTGCCTGAGCGATATGACACAATGCTCGGCGAAGGAGGAACTCGGCTCTCCGGAGGGCAGAAGCAGCGTATTGCACTTGCACGGGCACTGGTGCGAAACCCTGAAATACTCATTTTGGATGAGGCAACAAGCGCACTTGATAATGAGTCGGAACGGCAAGTGCAAAAGTCAATTGATGCTTTGTCGGGTGAACTTACCATTATTGTTATTGCTCACCGGTTTACTACGGTACAGAACGCCGATTATATTTATATGCTGGAGGACGGCAAAATAGTTGAAGAGGGTACCTTTGACACACTGCTGGCTCAGGATGGAAAGTTTCACCAGATGTATTCAATAGGCCAGGCAAGATAAAATAATCGTTCAGGAGAGTTGTTGGATGACGTTAGCATCACCTCAGAAAATTCATCATGCGCTATTAAAGGCCAGGAATAAAAAGCCAGGTAGAGGAATTAAACAACGGATGGTGCGCTGTGCAGCTCTTGCTCTCGAAAAGTGTATCGAATCGCGGTTGATTCGCAAGGTGCGAAATACACTCAGGACGGAAGACAAAGTTCTCAGGAAATATGACGCAATGGCCGGCAGCTATATTGATGATTATAACATCCTGTTGACAAGCGGCAACGAAATACTTACTGTTTATGACGGTGTTTTTGATATTGTTCCTTACAATGAGCTGTCTGAAAAATATTTTTCTTATATTTCGAAAAACATATTGGAACCGCTCGAGCCGCAAAAGAAATGCACTATTGAAATTGGGGCGGGTGAGTTGACGACAAGTATTGCCTTTGCCCAGCGAGTCAAATTTTCGGAAATATCAGCACTGGAACTCTCCTGGTCTCGTATTGCGGCAGGCAGACAGTTTGCCGAATCCAAGCAGGTTGACTTTACCCATCTTTTGGCTGGAACAGCTCTTGATTTGCCTTTGAGTGACAATTCGTTTGATATCGTCATTACCAGTCATTGTCTTGAGCAGATTCCAATGCATGTCCACAAGGTTTTATCTGAACTCTACCGTGTCAGTCGTGAATACATAGTCTTGCTGGAACCGTCCTATGAGCTGGGTGATTCATATCAAAAAATGTGTATGAAAAGAAAGCATTTTGTTCGCGGCCTTGACAAAATTATCCGTGAACGAGGGTATCGACTTGAGCGCCATGAGCTGTTACCGTACTGCTGGTCCTTCAAAAACCGGACGGCATTATACTTGATTAAAAAGGAGGTGTCCGGCAGCCGGCGACCTATTGTAGATAAACTTGCATGTCCTCTATGTAAAGAATCGCTCTTTAAGCCCGATCACCAATTCTATTTTTGTAAATCCTGCGGGATTTTGTATCCAGTGGTTGGCGGTATCCCTTGTCTAAACCCCGCAAACGGTATCCTGGCAACAAAATATGAGCAGTTTTCTTCCTGACAACAGGATGTTTTTCCATGTGATTAAAATAAGGGTCGGATATTGCCGGTCTGTTGGAGGTAAGCATTTACAATGGTTATATGGATTATAGGGTTGGCTGGAAGCGGTAAAACAACCATAGGAACGCAATTGTACGAGCGGCTCAAGCCTGAGACGCGTAATCTTGTCTTTATAGATGGCGACATGATCCGGGAGATAATGGGAAACGACCTGGGACATACGGTTGCCGACCGGAAAAAGAATGCCGATAGAATCTGTAATTTGTGCAGGGCACTGGAACAACAGGACATCAATGTCATTGCCTGTGTTCTGTCGCTTTTTCATGAATCCCAGGAGTGGAACCGTAATACCTATAAACAGTACTTTGAAATTTTTATCGATGCTTCGATGGATACCCTTTTGCAGCGTGATCAGAAGGGACTCTATTCCGGTGCCCGGAACGGAACTATTCAGGACGTTGTAGGTGTTGATATACCCTTTGCGCCTCCTCGAAATCCGGACTGTGTGATTGATAATAATAGTAGTTGTGAAGACTTCAGCCAGATTGTAGATGATATCATGCGGGTTCTTCCCCCATTGAAATAATGCCGACAATGTATACGGTTACCGTGATAATTGTATGCGCAGTCGTTATTGATCTGTGCGCTATCCTTGTTGTCACCTGGTTGAAGCGAGATTTCCAGTGGCTGATAACGGGTGCCGACGAGTGCCCGCAGATAGACAGCGGATCTCTGCAGCGTTTTCTTAAGCATGGATATGACCCGGTTTTGGGTTGGGAGCGCAAAGCCGGCACAATGAAGAGAGAAGAGGTCAAATCCGTCGGCGAACAACGGCGTCATTTCATTGAAACAAGCTATGCAATTAATGAACACAAAGCCCGTTTGAATCCCGGGCATGAAAACCTGCCCGTCGTGATCACCACCTATGGTGATTCCTTTGCTTTTGCACGGCATGTGAATGACGATCAGACCTGGCAGTGGCATTTGTCCCGAAAAACAGGGACAAATGTTGTTAATTTGGGGGTGGGCAACTACGGTCTTGACCAGGCCCTGGTGCGCCTTAAGCGGGAATATCCTCGCCAAAACAGCAGGATTGTCATTATGATGGTTGTTCCTGAAACCATCAGCCGCATTGTAAATGTTTGGAAACATTATTCAGAATATGGTAACACCCTGGGGTTTAAGGGGCGTTTTTTTAAGACAGACGGTGCACTTCAATGGCTGGATACCCCCATTGACCGTCCCGAAGAGTACCAGAACATTTCCGCCCACCTTGATCGGATTCGGGAAATTGATATCTGCTATCAAAAGAAATTTCGCAACGATATTATTAGATTTCCGTACAGCCTGTCTCTCTTGAGGAATTGCTCCCGGCATTTTCCCCTTGTGGGCGCTCTGGTTGTGCGAAAACTGTATGCACTTTGCGGGTGCTACGACGAACATGTGCTCAACAGGCCCTGGAAACTGGTTTTGAAACGAAACTTTGCATTTACGCATGAACTATATAAGCAAAATGAACCAGCCGAGCTTTTATGTGATGTTATTGATGCATTCAGCGAGTTTGTCTGCGACAATGGCAGCACACCCGTGCTGGTGTTCGCGCCTTACCGCCAGGATGTTGATTTTATTGTGAAACAGTATCATTTTTATCAACATGTGGTTGAGCATTCCGCCCGGAAAATGATCACCGTTGATTTGAGCGATGCTATTCGACAGCACACCACCTTGGATGAATTGTATGTAAGCAGATTTTACGGAGCCCACTTCAGCGATTACGGTAACCGATTTGCGGCAGAGAGTCTTTATTCAGAGCTTGTCAATAAAGGGGTTCTAGATAAGGACAGCTCGACAGGTGCTTCCTGAAACCGGCTTTGATATAGGTATCGTAAACGGCCAATCATGAATATGAAACCGAAAACAAACAAAGCAAAAGCAATTATCCTCGGGGGTTCCCGGGGTGTGCGCTATCTTGACCCCAACAAAAGTTATCCCCGCTCCCTTCAAGAGGTAAGCCCCGGCAGCAGGGCGCTGGACTGGACCCTGCATGCATTTGACGCCCAGGGAATAACAAGAGAACAGATTGTTTTTGTGGGCGGGTACCACGTTGAAAAGGTTATTAAGGCATATCCCGGCATGAAGTATTATTTTCACGAGGCCTGGGACCGGGAAAAGCAGGGTGAGGCCCTGAAGCTGGCACGCAAGGAGCTTGATGGCCCCTGCTTCATTTGCGATACTAATGTTGTTTTTAGAGACAGGGCTTTGGAAAAGCTGTCGGAGGTCACGGCAGACATTGTGATCGGTAGTGTTACAGGTGCGCAGAATGAAAAGATGCAAGAAGGTCAGGTAGGCCTGATATGTTTGAGCGCTGCAGGGTCAAGCGCCCTGCAGGGTTTTCTGGATACCGATACAGCAGGTGAAAAAGATCTGGCGGAAATCTGGACATGTATGGACACATATGGTGTAACCGTGCAGTCGGTGGACATCAGCAGTGACTGTGCCGTGCTGTCCGATTTGGAAGCACTATCTCGTTTTGTTCTGGGTAGCAAGGCCCAAACACTTGAACGGCTGCAGCCAGTTCTTAAACATGCAACGGTGCTTCCGCAGGTCAGGTTTTCCCCTCATGAGTGGTATGATGACCGAAAATCCATTATGGTTCGTATCTGTGAGAACCTGAAAGATGACAGGCTGGTAGTACGCAGCAGTGCCGGCAGTGAAGATTCATGGGAATCTTCACAGGCAGGAAGGTATACCAGCGTGCTGAACGTTGACGCCTCTTCGGAAAAGGAACTTGCCGATGCCGTCGACACGGTTATCAGGGCCTATTGTGTCGAAGAATCTTCGCCCGAATGCGACAGTCATGAAGTGTTTGTTCAGCCCTGCCTGACGGATGTTGCTTTAAGCGGGGTGATTTTAACCCGCGACCTTGATACGGCAGCCCCCTATTATATTATGACGATTGATCGTTCGTCCGGGCGTACTGATTCTGTAACCGGCGGTGACGGCCAGGAAGTTGAAACGTTTGTTTGCTATAAAAACACGCAACAGCCGTTGTCGGCGCCGTTTCTTGAAAAGCTTGTAGATCTGGCGCGGGAGCTGGAGGACCTTCTGGAACACGACAGTCTTGATATAGAATTTGCCGTTGATGAAAACGATGTTTATTATGTGCTGCAAGTCCGGCCGTTGTTGCACAACAATAAGCGGACAGGTCTTGTTGACAGCGATTTTGAAGAAGAGTTGCAGCAGGTTCGTGTTTTTGTGGATGATCTGATGCAGCCCAGCACGTATGTGCACGGGCGAAAAACCCTTCTCGGAAATATGCCCGACTGGAATCCGGCCGAAATTATCGGCACGGCACCCCGGCCCCTTGCCCTTTCGCTTTACCAGACGCTGATTACCGATGCCGCCTGGGCTCAGGCGCGCAGCCTGATCGGCTATCGTGATGTAACGGGCGAGCCGCTGCTGGTTTCACTGGCCGGCGTGCCTTATATCGATTTAAGAGCAAGCTTTAATTCATTCCTGCCTGCGTCGCTTGGTGACGATACGGCAGCTCGTCTGGTGGATGTCTACCTGGCTCTCCTCAGTGCAAAGCCGAATCTGCACGATAAGATTGAATTCGAAATTGCCATAACCTGCCTGAGTTTTGATTTTGAAGAACAGATCGGCCGTCTGCAGGAAGCCGGCCTTTCCGGTGAAGATATTTCTGCTTTGCGAGGGAGCCTGCTGCAACTAACCGATTCAATTCTCTGCGGGGATGTTTCACCATATGACGAACTTGTCGACAGCATCAAACTGCTGTCTCAGTCGAGGGACAAACTGATCGGGCAGCCGGTTGCTGTCAGGCAAATTCCGCGAACCATAACATATCTGGTGCGGGACTGTATCCGGTACGGCACCATTCCCTTTTCTGTATTGGCGCGCTACGCCTTTATCGCTATCAGTATTCTAAAATCGTTATCGGCACGCGGCGTTTTTTCCGATAACGAATACCACGAATTGATGAATAGTATTCCCACCATTGCCTCACAAGTGTCACGGGACCTGTATTTGCTGGGCCAGGGGGAGATGCCCGAAGAGACTTTCAGTCGTACCTACGGTCACCTGCGGCCGGGAACGTATGATATCACTTCGCCTAATTATGCCCGCATGACGGATGTGTTTAAACAATCGGCTTTCCCTGCCGGTGCGGAGTGTTCTGGAGCGGATGCCTGCACCCACAACAGCGAAAAGGCCCGCCGTATCCTGTTGAATAAACAACAACAGATTACCGCCTTGCTGCAGGAATGCGGTTTTTCCTGTGCGGCAGACAAACTGATTGATTTCATTCTGCACGTTATCCCGGGAAGGGAATGGGCGAAATTTGAATTTACCAAAAACATCAATGCCGTTCTCGAACTGGTTGCCGAGTATTGCGGTGCCCTGGGATTCTCCCGGGAAGAAGCATCGTATCTTTCTATTGAGAGAATCATGCGCCTGGCAACCGATAGTCCATCGTACACAACCGCCATGCGTTTACAGCGGTTGATCGGCCTGGAAAGCAAGCGGCATTCGCTTACTGCGTCTCTGCGCCTGCCCCATTTTATTGCCGGTGTGAATGACCTCAATGCATTTCAGCTGCTGCAGTGGCAACCAAACTTTATAACGCGCAGGTGTGTAACGGCAGGGGTGGTCGACCTGGACCAAAATCCTGAGCCGGATTACATCGAAGGGAGTGTGGTGCTGATTGAAAGTGCCGATCCGGGTTTTGACTGGATATTCAGCTACCGGCCGGCCGGACTCATTACCCAATATGGCGGGGCCGCATCGCATATGGCTATTCGATCTGCTGAGTTCAACCTGCCTGCAGCTATCGGCTGTGGAGATCTCCTGTTTGAACGGGCAAAACGTTCGCGCAGAGTTGAGCTTGATTGTGCCAACAAGAATTTGAGATTTATTCTGTAGAGAAAGAGTGCCGAATGAAAACAGTCCTGGTGACGCCGAGAATTGAAGACGTTGCAGCATATTCAGAAACCCGTGAATGTGTGGACGTGCGCTGGGGTAAGCTCCTCCATGAAATGGGCTTTCTCCCCATGACTGTATCCTTACACTCGCCCATTGACGAGTTATTTCAGGCCGTGGAGATTGCAGGAGTTATTTTTACCGGCGGCAATAACTTATGCCAGGTCGAGCCGAATCGCCTGTCCGAGATGCGCGACCGGTTTGAAAAGAGGCTTCTTGACGCAGCCCTGGAGCAAGGGGTGGCGGTTATCGGCGTTTGCAGGGGAATGCAGCTCCTGGCGTCACACTTCGGAGGTGAGCTGGTTCAGGTCGAGGGGCATGTTGCCCAGCGGCATGCCCTTGTTTTGGAGAAAGGGGCATGGTGTGAACCGTTTTTGAACCGGCAGACAAGTGTTAACTCATATCATGGCTGGGGAATACGTGAAATGCCGGCCCCGCTCAAAACGGCGGCCAGGTCTGCGGAAGGGTACGTTGAAGCGGCGTATGACCCGTCCCGACCGGTTTGGGGCATGATGTGGCATCCCGAGCGGGAGGATCCATTCCGTTTGTCGGAAATGGAACTGCTTTCTTATGTTTTGAACAAAGACTATTTATTTCAGAACAGTATAGTGTGAAACAATCATGGTACCGTATCTGAAGCGGCTGCGGGAACTGGTCGCAGGTAAAAAAAAATATAGACAGTATGCAGAAGTGTTTGACGCCCCTGAGGTTTCACGTGAAGGCAAATCGCTGGTTTTGGGTTTTGGTGCCGGACGCTGTGGTCAGCGGTGGCTCTCGGATATTTTCGATCAGCATGAAAACTGCTGCAGTCATCCGGAACCTTTTTCAGAGCAGGAGAGTTTTTTCAGGTATGTAACATGGCACAAGCTGGCTATAGATATGGGCGGTTTTCATGCTCTGATGCTGGCGGCTGCAAATTGGGACTGGAACCGGGCCGATATTTCCGCTTTTTTCAGTCCCTTCTATTCTTTTGGCGTTGCTGAACTGGTAGAGCGGCTCCAGCCGACCCATCTTTTTTTTAATATCCGCAAACCCGAAGACTGTGTCAACTCATTATATGTCAAGGGATGGTATGCCGGCACTTTTACTCCTCCCGCTGCAGGAAAAATTTCCGGGCCACAGCCCCTGCATGCCAGGGGGCTTCACCGTAATTTCAGCCGTATCACGCCTTCCGGTGAAGAATGGACACAATGGCAGGGTCTAAGCCGTATTGGTAAGATTGCCTGGTATTATGTTACCGTCAATACGGCGATTTTGAAGGCCCTTGACGAGATCGGATCAGTTAAAAAAGTTATTATGAAACTTTCTGATATTGACCAGAACTATGATTATTATCAATACCTGGCCGACTATATGCAGTTGCGGCCGGTTTTGTCTCATGAACGTTTTGCGTGTTTGAAGGGCCAGGCCTCAAATGTTCAGAAACGCAAACACCGCGTGCAGGATTGGAGCAGTCAGGAGAAAAGAGAATTTGAAGAAATCGTAGGACCTTTTTATGCTACCTACGACAGCTTACAGACAACCGGAATATAAACATACTGGAAAGCAGACTGATATGGTAACAGGAATTGTTTTGGCAGCAGGGGAAGGAACACGCTTACGTCCGTATACTGAAAAGGTCCCGAAATGTATGGTGCCGTATAAAGGCAAACCACTGCTTGACTACATTGTGGAAACTTTTCACCAGGAAGGTGTGAACGACCTGGTTCTGGTGCGAGGCTATAAGGGAGAGACCATCCAGCGGACAGATCTGCAGTACTATACCAACGAAGACTATGATCGGACAAATATGGTGTATACGCTTTTCTGTGCCGAGGATGCTCTGCGAGGGGATGTGATTATTTCATATGGTGATATTATTTACAGGCCGGAGGTGTTGCAGGCTCTGTTAAAAAGTAACTATGACTTTTCCGTTGTCGTCGACAGCGAGTGGCGGGCGCTGTGGGAGCAGCGCATGAGTAATCCTCTCGACGATGCAGAAACAATGAAACTGGACGCTTCCGGAAAGATAGTTGAGCTCGGCAAGAAACCAAAATCATATGATGAGATACAGGGGCAGTATATTGGGCTCATAAAAATCGGTGCACATGCAATTGACAAGGTGAGGCAGTTTTATCACGCCATGGGTAAAGAGAAAATGTATGACGGCAAAGACTTCAATAACATGTATATGACTTCATTTATCCAGGAGGTAATTGATAACCTGATGCCTGTCCATGCTGTTTCGATTGCCGGTGGGTGGCTTGAATTCGATTCCGTTGAAGATCTCGCGCTGGAGTTTATCGGTTAAAAAATATTTTTAATTATGAATATTGTCTATATTGCCAACTCTGCCATCCCATCCCGGGCGGCCAACAGCGTACAGGTTATGAGCATGTGTGCGGCATTGGCGGGTGCCGGGCATTCCGTCACCCTGATTGTGCCCGACCGCGCACATCAAACACTTCGGAATGCTGACCCCTTTGCTTTTTTCGGGGTGGCGCGTTCGTTTCAGATAGAAAAAGTGCGAGCGGTTAAAAGGTTCCCTCTTGGTATGCTGAATTATTTGTTTGCCGGACTGGCTGTTTTGCGGGCCGGTCGATTGAAATCAGACTTGATATATACCCGGGACCCGGTTGTAGCAATCGTAAGCGTGCTGATGAAGCGAAGAGTTGTGCTGGAATTGCATGAACCTATTGATGCTGATACTGTTTCAATGAAACTGATTTCCCGGCTGAAGATTTTTCATCGAGACGGGTTCGAAAAACTGGTGGTTATTACCGATCCGCTCCGGGACTACTATAAACAGTTCGGGTGTCCGGCCGACAAAATCGAGGTGATGCCCGATGCAGTTGATGCTGCCCGTTTCGAAAAATTGAAAACGGTCAGTGGTAAAAAAGGTACATATTGCATCGGCTATCTGGGCAGCCTGTATTCCGGCAGAGGGGTCGAAGTTATATTTGAACTTGCCCAGCTCCGGCCCCGTGATGTTTTTTTTGTATATGGCGGCATCGAGAAATATGTGCAAAAGTGGCGTGAACGGATGCACGGCATTGAAAATCTGCACATTAAAGGGCATATTCCCAATGCCGAGGTACCTGCTGCATTGGAGACTATTGATGTTTTGCTGATGCCGTATCAGCGAAAGGTGGCGGCAAGCGGGAACCGGGGAGATATCTCGAAAGTGTTTTCCCCTATGAAGATGTTTGAGTATATGGCATCCGGCCGCCCGATCATTTCTTCGAACCTGCCAGTGTTGCAGGAAGTGCTTCAGCATGAAGAGAACTGTTTGCTGGTTGAACCTGACGATATTTATGCCTGGAAGAAAGCCCTTGATCGAATTATAGATGAGCCGGATCTGGCAACTACTCTAGCAACAAACGCACGTAAGCAGGTTGAACTTTTGTATACATGGGATAAACGAGTGCAGCGTATCCTTGAAAGCATTGCTGTATAGTTTTGCCGCACGTTTCTTAACCGTTTAATCAGATTTCGTTATAACCAGCAGGGGCTGTAATGTTAACAGGTCGCGAATACTTTTATCCTCTTTTCAGAGAGTCGGTCGAAGAGATTGCACGGGAATCGGTGGTTCTGGATCTGGGAACAACTTCCAAATTTCGTAAAGAGCTGGCCCCTTTCCGCAGCTGTTTCGGCGGGAATTATTTTTCACTCGATTATAAACCCTCTCTTGCTTTCGGTTCGGATAACGTTGACCTGAATGCAAGTATCTATGCCCTTCCCCTTGGGGACGGTTCCGTTGGAGCGGTGCTGTGTATATCGGTTTTTGAGCATCTTTACGACCCCTTCCAGGCTGCCAATGAGCTGCTGCGTATCCTGAAGCCGGGGGGGAAAGCTTTGTTTACTATTCCGTTTATCTACGGTGAGCATGCCAAGGGTGGTGACTATGGTGATTTCTACCGCTTTACCGAGGAAGGTATCCGTTATGTGTTCAGGAATTTCACGGGGATTGAGGTGGTTCCCCTGGGCGGATCGGTGTACTGCCGGTTGACCATGTTTCCGAAGCTGTTACGAATGTGTCAAAACGGGTTGTGCATGAAAGTGCTTGCATATCTGGACAGCAAGACGCGGGGAAAAACAGTTTCTTTCTGGCTGACAAAGCTGGTGAAGTAGGTGCCCCGAGGCGCATATCCTTTTTCCGTTATCAGCCGCATCGGCAAGCTTGATATTGTTTTGCTGAAGCTGTTGCGTGTTTTGATTGTTACGTTACAGTAGCGGCGCCAACACATTCAGGGCCGCGGGCCCATTGTGTAGAGTGTTGCGTTTTTGCTTAGCCATGATCGGATCTGCTTTTCTACGGTGCCGCCGGAACCGATAATAAGTACATTTGCATGCGGCGAAATGTTGGAAAGTTCGGCTTTGAGTAATTGATCCACGTTATGGCGGGAGTGCTTTTTTACCAGACAATAAAAAAGTGTTGATTTGAGTAATGAACATCGTTGTGTGCGAATGCCTTGATAGTATCAACCAAGTTGTTGGAAGACGTCGGAAGTAGGGATGTTTTTAAGCCGCTCTGAAATAGTATGTCCGGCTTTGGTATTCTGTGTAAGCAACATGTCTAAGGCGCTCAAAAGTTTTTCAGTTTCCAGGGGCTTTTGAATGTCAAAATAACAATCGAGTTGCCCGCAGAGTTTTAGTAATTCATGATATTTGTCGGCCCACCCGATAACCAGGGCCGGAATCCCGTTTTTGTAAGCATGGACTATGGAATGGTAGCGTGATGCTATTATGAAGTCAAATTGCCTGATGGCATGTTCCAGTTCGATTGCATTCAGGTCACTGCTTACCAGTCGGACCTGTTCGTTATCGGGAAAAAATGTTTTAATGCCTTCACACAGCGGTGCGTCTTTAGAGGAATGACCCAGTATATATACTGTTTTGTCTGTCGACAGCAGCTTTTCGATAAGGGTCCGGTACATGGCGTACATGGCATCGCTTTCCGTTCTTTGTAATACTTTCTCGTTGGGGATGATGCCGATTGATTGAGGCGCGATGCGGATTTTATGCAACACCGGATCCCGGGTAAACAGATTGGTAAGGGTATAGTCTCGACCGGTAAGGACAATGTCACAGGATTTTTCAGCATTCTGTTTTGTGAATTGTTTAATTAAACGCAGGCTTTCGCTTTCGCGGGCAAAAATTTTAGCGGGATAGGTGAGATACTTTTTAAACAAAGGAAAAAGAATAAGCTTGTGTATGAGCGGATACTGAAAAGGGCCGATTGACTGCGGAAGAATATAGTAGGGGATGCCGATTGACTTGGCCAGTAGAATATTCAGTATGTAAGAAAGGGAGATCTGAAAGCCCCAGGCTGAGGAAAGCTGGTAGCCGCTAATGTCGATGCAAAAGGCCGCTTGTTTTACAATATTGATACATTCACCTTCGGCATGTGCGATTCCACGACGCTGAATTGAACGTATGAGCCTCGACTTAGTGTTCATGTCGGCGGGAAGGATGCCAAAGGAAAACCGTTCTTTTTCAGAAGCTGATCGCTTGTAATCCGGCGTAGAGCAGAGATACATTTTTTTTCCGGGAAATCGGTTTTTGAGGCTGTTGATTGCCGTAAAGGTCATGGCCTGGGCGCCTTTGTTGAAAAGTTCGCCCCCGAAAATAAGTACAACATCGCCGCCCTGTTTTGGCTTTGAGGGCCGGAATGTGAGATCTGATCCGAATGCGGCTGCAACCCTGCTGAAGAGAACACCCCTGCGAACAAGCTGGAGCGCTTTTGCACGCACCTTAGTCAGCAGAAGCGCCAGGTGTATTCTATGGATGCGGTATTCCTGTCCCCATCGGATATGTCGCTCGCGGCGTTTTAGTTCGTCGGTTGCCTGAGTGCTCGCGGAAGAAGGCGCAGAATCAATGTTGAGATTGTGCCGAGTTTTGAATATCGAGGTGAATAGTTCGTTTTTCCGTTTAGCATGCAGGTTTTGTGACTGCCGGATTGTTTCAATGCTTTCCTGGGCGACTTCAAACTGCTCAAGATGTTTTTCAAGGACGGTAGCTCCCTTATCGGTTCGTACAATGATGCTGGAAGTGCCCTGGCGGCTGCCTTTGGCTGTAACATAACAGTCGCCGCAGGCAATGTCTGCTCTACTGTTGAGTTTGTCGCAGCAAAAGAGACATCTTTTGAGTTGAAAGAAGGGTTTGAGTTGCATTCTGATTTTGCGATCGACAAAGGCTTCTCTGCCGGATGAAAAAACCAAGCGTGTGTGGCCCGGCCATCCGGAGTTTTCCTTTGAGCGGAAAACAAGATGG
Organism: Thermodesulfobacteriota bacterium; assembly: GCA_028282925.1. GTDB lineage: Bacteria > Desulfobacterota > WTBG01 > CAIYCZ01 > CAIRTM01 > JANQGV01. Next base: position 43,089 of record JANQGV010000001.1, read on the forward strand.
GAGAGGGTCTCACCCGGCCTGCGGTACTTGTCGGCAAAATATGTTATGATGTTCTGGTTGAGTGTTTTGTCGCAGAACAGGCCAAGGAACAAGAGATTTTGTTCGCTCATGCCGCTATGTGCTATGTGCTTTTTGATCCCCAGGAACTGGCAGGGGGTACCCACGATGATGTACCGTTTATCCTCCATTTTTTGCAGGGATTTAATTACCTCGTAAACCGAAGCCGGTATATATTTTGATTTGGCGGATTGTATGACGGTATCAATTGATTCTGTTTTGTTCAGACGAGGCGGTTTTTCAGAGAATGGGGTCGCATTCAAAACGAAGGCGGCATCATACTCCGCTGAATCAAGCAAGGCGACGATGAGACCTGTTATGATGCCTCCGCTGGTGGCGTGAGTGCGAATATCCTGGTTTTTGCAGTAAGCGCTGTATGCCTGGCGGCAGGGGCCGTCGGGGCTGTGGGTGGCAGGGAGGCTTCCCTGGCTGAAGTCAATGCCGGGACACAGCTTTAAGCATAAACCGCACTCTGAACAGCGGTCGGTCAGGATGCGGGGCAGGAACTGTCCCGCTGTAAACTGCATGGATACAGCTTGGTGTGGGCAGATGGCCGCGCATATTTCACACGACAGGCACAGGCCAAGATCACGAGTCTGCTTTACGATGTTGCTGTTCATGTTGAAAATATCTCACATTTTATATGCCAATGCAAGCGCTGCCTATGATGAGGAGTATTAGCAGTGCAATGATTATTACGGGTGGGCGTATCGGAGAGGATATGTTTTGAAGGTTCTGTATGTGGCTAACGCCAGGCTGCCGACGGAAAAGGCGCATGGCTATCAAATCTGCAAAATGTGTGAATCTTTTGCCGCAGTCGGGGCTGAAGTGCATTTGCTCCACCCCCGGCGAACACAGCCATCGTCGCTTTCCGGCCGGACAGTGTTCGACTATTACGGCCTGAGAAAAAATTTTCAGGTTCGGACCTTAGCAAACTGGGATGTGGTACGTTTGGAACGATTCCTGCCTTTGCGGATTTTTTCCGTACTGTTCATGCTGCATGCGCTTTTATGGGGTCTCTGTGCTGTATTGACTGCGCGTCGATATGGAGCTGACCTGTACTTCACCCGCGATATTTACTGTGCTTTTTGGTTTGTACTGTTAAAGGCGCCGACCATATATGAAATACATGTTGATGAGGGCATGCTGCACCGTTTTTTTCTGCGACGGCTTGTCCGGAATCCGTCATTGAAAAAAGTGGTTGCCCTTGCCGCAACGCTTAGGGACCATTGTGTTTCCAGGTTGGGTTGTCCCCCTGAAAAGGTTCTTGTTTTGCATCATGGCGTCGATACCGAACAGTACAATCGAGTGCCTGAAGTCGCAAAGTGTCGCAAAGAGCTTGAGGTGCCTTCAGACCGTAAGGTGTTGGGATACGTGGGGCGGTTTGAAGTGCTTGGTCACGATAAAGGAGTTATGGGTATTTTGCAGGCGATGGCGCTGCTCTGTAAAACAGATACGCCCACCCCGTTGTTTCTCTGCGTAGGGGGGCCCATGGACGCGGTGCCGCTTTATTTGCAGTTCGCAGAGACATCGGGTATTCCCCGGGACAGTTTGCGTTTTGTCGACCGGGTGCCCAATGCAGACGTGCCGCGCTGGTTGAACAGTTGTGATGCAATTGTGCTGCCTTTAAATGCCGGATATATGCAGAATATCGGGGCAATGCCCTTAAAGCTGTTTGAGTACATGGCCTCCGGAGTGCCTATTGTTGCGCCTGACCTGCCTGTGTTACGAGAGGTGCTGGTGCATGGAAGAAATGCCTGGCTGGTGGTGCCGGATTCGGATCGGTCCCTGGCAGACGGTATTGAAGAGGTGCTGACTACCGATGGGCTGGCCCGGCGCCTGGGGAGGCAGGCCCGGGAAGATGTACAGCAGTATGCATGGAACGAACGGGCTGCCAGGATTTTACGGTTGGCTTGAAACGGAGGTGCCTTATGGTAGTATCTATTTTGGCCGCTCTCAGCAGCCCATGCTATTCAATTTCTGAATCGGTGATAAAATCCTTCCACTGATCCGGTATCCTGCCTGTGAAGCTTTTGAGGGCAAGCACCTCCCGGCTGAAAGAAGATTGCAGTTGGCCCCGGTCCTGCATGCTCAGCGGCGGAGCCTTTGATGTCAAGAATTTTTCATAGAATACGTTGAATAACGAATTGTTTTTTAAGAGCCTTGTCAGGGTTCTGCTTTTGACTATTATGTTTCGCGCTTTGTACAGGAGGGGGTAGCGAAACATTTTATTTTTGCTGCTCGGCAAGGTTGTAAGCTTCATGGGCGGCACACCGAAAAAAGAGAGGATTTCGGCAATGGCATGATCCGTGTTTGCTGTAAATTCTTCGAAGAAGATTATTTTGAACTGCGACGGATCGAAAGCGCTCAGCCAGTTTTTTTCAAGGATGGTGTAATAGCATCCGCGTTCCAGGTAGTTGGGGTAGCGCTCGATAAAGTCGATGAATTTTTTCGGCATTTCAGGATATTTGTCACTGTTGTTTTTAAAGAAACCGTTTTGCAGGTGCATCAAGTAGTGAGAGTAGACATAATCGATGGGGTTTCTGAGGATGACTAGAAATTTCGGATGCTGGTCCTGCAGTGCGGCTTTAATCCGGGGGGCGACCTCGTGACCCATTTTGAAGTATACGGGAGAGGTGTCGATGCGCAGACCGTTCTGCGGGAAGGTGTCGGCATACCAGCCGGTTCCGCGCTGAAAGTTGTTTGAATAAAAACTCACTTCCTGAAATGTGCTGAGTGATATGTCGGGATGTGCTTTCAGCAGGTTATACAGGTAGGTGCTCCCGGCGCGTTGTGTGCCGATATGAAAGTGCAGTGGTAATGCCATGCGGTTACTCATCGTTTCGGCCTGTGTCAGGAGTTACAGCATCCTGCATGTCCTGCACAGCGGCAGGACATTGCTCCGGTCGTCGATCAACCCCAGAGTGTACAGGCGAGAGTTGATGTATTGTTCCGAATTCCAGACATCTTCCAGGCTGTGGGTGAGCAGGGAGAGATGTTCGGCCTTTTTTTCGCCCGAGAAACAGCAGGGAATGGTTTTGCCGTTGGAATTGATATACAGGGCGGTAAAAAGCCAGGCGCACGGTTTTGCTGCCTTGGGAGGGATGCTGTTTCCAATTTTAGGTTGCTTTTCCTGCCAGTTATTGTTTTTAAGGCTCCAGGTGTAAGACTTGTCGTTTAGTTTATAACTGCCGGCGTACGCGACGAACTCGTCGCAGTTGTGCTTTTTGGAGATTTTTTCAGTTTCCCCCACGAACCGGTGGTTCCACTCGAACACCAGCATCCTGCAGGTGAGGATGGGATAGGGGCTTTTTAATTTTTTTTTATAATAGCTGATCTTTTCAAGATTTTCCAGCAACGTGTCCAGTTTGCCGCCGGTACGGTACTGCTCGTAGGTCTGCTGGTCATGTCCGTCGATACAGCACGTGAGGCGGAAAAGCCCAGAAGTGACCAGGTCGTGGATATATTGGTCGTCCAGCCTGACCGCCATGTTTGAAGACAATCGACAGCGCACGCCAGCCTTTGTTGCGTAGCTTATCATTTTGGGTAAGTCCGGATTCAGCAGAGGCTCACCGAAGTTATGCAACTGAAGCAGAAGAGCATATTTCTTGATTTTATCGAATATGATTTTAAAATCGTCAAGGGGGAGCAGTTTTTTTTCGAAATGCAGGGCTTCATCATAGTTGCCCTGAATACAGTACCGACAGCGCAGGTTGCAGACCGTAGATGGATCTATGGCATATCTCCTGGGGTAATACTTCAGTTTGCCTGTTTTGGGCAATAGATAGTGCCGGGCCACATTAAAGACTTTTGATGGCTTCATGTTGCCGGGATACATATAGTCGCTTTTTAAACCTGTGGTCATCTTGCAGTTCCTGTATAGCTGTTGCGTTTGCGATCTAACTATTCTATACCCCTTTGGTTTTGTGTCAATAAAATTGTTGTTTATGTTGATGGATTTGATCAATCACAGGTCTGAGCACGGCCGTTTGTGTCGCTCCGTAATGAGAACGAAAATGAATAGAGCATTGTTGTGCCCTTGAAAACAGGGGGGTAAAGAGGGTATAGTGTGCCTGCAAAACTGATTGCACTTTGAAAAAACGTTATGAAACTATTGATTATTACACAAAAAGTCGACCGGCATGATGATGTTCTGGGCTTTTTTCACAACTGGATAGAAAAGCTTGCCGGGTTTTTTGCCGGGATTGCGGTTGTCTGCCTTGAAAGAGGGGACGTGAATCTGCCGGGCAACGTGCATGTGATGAGCCTGGGGAAAGAGAAGGGGTGCTCCCGTCTTCAGTATGTCTTGAATTTTTACCGGTACATTACCCGGGAACGAAAAAACTACGATGCTGTTTTTGTCCACATGAATGCTGTCTATGTTGTTTTAGGCGGCCTTTTGTGGAAGCTTTGGAAGAAAAAAGTTTTCATGTGGTACAACCATGAATACGGCAATGCACTTGCCAAGGCTGCGGTTAAACTTGTGCGCACCGCTTTTTACACATCCTCTTTCTCATTTGCTTCGCGCTATTTAAACAGTAAGCGCATGCCGGCCGGAATTGATACGGATATTTTTGCTCCCGATAATGATGTGCCCCGGATAGAAAATGCGCTGCTGTATGTCGGCAGAATTGCAGCGATTAAGAAGGTAGACGTGCTGGTTGACGCGGTCAGCCTGCTGGAACAGAAAGGCATAGACGTTGTCTTGCAGATTGCCGGGGCTCCCGGGAAGGGTGACGAAGAGTATTATCAAGATATCAGAAGGGAATCCGCTGAGATTGAGCAGGCCGGGAAAATTCGGTTTTTGGGAAAAGTCCCCAACCATGCTACTCCGGAACTCTACCAGCGAAGTCAGATCCTTTTCAACCTGTCACCACCGGGTCTGTTTGATAAGACGGTGATGGAAGCCATGGCATGCCGGTGTCTGGTGCTGGTGTCAAGCCCGGCTTTTAAGGAAATGCTGCCGGACGAGTGCATGTTCCGGGAAGGCGATTCTGAAGATCTGGCATCTAAAATTGAAGGTCTGCTGCAACTGCCTGCTGAACAACGGCAGGAGTCCGGTAAGGGTTTCAGGCAGCGTGTTGTTGAAAGCCACAGCCTTAAAAGTCTGGTTGAAAAACTCACGAAAGAATGTGCAGAATAGGCTGCGTCCTACCGCTTTTTTATAACTTCCTCATAGATTTTTCTTAAGGGTAGTTTCTTGCTCTGTGCCAGCCGTCGGCACTCCTCGAACTCCGGCACAATTCTCTCTCCGCCGGAACCATCTCCCAGAACCTTTGCTTTAATGCTACCGTATCTGGTCCTGATTGTCGTGCTGCGGCGGGTGACGATACTGCGTTCGGCACGGTACGAGCGCACCCCGGCGGTTGTCGATTCCTGGAACAGAATGGCCGTAAGCAGGTTTTGCTGATTCTCGTTGCATACTATTTTTACAAGGATTCCGGGACGATTTTTTTTCATCTGGGCCGGTATAAAGGACACATCCAGGGCCCCCTCCTCAAACAGCCTTTCCATGAGATAGCCCGCCCATTCAGGGTTCATGTCGTCAATATTCGCCTCAAGAACCCGGACAGACTCTTTTCTTGTCCCGCTTTGCAGGGTGCCCATTATGACCCTGAGCATGTTTGGCCGGTCTTTTAACTCCCGGGTGCCGGATCCGTAGCCGGTCTTTCCGATGGTCATCGGGGGCATAGGGCCAAAAACGTCTACCAGGCCGGCTAAAATAGCGGCACCGGTCGGGGTTACCATTTCGGCTTCAACGCCGGCTGAATATACGGGAACACCTTTGAGGATTTTCAAGGTTGCCGGTGCCGGAACCGGAATGGTGCCGTGCCGACAGGTAACAAAGCCGTGCCCTAACGGGACCTCCGAGGCAAAGAGTTTTTCAATGCCCAGGTAGTCAATGCCGACGGCACAGCCGACAATATCGACAATGGAGTCGAGCGCCCCGACTTCATGGAAATGAATATCTTCAATTTTTTTGTTGTGAACCTCCGCTTCCGCCCGGGCGATGTGCTTGAAAATCGTCAGGCTCGATTCTTTAACGGAAGGTGCCAGGCGGCTTTTTGTAATAATTGCTTCGATATTGCTGTAGGATCGGTGGGGTTGCTTGCCGGCTGTAGTTTTAACCGTCAGCCGCCGGCCGGAAATGCCCATGCGTGTGGTTCGGGAAAAGTGAAGAGAATAGCCGGGTAAGCGCAGTTTTGCCAGCTCTTCTTTGAGGTGTTTTTGCGGGAGCCCCAGGTCAACCAGGGCGCCAAGGGTCATGTCGCCGCTTATTCCGGAAAAACAGTCTAAAAACAGGCATTTCATAGTGCGTGGTCCTTTTTAACACAATGGTTTGTGTTTTTCTACTGTATGCAACTCAAAAAGGCAACAAAATAATATGTGTCAGGTATCATCCTGTCGCCTGCTGCACAATACTTTCAGGTCGGTTTTCGGTACCTTTTGGGCTGCATTGCGCGGTAGTTCGTCCATGAACAGTATAGTGCGCGGGCATTTAAAATCCGCCAGATGCTTTTTGCAGTAGGCTTTGATTGCTTCAGCGGAATATGACATGTTTTGTCGCAACACAAGGCACGCGCTGACCGCTTCGCCCCATTTTTCATCAGGCAGTCCGATAACGGCTGCATCGGCTACGGCGGGATGCTGCAGGAGTACCTGCTCAATGTCGGCCGGATAAATGTTTACGCCGCCGCTGATGATTATGTCCTTTTTTCTCCCCACCAGCGACAGGAACCCCTCTTCGTCAATCATGCCTATATCGCCGGTATGCAGCCACCCGCCTGACAAAGCGGTTTCGGTAGACTGCGTATCCTTGTAATAGCCCTTCATGATATTGGGGCCCCGGCACAGCACCTCGCCGATTGTGCCGCGCTCTGCACTATTGCCCGTATCGTCTTCAATCATTACCTCTACACTGAGCATGGGTTTGCCGACAGTCGTTGTGTGCTGAAAGAAGTCATGCGGTCCCAGGAATGCAATGCCCGGTGAGGCCTCGGTCATGCCGTAGACATCAAAAAAAGCCGCCCGGGGAAACAGTTCCTGCAGACCGGTCTTTTGCTGTGGGCGCATGGGCGCCGCGCCGGTAACCACCCTCCTGACGGAGCGGGTATCCCAGCCACCCCGCTGCAAGGCGTTGTGCATCAGGAGAAACATTGTGGGGGCCTGGGTAAGTGCGGTGATTTTTTCTTCCGCAATAAGCGTCAGGCAAGCTTCCGGGTCGAATTTCTCACACAGCACAAAGGCGGCCCCGTTGAATATATAGGTGAACGTTCTGCCCAGAGTCGACGTGTGAAAAAGCGGTGTCGGGGCCAGTTCCCGGTCACTTGGAGACATGCCGTAGGCCGCGGTATAGTTCATTGTGTTCCAGAAGAGGTTGCCGTGGGTCAGGACCACGCCTTTTGGAGTGCCGGTTGTGCCGGCGGTGTACATAATAAAGGCTTCATCCCGGTCTGTTACGGGTGTGTCGCTAGAGGTCCTGGGAATTTTTGAGAAAAGTTTCTGGTATTCGCCGTTTTGTGTGTCGATGTCTATCAGGTGCCGGAGTGTCGAAATGTTTTGGGGAACTTTTTCGGCAAGGTCTTCGCTAAAAAAAAGGGTTTCACTGTCGGCATGCCGCACTAAAACGGCAAGGTCTTCTGCGGTTAAACGGCAGTTGAGCGGTACGCACACCCCGCCGATTTTCATCAGCGCGAAGATAATCTCGATGTATTCGGTACAGTTATGCGACAGTATGCCTGCTTTGCAGCCTTTTTTTATGCCCCTGGCAGAAAGTGCATCGGCCAGGCAGGATGCGCGTTCATATAAACGGCCATAGGTTATCCTCTTGCCGTTACAGATTACGGCAACACTGTGCGGCCAGGTCGTTGCGGCATGTTCAAGAATGTGCCAGAGATTCATGAAAAAATCCGTGATGTCAATTCAGGCATAGCGCCCGGGAAGCTGTTTGTAATGATTTCCTTCTGTTTCTTTTCCGTGCTTCAGGCACCCGTTTCCGTAGATGCGACATTTTTTTTCAAGTTCATGATGTGCCGCCGTGCGCAGATCCGTGCTTAAGGCGCCTTCCTCCAGTATTTTGCAGAGGGCTTTAATGCGCAATTTGTCGAGATTCGGTACGGTGCGTGACTGCTGGTCGGGGTGTCCTCCATGCTTTACGATGAGCGGTTCTTCGATCAGGTAAATGGCATAGTGCGGGGCAATTCGCAGCCACAGGTCATAGTCTTCGCAGGCCTGCATGGTTTCGTCAAACAGTCCCACGTGTTGAAAAACGCTTTTGTGAACCATGACGGCCGAGGGGCTTACAATGCACAGCGGCAGGCACTGCTTAAAAATCCAGCCCGAGTGCTTTTTGTGCTTCTTCATGGGATTGACCCGCACGCCGTTCCTGAGCCAGATCTCCTCGGTCTGGCAGACTTTGATTTCCGGATGTTCCAGGAAAAAGGACACCTGTGTTTCAAGTTTTTTGGGGAGCCAGATGTCATCGGAATCGAGCAGAGCGATATACTCACCATGGGATGCCCCAATTCCGCTGTTGCGGGCGGCGCTCGGCCCGCTGTGCTCCCGGGTAATAACGGTTGCCCGGTCAGCATATGCTTTTAGTGCTTCGGCAGTGGCATCGGTTGAGCCGTCATCGACGATGATGATTTCATAATGGCGATAGGTCTGTTCGAGAACCGATTCAATTGCGGCCCCAACTGTTTCCGAGCGATTGTATACCGGGATAATAATGCTTATTAATGGCTGTTTCATGCACGTAACGCTCTAAACGGTTTTGCCTGCTGGTAGCTACTACGCAGGGCAGGTGTATATGCCCTATGAGTATATATGAGTAACTATAGCACAGATGCGTAGAAATAGAAAAAGATACCTGTGTTACCATAGGCGGCTACTCCTGAAAAAAATGAAAAATACTCCTTAAAAAATGCACGCCCTACCATGGGGGCGCGATTGACTGCCTGTCGTTCTTTGATACAGTGATTGAAGGCTGCAAAGCAGGGAAGCACGTGGTCGGAAACGGCATTAGATCAGACGATTTGTTTACGCAGGAGGAGCGGAACATGAAAGGAGTTCTAAGGCTTAATGTCATCCTGGCCTTTTGTATCGGTATTGCTTTTGCATTATGTCATGGGCTGGAAAGCCGGCCGATACAACAGACCCGCGAGACGACAAAGCTGAGCGGCGCCGCGGTCCCGTCAACGAAAGCGTCTGTGGTCGGGACGTCCATAGACGTGAACGGGTTGCCCTGCGGCGGGGGAAAAGTTGAGACGGCTTTAGTACAGAAGCGGGGCACTGTTTCAAAGGGGGAATGTACGTTTGCACATGTGCTGGAATAGAAACATGATTACATGACTGTCTTTATTCGGCAGGACAGTCTTTGCTGAAGGGCGGAAACCCCTCCCGCCTTTCAGCTTTTTTTACGTTCCGGTATGGCCGAAGCCGCCGTCGTTGCGGTCTGTTTCCGGCAGCTCCTCTACCTGTATCCATTCCGCCTGCTCTACGGAGTGGATCACCATTTGGGCAATGCGATCGCCACGCTGAACCACAAACGGTTCTTCGCCCAGATTTATCATGATAATTTTTATTTCTCCGCGGTAGTCGGCATCGATTGTTCCGGGAGCATTCAGCAGTCCGATGCCGTGCTTGATTGCCAGCCCGCTGCGCGGACGAATCTGGGCTTCAATTCCCGGTGGCAGTGCTATGGCGATGCCGGTTGGAATCAAGGCCCTTTTGCCGGGGTTTAAAACGATCTCTTTTTCAGGGGAGGCATATATGTCCATCCCGGCGGCATGACTGGTCATATAGCGTGGCAGGGGCAGGTCTTCCGTGCCCGGCAGGCGTTTGATCTGTACAGGGGTCGTTTTCACAATTCATGTCCTTTCTCTGGAGGGCTGCGGTCTGAATCAGCGCATTTTCTGATACGTGTTTTTGTATTTCAAAACTTTTTTAATGTAGTTGCGTGTCTCTTCATACGGTGGGACGTCGTTTTTTTTCAACACGGCATTCTCCCCGGCATTATACGCCGCGAGTGCCAGGCGAACGTTTCCATCGAACATATCGAGCAGGGTTCTGAGATAGCTGATACCTCCCTGGAGATTCTCATCGGGGTTGAAGGGGTTGTACACCTGTAGTTCTTTGGCTTTATGCGGCATGAGCTGCATAAGGCCCTGGGCGCCTTTTTTTGACACCGCGTAGGGGTCGAACCCGGATTCGGCCTTAATGACCGCTTTTACCAGGGCCGTATCCATTTGGTATTTTCGACAGAGCTTTGTGATGATGGGGTCGTACCTGTTTTCTTTTTCCCGTACTTCCGCGCTGTTTTTGATGACGACTTTATAGCCGGTATGCATCGGGACATTGGTAAAGTGAACAACCCCGTTTTTGTCGACATACTTATAAATGTCCGCCAGGCCGAGGTCCGGCCCTGCAAGAAAGGCGCAGATAAGGAAGAGGACTGTAAGTGCATGTGCTTTCATGGCAGCGTTTCCCCATCCTGCTGAATGATCTTTACCATGGACTCATGCAGCAAGGCATTGGAGGCAATCACTTCTCCCTGGGTCAGGCCGCACGGCCGGCCTGCATAATCCGTTACCCTGCCGCCGGCTTCGGCTACTATCAGGCATCCGGCTGCAATGTCCCAGGGTTTGAGTTTCAACTCCCAGAATCCGTCAAATCGTCCTGCGGCAACGTAGCAGAGGTCGAGTGCCGCCGCTCCGTCACGGCGGATTGCCCGGGCGGATTTAATGAAACGGGTAAAGTGATCGAGATTGTTTTCACTGCACTCATGCACATCGTAGGGGAACCCGGTGCAGAGCAGGGCTCTGTCGATATCACCCGTTGTGGAAACCTGTATGGGGTGTCCGTTAAGCAGAGCTCCGCAGCCTTTTGCAGCCGTGAAACATTCATTCCGCAACGGATCATATACGGTGCCCCAGATAACGGTTCCATTCTGTTCGCATGCCAGGGAAACACAGAAAAACGGGTAGCCGTGGGCGTAATTTGTTGTGCCGTCAAGGGGGTCGAGAATCCATCTGTATGGTGCCGATCCCGCTATTTCCTGTTGTTCTTCCGTCAGAATACCGTGATCCGGGCACTCCCGGTTCAGAAACTTTACAATGGCGTCTTCGGTTTTCCGGTCGGTGTCGGTAACAAGGTCCAGCTTGCCTTTGTAGGTTATGTTCTGGGAGTCGCCGTAATGCTCTTTAAGGACGGCACCGCCGATTTTCACGGCTTTAAGGCCTGTTTCCTGTATGTGTTTGTCTATAAGAGCTGCCGATGCCATGGTTTTATTTATATGTGTGGTTTTTTAAGTACTTGTCTATACCACATTTTCCGGAATTTCGGAAGGACTAAGCATTTGTATAAGGATATATTTTTGTATAAATTTATTTTTATTTTAATTAGATAATATTATATTTAAAAAAATAGATTGTTCGGTAATATTTTAGTTTGACTTCTTATAGAACTTATCTTATAAAAAGTAGGATAACTTTAGTAAATATCATGTAAATTTTTAACGTGGAGGGTGATACTGTTATGTCAATGACCAACTACCTATTTACCTCTGAGTCAATCACCGAAGGACATCCTGATAAAATAGCAGACCGTATTTCCGATTCAGTTCTGGACGCTATAATGGCACAGGACAAGAAATGCCGGGTTGCCTGTGAGACGATGGTGACAACGGGCGTAGCCATAATTGCCGGTGAAATCACCACCGATTGTTATGTTCACTTTCCCGACATCGTCAGGGAATCGATCAAGGATATCGGGTACAGCGATTCATCCATGGGTTTCGACTGGGAGACGTGTGCGGTTATGAGTTCGGTCGACAAGCAGTCTCCGGATATCGCCATGGGCGTTGATGAGCATACCGGCCATGAGCAGGGCGCCGGTGACCAGGGATTGATGTTCGGGTTTGCCTGTGATGAAACACCGGAACTGATGCCCATGCCCATTCAGTACGCACACGGCCTTACAAAACGGCTTGCGTATGTGCGTAAAAATAATGTTCTCGATTTTCTGCGGCCGGACGGCAAGTCCCAGGTCACCATCGAATACCAGGACAAGAAGCCGGTTCGGGTTGATACCGTTGTTATTGCAACGCAGCACAGCCCCAATGTAAAAGACAAGGACCTGAAAGAGGGCATCATCGAAGAGGTCATATCCAAGGTCATTCCGGCCGACTTGATGGACGACAAGACCAAATTCCATATCAATGCAACCGGCCGGTTTGTTATCGGCGGACCCCAGGGTGATTGCGGCCTGACAGGCAGAAAGATTATCTGTGATACGTATGGCGGCCAGGGCAGCCATGGCGGCGGCGCTTTCTCGGGCAAGGACCCGTCCAAGGTCGACCGTTCCGCTTCCTATATGGCGCGCTACGTTGCCAAGAACGTTGTTGCAGCCGGACTGGCCTCCCACTGTGAAGTGCAGCTTGCCTATGCAATCGGTGTTGCCCAACCGGTGTCGATTATGATCAATTCCTTTGGTACCAGCAAAATACCGCCTGATGAAATCGCCCGCATCGTCAACGAAGTTTTCGATTTCCGGCCTGCCGAAATCATTAAAAAGCTTAACCTGTTGCAGCCGATCTACAAGAACACTTCGTCCTACGGACATTTCGGAAGAGAAGAACCGGGATTCTCCTGGGAAAAGACCGATATGGCCGACACGCTTAAAGGGAAAGCCGGCATCTAAGCCGGGGATAGGAGACTGCCGGAAAATATCCATCTTCTGCGTTGCGCTCTGTTTTCGTCACTGCGGCGTACAACCACGTACGCCTCATTTCTCAGGGTTTCGCACGCCTTGAATCTGAACATCCTCCAACAGTCTCCCTGCACGTTACTTTTATGTTAATATATTAATAAGGGCTTGAGATATCTCTCTTAAGCCCTTTTTTTCATGAGGAGGCTGCTGAGAAATGCCCACCTTCTGCGTTGCGCTCATCCTTTGTCATTGCAGCGTACGGCCGAGTACGCCTCATGCCAAACGATTTCGCGCGCCTTGAATCTGAACATTTCTCAGCAGCCTGATAGTACCGGGGTGTATAGATATCTTTATCAAGGTGCACCGAAGTAATGGAAAATAAAATTATTCGTTGACAATGCCCGGGTACTCCATTACTCCATTAATATCGCGACAGTATGCTTACATTGCAAAAAAAGTTGATTTAGCGGGCTTATGTGCGGAATTTGCGGAAAAATCTATTTTGACAGATCACGTAGCGTCGATCAGGAATTGATTGAACGGATGACATCGGTGCTTGAGCACCGGGGCCCGGACGACAGCGGTGTATACGCTTCCGGCCCGGTGGGGCTCGGCCATCGGCGCTTGAGTATTATAGACCTGACGGCAGCCGGACATCAGCCGATGGCGAATGAAGATGGATCGATCCATATCGTTTACAACGGGGAGATCTACAATTTCGAGCAACTGCGTCCCGAGCTTGAGGCCAAAGGACATGTTTTCAGGTCCAACACCGACACTGAAGTAATCCTGCATCTGTACGAGGAAGCGGGCCCGGCCTGCGTTGAGCGCCTGCGGGGGATGTTTGCCTTTTGCATCTGGGACTCCCGGCGGCGGGAACTCTTTCTGGCCCGGGACCGGGCCGGCAAGAAACCGCTGGTGTATGCCGTGGTTGATGGAGCATTTATATTTGCCTCAGAAATAAAATCGCTGCTGCTTGATCCGTCCGTGGATACACAGCTCAACCCGGAAGCACTGCACCATTATCTGACCTACCAGTACGTTCCCGGACCCCAAACCATTTTTAAAGGTATATATAAACTACCCCCGGCCCATACTCTTGTGATGCGAAACGGAGAAGTCCGGACAGACCGGTACTGGGATCTCGGCTATGTTCCCAAAATAGAGGCAGGGGGGGAACGTGACTATGTTGAAAAGCTGCGGCATGTGTTCAAGGAAGCGGTCAAAGTCCGGCTGCACAGCGATGTGCCCCTGGGAGCATTTCTGAGCGGCGGTATCGATTCAAGCGCCACGGTTGCGGTTATGAGCGATCTTGTCAACCGGCCGGTCAAAACCTTTTCCATAGGATTTGAGGAGTCGGACTTTAATGAAGTGCAGCACGCCCGCAGGGTTGCCGATCTGTTCAAGACCGACCATACCGAATTCATCGTCAAGCCGGATGCCCTTGATGTGCTGCCGAAAATCCTCTGGCATTATGACGAGCCGTATGCCGACCCCTCGGCCATTCCTACCTACTATGTTTCCAAACTTACCCGGGAACATGTAACGGTGGCGCTTAACGGCGACGGTGGTGATGAGACGTTCGGCGGCTATGAGCGCTATGTTGCCAATACCCTGGCCGAGCGCTACACAAAAATTCCGGCATTTCTCAGGAAGGGGATTCAGGGGCTGGTCGATAAACTGCCTTACCAGGATTACCGCTGGAGTATCATCCGCAGGTTGAAACGGTTTATCGGTGGTGCCACCGATGACCCGGCACGGCGCTGTATCCAGTGGCTGTGCTATTTCAACAACGAGATGAAGGAACAGCTCTACACGGCTACCTTTGCACGTGAGGTGGCCGGCAGCGATTCCGTGTCGCTTATTGCCGACATCTACAACCGGGCCGACGCCGATAACCTGATCGACAGGACCATGTATGCCGACGTCATGCTGTATTTGCCGTACGACCTCCTGGTAAAGGTGGACATTGCCAGTATGGCCCACTCCTTGGAAGCCCGCTCTCCTTTCCTCGACCACCACGTTATGGAGTTTGCCGCACATTTGCCGCAATCGCTCAAGCTTAAAGGAATGCAGACAAAGTATATATTGAAGAAAGCATTCGAGGATGTCCTCCCCCATGATATCCTGTATCGCAAGAAGATGGGGTTCGGTGTGCCGCTCAATTCCTGGTTCCGCAATGAGCTTAAAGAGGCAACCAGAGACATTTTGTTCGATGCACGCACGCTGGGAAGGGGGTACTTTCGTAAAAACGCGGTTGAGCAACTGCTCAGCGAACACAACGGCATGCAGGCAGACCATAGCTACCGGTTGTGGGCACTGCTGTATCTTGAACTCTGGCACCGCATGTTTGTGGATAAAAGCGAGGTGCTGGGGATATAGCCGGTCGAACAATGAAAAAATACGAACTTATCGATCATACCGCGGATATCGGGCTGCAGATATACGGCAGCAGCCGGGAAGAGGTTTTCCGGCATGCCGGGTTTGCCCTGTTTGACATCATGACAGATATTGCAACGGTAAGGGCGCTGGAAAAACGAACCTTTACTCTTCAGCGTGATAACCTGGAAGAGTTGCTCGTGGAATGGATGGGTGCTCTTTTGTTCCTGTTCGACACGGAACACCTGCTTTTTTCCCGTTTTACCATTAACGACATTTCAGATACGGTTTTGATTGCAGAGGCTCATGGCGAAACGTTTGATCCGTCACGCCACGTGATCGAAACAACAGTCAAGGCTGTAACCTACCATAGCCTTTCCATACTACAACAAGCTAATTCCTGGCAGGCAACGGTAATACTGGATGTATAAAAACGGTTGTCCCGGAATATCACACTGTTTAAATACGTGCTATACTGTAACGTATAGACAGGAGCCGGGGAAGAAGAACTAATGGGTAAAGAGCAGATAATCCATCCGGAAAAAATAGATAACAGCCGCTGGCGGGTGCTCAAACGCGGTGCAATGCATACCGATGGTATTGTGTATGCCAGCGCCGAGATGCTGCCGAAAATACAGCAGGACCAGAGCCTAAAACAGGTTGCCAATGTTGCCTGCCTGCCCGGCATCGTCGGCAGTTCGCTGGCTATGCCGGACATCCACTGGGGATACGGTTTTCCAATCGGCGGAGTGGCCGCTTTTGATATGGATGAGGGGGTTATATCCCCCGGCGGGGTCGGATACGATATCAACTGCGGTGTGCGGCTTTTCCGGACCGGCCTGCAACGCGATGATATTGTCCGCGATATTCCCTCTCTTATTGAGGGACTGTTTGCAAATATTCCTTCCGGCATCGGGTCGGCACGAAAAGACTTGAAACTGGGTGGTAAAGACTATGAAGCGGTGCTGAAGCGAGGGGCGACCTGGGCGGCTGAAAAAGGGTTCGGCAGCCGCAACGACCTGCTGCACATCGAAGACCAGGGCTGTATTGCAGGAGCCGACCCCACCGTTGTTTCCGATAAAGCCTTTGAGCGCGGGCGGCCCCAGTTGGGGACCCTGGGGTCAGGTAATCACTTTGTTGAAATAGGTTATATCGACCAGGTGTGCGATGAACAGGCGGCCCGAATGCTGGGCCTGTCCCTGGGAGCGATTGTTGTAACCGTGCATACCGGTTCACGGGGGTTCGGCTACCAGGTATGCGACGACACCATTAAGATCATGTTGAAGGCATCTCAAAAATACGGCTTCAACCTGCCCGACAAACAGTTGTGTTGCGCTCCCATCAACTCCCCGGAAGGTAAACGGTACCTGGGAGCCATGACATGTGCTGCCAACTATGCCTTTGCCAACCGTCAGATTATCGGGCACTGGGTACGCCAGACCTTTGAGCAGGTGCTTGGTGCAAGTCAACGTGAGCTGCGCATGGAGCTGGTTTACGATGTGTGCCATAATATTGCAAAAATCGAAAAGCACACCGTGGGTGGGCAGGAACAGAAAGTCTGCGTTCATAGAAAGGGCGCAACCCGGGCCTTTCCGCCGGGACATCCGCTGGTGCCCGATGCTTATAAACAATGCGGCCAGCCGGTATTGATTCCGGGTGATATGGGCCGCTGTTCGTATGTGCTGGTGGGAACCGAACAGGCCATGCAGGAAACCTTCGGCAGTACCTGTCACGGTGCGGGCAGGGCAATGAGCCGGCACCAGGCCAAAAAGGCCTCGCGGGGCCGGGCCATTGCGCGCGAACTGGAGGACAAAGGAATTTATGTTCGGGCCGCGGGCAGGGCAACGCTGGCTGAAGAGATGCCGGAGGCCTACAAGGATGTCTCTGCGGTTGTTGATGTGGTTGATAGTGCCGGGGTAGGGAAGAAGGTGGTGAAGTTGAAGCCCTTAGGCGTCATAAAGGGCTGAGGCTGTCGGAAAAAGCCCATCTTCTGTGTTCCGCTCAGTCCTCGCCATTTTGTGTTCAATTTGTAATTAAAAACAACTTCCAAAGCAGTAAAATATAAAAATTCTGTTGGGCTAGTGAGAAAACTTTTTAATAAGACGCAAGCGCCTCCCCCTTTTCTTTGGCGCGCAAAGAAAAGGGGGCAAAAGAAAGGCGCCCTGCAACGTGTCCCGCCAAAAACGGGCGGGATGCCCTCGCGGCACGATTTCAGTCGGCGGGTCAACAAAC
>JANQGV010000097.1 GCA_028282925.1 Thermodesulfobacteriota bacterium
AGCCTCCACCGGAGATCATAACAATGGGGGTTTGCGGGGCCTCCTTGCGTACAACCTTCAAAACCCCGATGCCGTCCAGGTGCGGCATGCGCATGTCACACAGTATAACGTTCGGATTCTCCTGAAAAAAAAGGGCCACCCCCTCCCGGCCGTCCCGGGCTTCCAGGAGTTCATACCCGTTCTTACTCAGGTGCAGACAAAGAAGAGAGCGGATGACGGGATCATCATCAATGATCAAAACTCGGGGATGCTCTGCCGCTTCCATAGCGTATTTCCCGGGGATGAGGTTTCAGGTGCTCATAATCAGCTACCGGCCTGCTCATCTTTTCGAGCTGACAACCTTCCGACATTTAAAACATACCTCACCACCGGGCATTGTCAAGGGTAAGATACACACCGTTTTAATGCAAGGTCTATTCCAGTTCTTTTGAGCATAATGATTGTATAATAGTGACACAACGGCAAAAGACGGAGCTTGAATTTAAGCCCCGTCTTTCTGTTGTTGGCTTGCGAAAGGACGGACGTGTCATTACATCGCCCCTCTCACCCGTCGCTCTTGCAATCCACACAGAGCTATATCAAATTAAAAGTATACTGCTCTATGCTGTGTTTCCGGGCAAAGTCCAGAAAGTCATGCTGCACCTCCTCTTTCCCATATGCAAACGCCTCTTTTCATACACTGTGCCCTTTTTTTTGCTTATCGCTCCTCAACAAGTGCTATCTTTCACACACCAACTCAATCACTATGTGCTTTTCTTACGTTGCAGGGACTTTAAACAAACCAGATTTTTTTAGCTTACTAAATATCGGGCTCTTTAGTAATCACTCAAAGGGTTAGATAAATTAAAAAATATTTGCAAAACAACCTATTAATAGAATTAATACCAATAAAAGTGCTTTTTAAGTCAGGGGCTAAATGGACTCTCTATCGGAATAGTACAACTTTTCTTTTAAGTATGAAGGCCAATCCCTCCTCCAAACAGGTATTTATACCTACCGAGGCCAAATCTTTTTAAAATTTAGATCTTTTTTTCAGAAATATTTTTCCAAATTCTATGTTTTAAAAAAACCACCTAACCTTTTAGGTGATATTCTTTCTAAACTTATGAGTGTTTCACAAGAAATCATCCTATGAATAAGGTTGATAAATTTTATGATATCATAATAAAATGCTGCTATCACACGAGATGCTTAAGAAGAACAGCACTTATAGCACTGCCAAATTTGGTTAGAGATACTGGAGGAACCCTTTGCAGCAGAACAAAAAAATTTCAACAACCTGCAGTAACAAAAACACTCTGTACAATTAAAAAACGGTGAAACCCTTTACGCCAACAGCACATCAAATTCTCGATTCTCTTAAGGATAATATCAGCCCTATAATAACTATCGATCAAAGTGCCCGTATCCTTTTATGGTCTGAAGCCTGCACAAAACTTTTTGGTTTTAAACGCAACGACGTTATCGGCAAAAGCCTCATAGATGTAATTATCCCTGAACATCTTAAGGATGGAATGAGGCACATCTTTTCCGGCACAATTCCGGATTTGCAAGATGTTGACTTCAGTCACCCTATTGAAACAGAAGCCGTTACCGCTGACGGCACAATAATTCCAGTCGAAATTACAATTTCATATTTTGAGGACAAAGGACAAGGTTTTTACTCCGCCATTTATCGAGACATAAGTAAACACAATAAAAAACTAAAAAATGAAATCAAACAAAGGGAAATTGAAAGGAAGCAGCGCGAGTTCTTAGAAGAAAACATCTTTAATTTTGCAAGCGATGCTATCACCATTAATGATGAACAAGGAAAAATTTTAAAAGCAAATGACGAGCTATGTAAAATGACGGGCTATCAAAAAAAGGAACTCCTTGGCAAGCATCTTCTTGAACTCTCGCCTGACGACCACAGCCCCGAACCAATATCATCCTTGTTAAAGAAAGGATATCTTAAGGGATATCAATCACAACTGCGCTGCAAAAACGGAAATACAATAATTGTTGAGATGAATGCTGCTCTTACCTTCAATGACACTGGACAACCACTTGGAGGGATTGCTACATACCGGGATATAACAGAAAGAAAAAAATATGAGGACAGCCTGAAACAGACAAATCAAAAAATGAATAAAATATTTAGTGCTGTAATCGAAGCAATTGTTGTTACAGATGGCCAAGGCTGTTGCACTGAAGTTAACGATTCTTTTCTAAAAATGCTTGGATACGATAGAGAGGAAATAATTGGAAAACAGATTATGGAATTCGTTCCCGAAAACCATATTCCTGAACCATTCATTGACGAAGTACGCAAAACCGGTTTTAAAAAGCAGTACGAATCCTTTTTAAGGCGAAAAGATGGCACCATTTTTCCTGTAGAAACCAACGTTATCGGCCTTTTTGATGACACAGGCAATTTAGTTGAAACAGTTGCTTCTATCTACGACATTACAGACAGAAAGGAATACGAACGCCAAAGAAAAAGTTTCACCCTGCAGCTTCTTTCTCTTCTTGAAGAAGAACGAAAAAAAATTGCCTACGATATTCATGATTCATCCAGCATGACAAAATACAATTTGTCTATGCTTATAAACAAATTGAAAGCTCTTGCCGTAGAGCAGGATGAATATAAAATTTTCGAATTAGCGCTGAAAACAGAAGATGTGTTTTCAGACTTTTGGGCTACTTTAAAAAACCTGTCTTACAAACTTAACGATCCCTCTCTGGAAGCAGGAGGCCTCTCCGAGGCCCTGCATGCTGAGTGTAATCGTATTATGCAAGAGCATTCTATATCGATAAATATGGTTGAAAATATTGAAGGAGTCAATATCTCTAACGATATTGCGTATAGTCTGTTTCGAATTTTTCAGGAATCATTGAATAATATTATAAAGCACTCAAAGGCAAAAAAAATAGATATTACGTTAGCACAAAAGAATGCCGCCATTTCGTTATCCATCAGCGACAATGGCATTGGATTTGATGTTGCAGAGCAGAAAAAAACAAGTATCGGTTTGGGGCTTATCAGCATGTCTGAGCGTGCAACTGCCCTTAACGGCTCTTTAAACATCACATCACATAACCCAAGAGGCACAACCATTAAAGCAGTGATACCGATAGGGGATACCGGAAATGATTAAGGTTTTTATTGTTGATGATCACGAGTTATATCGTAAGGGTATTATTTCAGCCATCGACAAATCAAACAATATTGTTGTAGTCGGTGAGGCGTCTGATGGGAAAGAGGCATTAAGGTGCATAGAAAAGCTGTCCGTCGATGTATACCTGTTTGATATTATGATCGAGCACCTGAACGGCATCCAACTTGCACATAAAGTAATGGAAATAGATCCTGATGCAAAAATCATTTTAATATCCTTCATCGACCAGGAGTCAACCATCAATACCGCTCTCAACATCGGCATCAAAGGATATATTTTAAAATCTGAAACGAATAACAGCATTGTAAGTGCTATTAATACTGTTTACGACGGCAAGTCATTTTTCAGTCCTACCATTTCAGATTATATGCGCAAAAATTTTTACCCTGACGACAAAAAGAAACGCCCTGAAAAGCTCACCCCTACCGAACAAAAAATCCTCTTTTATATCAGGGATGGTCTTAAACCTGGACAAATAGCTAAAAAGCTCGGCAGTAAGGTCAACACAATCAAAACCCACGAGCGCAACATTCGCCAAAAACTTGGCTTAAAAACAAAACAAGAGCTGTTTTTACACTTGGCAACCACAATGCCTTCGATAACAACAAATCTTAATGATATGGAATAGATTTAATATCAAAAGCCTAATAGACCCACACGTACTTAAATCAGATTAAAAACATACTGCTCTATGCTGTGTTTCCGGGCAAAGTCCAGGAAGTCCTCCCGCGCCTCACTTGGATAGGGAAACTGCACCCGATGCTTCAGGACAAACACTTCCATTTCTTCCTGCTCGCTTATCCCCCGGGCTGTCCAGCTACTGCGACTGTTCTGATCACGGGTGATGGTTACCACCCACGAGAAATTACTAAAGTACGTGTTACACACCATGAGCGCCTCCCGACTGCTTCAAAAAGGAATCCATAACCCCCGTAGAAACGCAAATACCTTCAAAGTCTGCATTGCTGAGCACCTGAACCAAATCGTCGCCCGAATCCTCCTTGACGACATACCCGCTCACACCCAGCCGCATGCATTCATGCAAAATTATTTCCGAGTAATAAAGGGTAAGCAGCACTATTTTGGTTTGCGGGAATTGTTTTTTAATTTCCCTTACCGCCTCAATGCCGCTCATCTCAGGCATATACATATCTACAATAGCCAGATCAGGGCGCACCGCTTCCACCAGTTGCAACAACTCCAGGCCGTTACAGGCCACCCCGGCCAGCTCGAAACGGTCTATGGCCTTGATGATGTTCCCCACCTGCTGCCTCACCAAAACATGATCATCGGCAACAACGATTTTCATTGTTTTTATCATACTGCCCCTCCTCTTTCATTCATGAAAAAATATTTTACATCTTTGATTGCCTCATAAAAAACATTTAATAACTGATGATGATTCGTGTTAATTGTTTATTCATGTGCCACGTTAAACATCATCAGTATGGTTATCAACCGGGATACCGGAATTAGAAACAACCAACCTCAAGTTGGCTTTTTTATAAGCTGGTTTTATTGGTTTTCTGTTTGGTAATACATAAAAGCAATCAACAGGGATTCCGAAAAGCGGTGACAGCCTCATACAGATTTTACACAATACTTTATCAACTATCGACAGCACTCGCATACATCGCCCTCTTCAAGATTAATTATTAATTTCTCACAAGAATAAATTGTATCGATCTTACAGGTTTTTGTATATCCCCATAAAGGGTATCATTTGCAAAATTTTTGGGGATTTGGGAAATTTACCTAGTAATAAATACTTAGAAAGGGGTTCATTATGAAAATCGTATTCATCACGCCACAGGGACTACAGGAAGAAGAAACGTTACCAAAACCTCTGTTTAGCTATTCAATTGCAACACTCGTGTCCCTAACACCAAAGCATCACCAGATAGAGCTTATTGACGAAATTTGGGGGGATCTCATAGACTTCGATGGAGACTACGACCTTGTAGGCATTACCGCCCGGACCCTGAATGCAAACAGGGCATATGAAATAGCTGATGAATTTATGAAGAGGGGCAAGACGGTTGTATTGGGCGGGGTACATCCTTCCCTGAACTACGAGGAATCGATCAGGCATTGCAGTTGCGTTGTTGTAGGAGAGGCCGACAATCTCTGGGAACCGCTGCTTGTTGACCTCGAAAATAAAAACCTTGAAACGCGTTATGATGCCAAAGACTATCCGCCTGTAGATAATCTGCCGGTCATCGACTATGAGCGCATATACCATTTGAGCAAACGCGAAAAGGTTACATCCATAAAACCAATTCCCATCGCATTCAGCCGTGGATGTCCCTACGGATGCCCTTTTTGTTGCACTCCCGACATGACAGACTCTCGGTATCGCATGTATTCAGCCAAAGAAATGATTATGCAAATTAATGACGCAAAACGCGCATGGTTTAAAAAATCGATTATCGGCAAAAAACCCTGGTTTATTTTCTGCGAAGAAAATATCGCCGTAAACAAACCGAGAACACATGAAATGCTTCAGTCAATTAAAGAATGTAAAATAAAGTTCAGTTCATTTATAAGCATGAACCTGCTTACATATGATACTGTACAGCATTTGGTTTCGGCCGGCTGTCAGATTGCACTTGTCGGTTTTGAATCACTTAACCATGCCCGGCAAAAGGAAACATTTGAAAAAACCGATGTCAATAAAATTGATGAATTTAAAAAGGTCATTAAGCGGTGTCAAAAATCGGGGCTATGCGTGCAGGGTAATTTTATTCTCGACCCTCTGAAAGACGACTACAAATACATGCAAAGCGTAGTAGAATTCGTGCATGAAACCAATATTGTTATGCCGATTTTTTCACTTTTAACGCCGATGCCTGGCAACCGCATGTACAAAAAATATGATGCAGCCGGTATGATTGCTAATAAAAACTGGGACAAATACACACTGCAACAACTGATTGTTACGTGCAACGAAAATTACAAACCCCTTGAATATGAGTATAAATACCTGGAAGCCTTTTTGGCAATGTACTCCTACAAAACAATTTTCTTGCGTGTCCTTAATAATTCTAATAGAATTGTCACGCTATTCACAAGCCTTGGCTTCCGTTGGGGCATTCTGGACCAGATCTATTCACTGCTGACAAACAAGTGGGCATACACAGTGCCGGATAACGTGTTAAAAAATACACCATCCGGGCGTTTTGTATATAACTATACCCCTGTTAAAAAACTAAAACACGAAAAGGCTGCATGAATCAAAAAACGTTTCGATGCCCGAGTGAACATGAGCTGTTGCAATCTATTGTAGACACAACATCGGATGCCATCATGTCTACCAATGAAGAGGGCGTTCTGGTGTTCTGGAACTCGGCTGCTGAAAAAATGTTCGGCTATTCTCCCGATGAAGTGATCGGCAAAGACTGGGTGGCAACACTGATTCCGGATGACATACAAAAAGAATCAAAAGAAGTGTTTGCCTCCGGCACACCAATTATTCCAAAATATGATAGTGCCGTCCGCTCTAAAGCCAGGAAAAAGGACGGCACTGTTTTTGATGTTGAGCTTACCATATCCTATCTTAACAGCGAATCAGAAGGTTTTTACACAGCCATTGTCCGGGACATAACCGATACCGTGGCCTACGAAAAACAGCTCAAGCGCGAAAAGGAATACCTGGAACGGGTTATACAAAGCATATCCGACGGTTTTTTTGTGTGCGACCAGAAGGGGTACATAACACGGATCAACAAAAAAGCCGAAGAAATGATCGGGTATCCCCTCGATGAAATTATCGGCCGTCATGTAACTGAGTTTATCGCTAAAAATCACTCACCTGAAAATTTTCTCCGTAATCTCTACAAAAAAGGTTACATCAATAACTATTGTTCGGTCTGGCAGCGGAAAGATGGGACCAAGTGGGACATAGAATCAAGTATTTCGCTTCTGACCAATAACGGTGATAGTATTGGCGCAGTAAGTACTATTCGTGATATCAGCGACAAAGTACAAATCGAAAAAGTAAAAAAGAAATATCATGCCAAAGTTTTCATTATGCGGGAGCAAGAGAAAAAACGCTTTTCTCAAGATTTACACGATGCACTATCACCCGCAGCAATTTCAGTCTCGGCCAAGCTCCGATTTCTTGAAGACGCGCTGCACAAAAAAGAAATCGATAAAGCCTTCACGTTGATTGACGACATTGAAAACACTCACCTACAAACACTCTCAGACCTGCGGCAAATTGCCATACAACTGCGGCCCGGAACCATCGACCAGCTTGGACTTGCTATTACCCTGAACAGGGAGTGCAGCGAGATAACTAAATCTACCGGCATTAACGTTAAAGCTAAAATACACATTGATGAAGACAAAATACCAGAAGACATTAAAATCGTGGTCTATCGCGTTGTCATGGAGGCTCTTGGCAATATCATAAAACATGCCGATGCTGAAAGCGCTGAAATTCTTATCGAGCTATTAAAAACGAACACGTTGCATTTACATGTCAGAGATAACGGGAAAGGCTTTGACTTTAAAAACGTTCTTAAGAGAGAAAAAAACATAACCCTGGGAGTAACCGGAATGATTGAGCACATAGAGGGAATTAATGGAACCATAAAAATCGACTCTAATGACCAGGGGACAATAATTATTGCAAATATTCCTTTAGGTAGTGGGGCTCAAACCAACTGAATATTCATCGCTAGGTGCACGACCGGAGGGGGCATAATGATACGCTGCATTATCGCTGACGACCATGATGTAACACGGGTCGGTATCAGAACCGTTATAGAAAGGCTTACTAATGACATCAAAATTGTCGGCGAAGCAAATAACGGCAACGATTTTTTAACTGTTGCTGAAAAAATTCCAGCCCATGTGTATATAGTTGATATTAAAATGCCGGGACTGAACGGTATTGAGGCCATTCGACTTCTTATTAAAAGAAACCCCGAGGCAAAAGTACTCATTCTAAGCATGTTTAACGATGCAGACTTCATTGAGCGGGCACTCGATGCCGGTGCCCTGGGCTATGTATTGAAGGATACCGCCACCAGGGAAATCGCTACCGCTATCAGACAAGTACACAAAGGGGGCCGATACTACTCAAACAGGCTAGCCGACAGCATAGGCGACATATTGACCAATGGCAACAACTCTAATACCAGCAAAATCAATAGCCTTTCAGCAAGAGAACTGGAAGTTCTTAAACTTATAGCAGATGGATTAAAAAACCAGGAAATAGCTTCTACCTTAACCGTATCACCCGACACAATTCATACCCATAAAAGAAACATAATGAAAAAGCTCAACATTGAAAAAACCAACGAACTCGTGATATTCGCCCACGAGCAATTCAACATTCAGGAGAACCGGCAATGAAAATAATATCAATTATCGCAAGCCCTAAAGGCATGAACGGAAACACCGCCCGGCTTATAGGGCCGATTCTTGAAGCTGCTTCAGCCGCCGGAGCCGAAACCGAGACCTTCCCCCTCTCTGAATATTCTATACTGCCGTGCAAGGGCTGCGAAACATGCAGCAAAACAGGAAAATGCGTACTCAATGACGACCATGAGAAAATAAAAGAAGCTATGCTCCAAGCCGACGGTATTATTTTCGGCACTCCCAACTACATGTTCAATGTCAGCGGAATGATGAAAAATTTCATAGACAGGTCTTACAGCCTTTGTCACCTGCAATCTCTTCGCGACAAATACGCGGTTGTGGCGCTCACCTCCGGCAGCCCCTATCCCGGCATGGGCGAAGAATACCTGAAAATGATTTTGGGCAAAATGGGTCTTTGGGTAGTTGATTCATTAGTAGGCACCCAGGCACTCTTAAGCATCCCCGAAGAAAAGGAGGCCCTTATCAATAATGCTTACACTATAGGAACCGAACTGGTTGAAGCAATCCAGGAGAAGAAAACCTATACTGATCAGGCAGATGCCCGCGAGGAATTCTTTTATGCCATGCAGGCCCTGGTGATGATGCAAAAAGACGAATGGCCGTATGAATATCAATACTGGGTTGATAATTGGGGGATAGAGGATTAAGGAGGTAAAGCATACTGAGTTATTAATTTGTCAAGAATGAAGGCTGGCCCTATGTCACAATTTATTTATTGTCCTAGATATCTTTATAGCTCTGTACCATACGTATTGTTATAAAAGCCCGGCGGGTTGTAGTTTTCTGGTCGACATGTGCATGCCGATGCTTCCGGCCCATGCCCAATCAAGGCGCAGCCCCTTTAAGCGATAATAGATTGATTTTAATGCAAAAATTTTTTGCAGCATCTCAATATACAGTTTAACAAATTTTTCAGGATCAAAATTGCGCGGGCGGTACACAAGATGGTTCACATCATACTTATCCCAGTCCTTATGAAAAAGCCTTGATTCCAGTTCATTATATAACGGCGTTCCAGGAAAAGGAGTAGCAATGGTAAAGCAGGGAAACTCTATTTTATTCTGCATAATAAAATCATATGCAGAATAAAAAGTGCTGTAGGTGTCCGTATCAAATCCGAAAACAAAATATCCCAGTACAGCAATACCATTTTCCTTTAAGTCTGCAATCGTTTTTTCATAACCGTTTACCCGGTTTGTTTTTTTGTTAACATAGCTTATTGTTTCGGGAGTAAGCGACTCGAAACCAACACTAAGCATATCGCATCCACTTGTTTTCATTGCCCTCAACAGCTTTTTGTCCTGTAAAAAATTAATTGAAATATTTGCATTCCATGAAATACCGAGCGGCGTAATTGCCTCAAGAAGATCCTTGAAGTAGTCTGCCTGGTAACATATATTGTCGTCAACAAAAAACACATTGATACTCTTTTTTCTCTGTCGTTTTTGGTGCATGCGTATTTCTTCAACTATCAGTTTCACATCACGCGTCCTATACACTTTTCCATACACCTCAGGCACACAGCAATAATTACAGGTATTCAGACAACCGCGGGTAGTAAAGATAGGCACTCTTGAAGAATACTTTTTGGGATTGTTCAATTTAAAAAAGTGCTCAACGTCAGGGGGCCGCAAGTCGGCAATCGGATACAAGTCTTTTGCTTTATAAAGCGGTTTCAACCGATGATTTTCAATGTCTTCTCTCAGTTCGTCCCATACCGGCTCGAACTCACCTGAAATGAGGGTTGTGCAATGTTTTTGAGACTCTTCTTGATTGAGGGTCGGATGCACACCCCCCAGCATAACTATTTTACCCGCTTCAATTGCTTTGTCTGCCAGTTCATAGGCCCGTTTCACATTAGGTGTGCGACATGACAGCGCTACAATGTCATAGCCTGTAAAATCTTCATCGAGTTTCGTTACCCGCTCATCAATAACATCAATATCATAATACTGCCGAATGAGCGATGTAACCATGAGCACGTTAAGCGGTAAGCTGATTTGAATCTTATCGGTAAAATGTGGGTAACGGGGTTTCGGATTTATGAAAATCCATTTCTTTTTATGCACGGATACCCCCTTTGGAATCGGTGAAATCATTCAGTAGTTATCGCTATTTTTTTCATATCATATAGTTTTCTATTACTAAAGAATTTAAGCCCTTGGTCTGTCAAATTGAGTATTAGTACTCATCCTGTTTAAGCAGTTATACGGATTCCCCTATTACCTTTTTTTGTTTATTATTGATGCCGTATTGAAATATACGATAAAGGAGTATTTTACATGAAACATGAACACGTACTATGCCTTTATCCCCACAAAAAAAATGTTTCATTTGTAGATTTTCCGCCTATCGGCCTGGAATATATAGCGTCGGTAATGCAGGAGCATGCCGATACCGTCGATCTCGTCGACATGCGTCATGAAAAAAACCCGCACTCTTTCATTAAGGACACCACGAGCATTATAGCCGTCAGCATCTATTGGGGATGGGAACGAGAAACCGTCTGCAGCACTGTAAACAGTCTTCCTGGCGATATTTTAACCGTTGCAGGGGGGCCTGAAGTCACAGAAAATGTATTGGAATATTTTGAACTCTGCCCGACTCTTGACATTATTGTTAGAGGTGACGGCGAAGAAATCATGAGGGATATAGGCTCAGGCAAACCCCTTGAATCGATAAAGGGTATTTCCTACCGCAAAAACGGCCACATTACTCACAATGAAAACAGGGGTTTGTCCCTGGTTGAAGATGAATTATACCCTGCCCGGACATCACGCCGGACCAGATACCGCTTCTCCTTTAGAAACATTTATTTAGGTCACGACATGGATCTTCTTTCAACCTCTAGGGGCTGTCCTTTCAACTGCCGATTCTGCAACAATAACAAAAACCCCTATGGCACCAAAAGGCGATGGTCTCCTCGCTCTCCGGAAGCAGTAATACATGAAATAAAGCAGATTGATTCAGATATAATTTTCCTGACAGATCAAAACTTTTGTTTCGATCCGGATCGAGTTGCGGAGATGTGCGACCTCGTTAAAAAACACAATATACATAAAAAATTTCTTTTTCAGACCCGGATTGATATAGCAAAACGCCCCGATGTTTTACAGAAAATGCAGGACACCGGCTTCTGCTGGCTGTGTTTCGGACTTGAATCTCCGCATGATACATTTCTAAAACAGCTTAACAAGGGCATAACCAAGCAAGACATTTGCGATGCATTTGAAGTATTCAAGCATTTCAAGAAAATGATCTACCAGGGCTTTTATATCATAGGGAATATCGGCGAGACAGAACAAGAGATGCGGGAGATAGTATCATTTTCCAGACACATTGGCCTTGACATGGCTGTGCCTTTCATATTGCAAAACAGAAAATTTACCGAGATTGAATCAATTGTCAACGATGAACCAAACTATCATATCTGCAAAAAAACAAACTATGTATACTCCGATAATTACTCTGTGGAATATCTAAAAAAAATACAAGGTTCAATCTATAGAAAATTCTACAATCCATATCACTGCGCAAAGCTTTTAAGGAAATTTAAAAACATTGGATTTATCAACAGCAGGGCATGTAAATCAATAACGACACATGCTATAACATCGCTGACATCTACTCTACTCGGCAGGAACAACTCATCGCTCAAACCATCCCGGAACGGATACCGGAACGCACTTAAATAAATCTTCACCCTGTCTTATTCATCATACTCAGCTTATCGATCAAATCTACTCTTCTTTTCCCTGCAGTTCAAGCTGCTGTTTCAGCTTTCGCCTTTTCACCACACCGATAATCGCGCAAACAAGGCCCACAAAAAAACAGATCCGAAAGATGTCGATAGAGCTCATCAATACATACCTCAGCCAGCCCCCCTCCATGGGCACGGCAATTCTGGCAAATATCGTCGGCAACACAAGGCTTACAATCATTACGATAATACCAATGGACAGGAACCTTGTTTTTTGTATCTGTGCGTTACTCATGGCATCCTCCTTTGCTGTTGGAAACATTCAAAGTGGCCTCTGCACCCCGGTTGATCGCTTTGTGTATTTTGAACCTCCGGAAACTTAAATCCATAGAGCTATTGACAGCACAATCTATCCTATTTTTTTCATGATACTTTTGCAAGAAATCTTTATATGTCTGAACAGAAACATTTAAAAAATCACCTGTTTCGCTCAAAACACAGGATGCATCAATACAGGGTTCTCCGCGAATGACGCTGCCGATACATCAGGAAAAAGTTGTTTCTTGATTCATAAAAAAGTATATTTTCAGGTAAGCGCTAAAAAAGAACAGGTATTGCATGAAACCCATAGACAAACTCCGGCCCCACCATATTCTCTGCGAGCGCTACCTTGAGTTCGACATCAGCGGACGCGGGGAAACCTTTATTAAAATGAGTACGGCTGTTAAAGAGTTCCTGGCCGCTGACGGCGATCAGGAAATAGAGCTTATCGAGGGTATCGACGGATTGTGCCGCTCGTGCCCCGAGTGCCGCAATGAGCGCTGCGACAGCTCGTTCGGCAATGAAGACCAGGTACGGCGGCTCGATGGTATAGTGCTCAAAGGTCTTGGCCTTTCATACGGAGACACCCGCACGGTTGCGAAGCTGAACAAGCTGATCCGCGCAAACGCCCCCCTGCCCTTCTGCCGCACCAAATGCCCCTGGCGCGACGAGTGCACCATATTTCAGCTTTCAGGGTAAGCCCTAATTACACTATCATATAGAGAATACCGCCGATGATAAGCGATGCTACTATGCCAAGGGGAATGGTCCAGCGCAGGATGGCCCCTTCCAGGCCCATGGCATTGCACATGGGGGTTGCAAGGGCGATTTTGAAAGGCGATGAGATAGAGCCGATTGAGGCCCCCACAGCCAGGCCCGCCGACAGCCACACGGGAGATATTCCCATGATGGCGGCGGTATGCACCTGGAGCTGGCCGAACAACATAAGCGAAGCTACCCCGTAGCCGGTCAGGAAGGTTCCCACCCAGCCAAGCAGCGGCACAAACAGTGGATACAGGGCTCCGGTATAGGTTTGCAGGCCGTGGGAAATGACCCAGGGGATATTTACGGCTTTTACCACGCTGCCGGTTCCTAGGTCATACCCTGAAAAAGCAATCACCTGCCCCATGGCCCCGAACAGTGCCATGGCAACCGAGGCCCGCCAGGCTTTGGACCAGCTTGCCCGGACTATTTCTCTGCTTTTTGCCGGAGGTACGCCATGCACAAAACACGCAAGTCCTATGGCGCAAAAAAGATACAGGTAGGCCGAAAAAAACGGGCGGTACGTTATAACGTGCTCCGGCATAACGGCAACGGTGAAAACCAACCGCGTATAGGTAAGCTCTTTCAAGAGCGGTACGCTGTTTACGGCCACCAGCACTCCAATGATAAAAAGAAACGGCAGCACATCCCGGAAAATAGAGGTGTTCACATCGAGACGGCGGTTGCCGATCAGAATCAAAAGGCCGATGAGCAGCGCCCCGCCCAGCATGCCCGATACCGGAATACCAACGGCCAAAGCCGCGCCCAGGGTGCCAAGCCCCAGGCACAGCCCGCACACAAGGGTAAAGGCCAGGCGCTTGCGGCTTTCAGAAGCCTCTTTCAGAAACACCGGCACACACCCCGCCATCAGCACGGCCGCCGGAATTGAAAGCCAGGCCGCAGCAATCCCGAGCTCGCGCACCGGCAGCCCGGTTACCAGCGACAGCACGGTGATGATAACCCCGGCCAGTTCCAGGGTCATTAATCCGGAATAGCCGATAACCGACAGCGCGGCCGCCGCCATGGGCGCAACGCCTGCGGCATGCAGCATAGGGGCCACC
>JANQGV010000266.1 GCA_028282925.1 Thermodesulfobacteriota bacterium
GGAATCCGCTGGGCAACGGACAACGGCGCCGACATTATCAATATGAGCTTCGGAACAAGCAACCTTTCCGACGAAGGCGATCTTGTTTTGCATGAAGCCATACAATATGCCTATGAGCACGGGGTCACTCTCATCGCCTCCTCCGGCAACAGCAACGGGGGCCGGTTCTTCGGCCCGGAGGTCAACTATCCCGCCCGCTATGAGGAAGTTATCGCAATCGGGTCCGTTGATTTCCGGGGGGAACATGTTCCCTATTCCGACGGCGGGCCGAACCTGGATGTGGTGGCCCCGGGCGGTGATGGCTCTGTGGGCATTGTCCAGGAAACTTTCTATCAAAACCTGGGGTTCAGAACCTTCGCCGTGGGCTGGGACTACTACTACAAGCACGGCACATCCATGGCCGTCCCTCATGCCTGCGGAGTGGCGGCCCTGGTAAAATCGCTTCACCCGGACCGGGGTCCGGAAGAGATTAGAGAGGCCCTCATATCAACAGCCGTAGATCTGGGCCCTGCAGGTAAAGACGATTATTACGGCTCCGGCCTTATTGATGCCAGGGCCGCAGTCCTGTATTAACACCCGGTTCCTTTCGACAGAGTGGTTACCGGTACAGGGTGACAATCGTATAGCAAAAAGGACTCTCTTCATATGAACGCTTCCCGCAAAATTTGCGTTATCGCTTTGCTGCTTTTCATGGCCCTGCTGGCTGCCGGGCTGTTTGCCTGCCGCCAAACCATGATCGTCGATACTTTTACTAGCCCGGCAAACTCTAAAACCGGCGGCCTGGCCTGGTACATCGGCGACCTGTGGCTGGCCGGGGGCGATGTTATCTGGCGACTCGACGCTGCAGACGGCAGTGTTAAGGAATTTATAGATGGTCCGGGAGAGAACATCATCGGGCTGGCCCCGGGCGACGGTCATCTCTGGGCTGTTGCAGAGGAACCGGACAACGCAAGCACGCTGTCTGCCTACATAACAAGATTATACAAAATAGAAACAACGGGGAAGGTTATCGAGTCTTTTACCGTTCCCCTGGTTTTTTCCCCGCGAGACATTGCCTTTGACGGAACATGGATATGGCTCGTAAGCGCCTTTAATAATAAAATATATAAAATCGATACCGAAGGCACTGTTGTAGATTCATTCTTTGCACCCTTCGACCATCCAGCCGGAATAACCTTTGACGGCGAGTATTTATGGCTTTCAAATATTGAGACCGGAACCGGAACCGGAACCATTCTTAAGCTGGGTACCGCAGGCAATACCATCGGCTCCTTTTTCATCCAGGGCAAGGAATCTGTTGGCCTTGCCTGTAACGGTAAAAGCTCGCTGTGGCTGTCATCACTAAATCGTCGTATATATACGATTATCCTTCCAAGGCCGGCCGCGACCATTACCATCCCCTTTGATGAGAAACCGGGCAACAGGGCCGCAAATAGCGGCGCTGTTGTTTTTTGTTATTTCAGTGGTGGAAGTGTGGCGCAACGCATTTCCAATGCCTGCTCCACCCTGGCCGTACAGCTTTTTTCATCTTCAGACCCCCTTGTTCCCTCAAATCTTGTCCCGGATAGCGAGCAGACCCTTTCTTTTAGGGAAGAAGGCCCTTTCTTTATGACCTCTTATTTCAGCGAAGAGGAACTGCTGGACATCATTGAAAACGACCGGTATGGCCCATGTACCGACTCTGATAATCCTTGGCTGAATCGGTGCCTGACCCTGCCGGCCTTTTCACGCGATTCAGAAGCCGGAAAACAGATAATGTCGCTCCTGTTTACCCCAACCGAGGATTACATAATGATGGTAGATCCCTTTACGGGGGAGAACATGTACCTGTTCGGGATTGAGTATGTCAAGTTTAAAGGGTCTACCGTGCTTATACCGGTACCACCCCTGCTGCAATAAGACGATTAAAGGAAACTACTCATGAAAAAGTCCTCTTTACCAACGCTTTTACTGCTCTTGGTTGCACTTCTGCTGGCAGCTGGATGTGATGATACCGGGCCGCAACCGTCACATTACACCTGCCTCAAAATCGCCGATCAGGACCTGACCGAATGGAACGGCTGTGATAACAGCTCCCTGGCCGTGTTTCTTTTTCCAATCGAGCCAACCGTTGATGCGTCATATAGCCTGGCCGGAGCCTGGCCTGTCAAGGTATATGTCCCCGACAATTTGCTGACAAACGTGCTGGCATGCTTTTCTGACTGGGAGGAACTTTCCATGCAGGCTTTTGACTGGCTGACTTCCGGAAAAGACTATTCGATAATACAGGCCTGCGTTGTTGACATAGATAATCCATCGTATACGGGTAAGATTGTTCCGCAGCTCTTTTTTCCCGACGAAACCGGTTCATACCTTACCATAAAAAACCCCTTTACCGGGGCTGATATTATTATTCGTAATATCGATTACATAAAATTCAAGGGTTCGCCCCTGTTGCCGGTGCCGCCTTTATAAAGACAGGAAACCGGTTTTTCGTAGTACGTTATATTTAAAACGGGGGCATTATCCTGAAAATCCTTACACCGGCAAGTCTGTTTTTTGAAAAATATCGATTATATCGGGTTTCAAAAACACACCGCTTATTCCCGTTACGACTGAATAAACAGGGCGTTTAGAGGATGGCAGTAATAGGCAGATTTTATAGATAAAATTAAGTAGTTATTACTACATGTTTGAGTAGTTGGTGCTATATACAAACGTTTTTATTTTGTATATAGTGTCTTTACTTATATGAGGGGCAATCATGAAAATAACCGGAACAAAAATACTTTCCATACTGTTGTTCATTACGATTGTTTCCACCCTGCCAGGCCGGGCGTTGCCTGTTTTGTCCGGTGAGGCCGCTTCGGTTCCCGGTGAGATTATTGTCCGGTTCAAACCCCACGCCCCGGATCATGCCCGCACAGCGCTTTTTAAAACCCTGAACGTTCAGGATGTTCGGGAATCATACCGAGGTGCATTTTCTATTATTCGTGTT
>JANQGV010000029.1 GCA_028282925.1 Thermodesulfobacteriota bacterium
CATCTGAAGACCATCCAATGCCGGTTAAAGCCGTTATTCCTCCCCTGCGGGCTTCTGCAAATCAAGCCCGATCAACACCTTATCCTGATCAGACAGATCACCGATGATGCGCCTGACCGGGGGAGGCAGCTCTCGGATAAGGGTGGGGGTTGCCATGATTTTTTCATTCTCCGCCAGTTGCGGCCGCTCAAGCACGTCGATAACGGTCAGCTCATATTGATCATCCAGTTCGTTTTTGCAGATCGATTCCAGGTTGGCGATGGCGTTTTTCGTGCGCAGGGTTCGGCCGGTCACAAAGAGTTTTAATATGATTTTGTTCATTGCACTACTCACCTTTTTTGCTTTTCACTACTCGTTATGTATCTTCACCCTGGGCATGCGTATAGTGATTCCGATAGAACAGAACGAGCCTGCCCATAACTTCAATCAGCAAAATGCGCCCCTCTTCCGTGTACGCACGGATCTTCTCCGTATTGGAACCTTCCTGCTTTGTTTTCAGGGCATGCATGTGAACCTCAAGCACATCCCGGGGGCCTGCCGACAAGAAACCGAGCCGTTCTCCAAAGGCATAGATTTTTTCGGACATATCAATATCTGTTTTGTAAATACGCTGTTTTAACGCCATGTCCAGCAGGGTTTCATATCGGGCGGTAAGCTCTTTGAATATTCCAGGTGCGGCTTCACTTAAAGGATCAGTGCCGAACAGGTTCGACGTGATCTTTGTTTTGGTTTGCGAGAAGAGATCCAGTGAAAGCAGCTCTCTTTTTTGTTGATTGTGCAACCGTGCCTCTTCCAGCTTTGCCATCAGACCGGCACGCTCAACAGCATAGCGTACGGCACGCTCCAGCAAAAGACCGGTTAACCCGTCTTTTGTGAGGTAGTCCTGGGCGCCTTCTTTAATTGCGGCAAGTGCATTTTCCTTGTCTTCAAGCCCTGTCAACACAACAATGGGGACCCGGGCAAAACGGTCCATCACCATGCTGATCGTTTCCAAACCATGAGAGTCCGGCAGGGACAGGTCCAGCAGCACCAGGTCGATCTCATGCTCCTCCAGGCACGCAAGCCCCGAGGACAGAGAGCCTGCATGCCGCACGCTCATGTTCATTTCCGGCCCGTCATGAAGCAGTTCCCGGATCAGGCGGGCATCTGCCGGATTGTCTTCAATCAGCAGAATACTCAGTTGTTGTGTGTTTTCAGTTTGCATAATCCGTATCTCGGCTACAGTTTGTATTATGGTAGTTTTACAATCGTCAGCCAGAACTCTTCTACTTTTTTGATAATGTCGATGAATTGATTGAAATCAACCGGCTTGGTGACGTAACAGTTCACCGAAAGATCATATGCTCTCAGAATATCCTTTTCCGCATCCGACGTGGTCAGAACCACTACCGGGATTTTTCTGAGGTCTTCATTGCTTTTGATTTCTTCCAGAACTTCACGGCCGTCTTTCCTGGGAAGGTTCAAATCCAGCAGGATAATATCCGGCCGCTTTACATCCGAATATGCTCCCCGTTTATAGAGAAAGTCCATGGCTTCCATACCATCCCGCACCACGTTCAGGTGATTGCGAACCTTACCGTCTTCCAGGGCTTCCTGCGCCAGTCGCACATCCCCGGGGTTGTCCTCCACCAGCAGAATTTCAACCGGATCACCAATAGGTTGTGTTGTTTGCTTCGACATTGTCGGAACTCCCATCATCATGGTTGTCTATTTTTTGTGTGTTACATATGCAGCCGTTTATAACCGGTATGTATCAGAGGCGGAAACACCCGGCAGCGTAACATAAAAGGTCGAACCCTTGCCCCTCTCCGATTCCACCCATATGCGTCCCCCGTGGCGTTCCACGATCTTTTTGCATATGGTCAATCCGAGGCCGTCTCCCTGGTATGCTTCTCTTTTATGCAATCGTTGAAACATGCGAAAGATGCGTTCGGTTTGGTCGGGATCAATGCCGATACCATTGTCGCTGAATGAAAACAGCCATGTTTTTTCGGACGGTTCACCGGACGGTTCAGCCGTGATATGAATGACGGGCGGGTTACGTCC
Source organism: Thermodesulfobacteriota bacterium (assembly GCA_028282925.1). Lineage (GTDB taxonomy): Bacteria > Desulfobacterota > WTBG01 > CAIYCZ01 > CAIRTM01 > JANQGV01. Next base: position 2,047 of record JANQGV010000029.1, read on the forward strand.
TTTGAATTTAATGGCGTTTAAAATAAGATTTTGAAACAACTGTTTGATTTGAACAGCATCAGCTTTCAAGGTAGGCAACTGATCAAAAGTGATAACGGCTCGTGCATCTTCTTGTGTTTTTTGAATCATATTCAAGGTGTCTTCCATCAAACGGTTACAATCAACAGCCTGCAGGGGTTTGCCCTGGGTAGTGATCCGTGAATAGGCCAGCAAACCGGTGATGAGGTTTCTCATCCGGTCTGCGCCCTCGGTGATGAATGTTATGAACTCATCCGCCTGGTCGTCCAGCCGGCCCTTATACCGTTTGGCTAAAAGCTCTGCAAAACCTTTGATGTTGCGCAAGGGTTCCTGCAGGTCGTGGGAGGCTGCATAGGCAAACTGCTCCAGTTCGTCATTGGACCGTGCAAGTTCTTTCGTCATGACGGCCAATTTTTCTTTGGCCTGTGTTTCCAGCACCCTCATGCGATGTAATTCTACAAACACGGAAACTTTTGTTTTCAAAAATGAAGGTACAATAGGTTTGGTCAGGTAGTCCACCGCCCCCAGGGAATATCCTTTCTCAATATACTCCGCGTTATTTTCCATGGCGGTGACAAAAATAATGGGTGTGTTTTTTGTTTTTAAACGCTCCCGTATCCGTGTCGCAGTCTCAAAGCCGTTCATGCCGGGCATCTGAATATCAAGCAGAATAACGGCAAAATCCATTTTCAGCAGATATCTAAGCGCCTCGCTGCCCGAACGCGCTTGTACTATATTATAACCAGGGGCCTCCAACAGCTCTGCAGTTGCGAGGAGATTCTCGGCCTGATCGTCCACCAGGAGAATATTAATCGGCTCTTTATCAATTTCTTGATTTGTATTGTTATCTGCCGAATGTTCTCTCACGTACCCACCTCCAAAATGTTCCGGGTGTCACAAGCGGTTCAAATACGATGATACGCCGATTGCGATACGATCAGATGACATTTACACGGTCTTCCTAAACAGTTTTTGCTTTTGGTCCAAACATTCATACCTGTTTTCGTAAGGAGTAAACTTCAGGCTTTCTTTTTCTCCCAGGCCCAACACCCCCCACTGCGGCAAGCTCTCGTATATCAGCCGGTGTGTTCGTTTCTGAAGTTCCCGGTTAAAATAAATCATGACATTTCGGCACAAAATCATATTGAATTCGTTAAAAGATTCGTCCGTAACCAGGTTGTGTTGTGTGAACAAAATGTTCTTTCTTAAAAAAGACTTAAAAAGAGCGTTGTCATACCGGGCTGTGTAGTACTCGGAAAAAACGGCTTTACCGCCTGAACGGATGTAGTTCTCGGAAAACTGCTTCATGCGTTTTAAGGGAAAAATACCCGCTTTGGCTTTCTCCAAAACGGCTGGGTTAAAATCAGTCGCATAGATGCGGCACTTTTCATACAGGCATTCCTCGTGCAGCAGGATCGCCAATGAGTACGCCTCTTCTCCACTGGAGCATCCGGCATGCCATATCCGTACAAAAGGGTAGGTTCTTAAAACCGGTAAAACTTTTTCACGGATTATCCTGAAAAACGCCGGATTTCTGAAAAAATCAGAAACACTCACCGAAAAGTCCTCAAGCAACCGCTCCAGGCATTCCGGGTCATGAAGCACCTTTTCCTGAAGTGCGGAAATGGTCGTCAGTTTTTCCCCTTTGACCCGTCTCCAGATCCTCCGGCGGATGGAAGCTAAAGCATAGTCCCGAAAATCATACCCGCACTTCTGAAAGATGCCTTCCAATAACAGCCTGATTTCCAGAGACTCAACGGCGGCTTGAGGCTTTTTGGACGCTTTTTTTTGCCGGTCGGTCATTTTTTTTGTTTCAAAAAAAATTATATACATATATCAGCGGTACAGCCAGACACGCAGTAATGACAATAACTGTTCTTTTTCAACCGGTTTGGCAATGTAGTCTGTGGCCCCGGACTCAATACATTTTTCGCGATCGCCTTGCATGGCCTTAGCGGTTAATGCAATAATCGGCAGTTTTTTGAATGTATCCTGTTTGCGAATCTTTTTGATCGTTTCATAGCCGTCCATTTCCGGCATCATGATATCCATAAGCACAATCTCAGTATCCGGGTTCTCTTTCAAAAGCTTTATGGCCTCTGAGCCGCTTTCAGCATAAATAACCACCATTTTCTGCTGTTCGAGTATTGCGGTCAGTGCAAAAATGTTGCGCACGTCATCATCAACAACCAGTATCTTTTTGTCGTTGAGCACCGGGTCATGCCGGTGGATGGCTTCCAGCATCCGTTTCTTGTTTTCCGGCATATTTTCTTCTACACGGTGCAAAAACAACGATGTCTCATCCAGCAGGCGATCCAGGGCATGAACATCTTTGATGATAATGCTTTTCGATAAACGTTTAAGCTCGGTTTCCTCTTTTTTCGTCAGCTCCTTGCCGGTATAAACGATAATGGGAATTTGTTGCTTGTCCGGGTTCTTGTTGATTTCCTTTATCAGTTCAAACCCCGACATATCGGGCAACCTCAGATCCAGGACAATGCAGTCAAATGACTCCTGCCCCAGTCGTTTCAGGGCCGCCCGGCCGGTTCCGATTCCAACAACCTTGACATCACCATTTCCTATCAATTCCTGAATGCTTTTTCTCTGGGTCTCATCATCTTCGATAACCAAAAGCTTCCTCATTTTTTTGCTCGAATATTTTTTCACCTTGTCGAACTCTTTTAAAAGCTGGTCTTTGGTAAGCGGTTTCTGCACGTGAGAAACAGCCCCCATTTTGTAGGTCAGGGATGATTCTTCCTCGACCGATATCACATGAACCGGTATGTGTCGTGTTTCAGCCTGGTGCTTGAGCATGTCCAAAACAGTGATACCCATCATATCAGGCAACTGCAGATCCAGGGTTACGGCATCCGGCTTGTATTCCCTTGCCAGTACAACAGCATCGTTTCCCCGTACGGCTACAAGACCCTTGAAACCTCTTTCCCTGGCTGTTTTCAAAAGCAGCGTTGCAAATACCGTATCGTCCTCAATAATCAACACGGTGCGGTCCCCCGGCTGAATCGTGTCGCGGTCGTCCGGGATCGAATCATCATGGGTATCGACTTCCAGGGAACCGGTCTCCTGCACATCGGGTTTTCGGGGAGGGCTTGCTGGAGCGGATTTCAAGGCTTTTACGGGTGCATATTTCACCGGGAGGTATGCGGTGAATATGCTGCCGCTGCCGGGTGTGCTTTCCAGCGTTATTTCTCCCCCGAGCAGCCGTATGATTTCCCTGGTAATGGACAGTCCCAGCCCGGTGCCGCCGTATACCCTATTGGTGGTTCCATCAACCTGCTGAAATGCTTCGAAAATGACCTGCTGTTTTTCTTTTGCAATCCCTATGCCGCTGTCTTTTACGCTGAACGCGATGACATTTTCTGCCGTCTGTAAAATTTTGTGGTCATAGCTCCAGCCTTTTTTTGCGAGAGATATGTTGAGCGTCACCCGGCCTTTTTCCGTAAATTTCATCGCATTGGACAGCAGGTTTTTCAAAACCTGCTGAAGCCTCTTTTCATCGGTTCGAATCGTCTCCGGCAGGTTGTCGTCAAGCACCACATCAAAAGCAAGATGCTTTTCATCGGCGACTTGAGAAAATATTTTTTTAGCCCAGGCCTCTATATTTGTAATGATTATTTCCGAAACATCAATGGCCATGGTCCCGGATTCAATCTTTGAAAGATCCAGAACCTCGTTGATCAGCGCCAGCAGCTCCATTCCGGCAGTGTGGATGGTTTCGGAATATTCAACCTGTTTATCCGACAGGTTTCCGCCTTCATTTTCAGCAAGGAGTTTTGAAAGAATAAGCTGGCTGTTGAGCGGTGTGCGAAGTTCATGGGACATGTTGGCTAAAAATTCTGATTTGTACTTGGACGTCAGGGCCAGTTCTTCAGCTTTGGATTCCAGGCCGCGCCGGGCCTGTTCAACCTCTTCGTTTTTATGCTCTACTTCCTCTTTCTGTTTTTCCAGTTCCAGGGCCTTTTGTTCCAGCTCCTCATTGGTCTGTTTGAGCTCTTCCTGCTGGTTTTGAAGCTCCTCGCCCATCGTTTGGGACTCTTTCAACAAATCCTCCGTGCGCATGGTGGCGGCAATGGTGTTGAGCATGATGCCGATGTTCTCTGTTAACTGGTCCAGGAATTTGATTGTGATGTCCGTGAATTTGTTGAATGACGCAAGCTCAATGACCGCCTGCAGCTCTTCCTCAAAAATAATCGGCAGGACGATGATATTCAACGGGGTGCCGGAACCAAGCCCGGAACTGATTTTGACGTAGTTATCCGGCACATCGGTAATCAATATGCGCTGCTTTTCAAGAGCACACTGACCTACAAGACCTTCTCCCAAAGAATATTCGGAGGAAAGCTGCTTGCGTTCCTTGAAGGCATAGCTCGATAAAAGCTTCAGTTTCATTTCCATTTCCTTTTGTTCGCAAAGGTAAAACACACCATGCTGTGCATTCACCAGAGGGGCCAGCTCGGAAAGGATCAGGTTGCCGACTTTCAGCAGATCTCTTTGTCCCTGCAGCATGGACGCAAACTGTGCAAGGTTGGTTTTAAGCCAGTCCTGCTCCTGGTTGATGTTGGTGGTGTTCCTCAGGTTGTAGATCATTTCGTTGATGTTGTCTTTCAACTGGGACACCTCTCCCCGTGCTTCCGCAGTGATGGAACGGGTCAAATCCCCCTGGGTGACGGCAGTAGCCACCTCTGCAATTGCACGCACCTGGGTTGTCAGGTTGGCTGCCAATTCATTGACGTTGTCGGTCAAATCTTTCCAGATGCCCGCGGCGCCGGGCACATTGGCCTGTGCTCCCAGTTTACCCTCAATGCCGACCTCCCGGGCCACATTCGTGACCTGATCCGCAAAGACGGCCAGCGTGTCGGTCATTTCGTTGATCGTATCCGCAAGATCCGCAATCTCCCCCTTTGCTTCCAGGGTCAGCTTGCGTTTGAGGTCGCCGCTTGCAACCGCCGTGACCACTTTGGCGATGCCCCTGACCTGGTTGGTCAGGTTCTCGGCCATAATGTTGACATTGTCGGTCAGATCCTTCCAGGTGCCGGAAACACCGGGAACCTCGGCTTGTCCACCCAGTTGTCCGTCGGTGCCCACCTCCCTGGCCACCCGTGTCACCTCCGCGGCAAACGAGCTGAGCTGGTCCACCATGGTGTTGATGGTGTTCTTCAGGTCCAGGATCTCTCCCTGGACTTCCACGGTGATTTTTCTGGAAAAATCTCCGTTGGCCACCGCCGTGGTAACTTCAGCGATGTTGCGCACCTGTTCGGTCAGGTTGTTGGCCATCATATTGACACTATCGGTCAGATCTTCCCAGGTTCCCGACACGCCTTTGACGTTGGCCTGGCCGCCGAGTTGTCCTTTGATCCCGACCTCCCTGGCCACTCGTGTTACCTCGGACCCGAAAGAACTCAACTGGCTCACCATGTTGTTGATTGTATTGCGAAGTTCTAAAATTTCACCCCGTGCTTCCACCGTTATCTCTTTGGATAGATCTCCCATGGCGACCGCCGTGGTGACTTCGGCGATGTTGCGCACCTGATCCGTAATATTGCTGGCCATAATGTTGACATTATCCGTCAGGTCTTTCCAGGTGCCGGAAACGCCTTTCACCTGGGCCTGGCCGCCGAGTTTGCCCTCGGTGCCGACCTCCCGCGCCACGCGGGTGACCTCATCGGCAAAGCTGCTGAGCTGCCCTACCATGGTATTAATGGTGTTGCGAAGCTCCATAATCTCACCGCTGGCTTCGACGGTGATTGTTTTGGTCAGGTCACCATTGGCGACCGCCGTGGTGACGTCGGCAATATTACGTACCTGGCTGGTCAGGTTGCCGGCCATGATGTTGACATTGTCCGTCAACTCTTTCCAGGTGCCGGAGACACCTTTCACGGCTGCCTGGCCGCCGAGTTTGCCCTCGGTGCCGACCTCCCGCGCCACGCGGGTGACCTCGTCGGCAAATGAGCTGAGCTGGTCCACCATGGTGTTGATCGTGTTGCGCAACTCCAATATCTCGCCGCTGGCTTCGACCGTGATTTTTTTGGTCAAATCCCCGTTGGCGACCGCCGTGGTGACCTCGGCGATGTTGCGCACCTGGCTGGTCAGGTTGCCGGCCATGATGTTGACATTGTCCGTCAAGTCCTTCCAGGTGCCGGAAACA
>JANQGV010000076.1 GCA_028282925.1 Thermodesulfobacteriota bacterium
TTCAGCAGGGGCTCAATGCCGTCTATCAGGGTGAAGATGCTGTTCCAAATACGTTGAAATTCGGATACCTCGATGGAAATGCCCAGAGCTGCGGATGCCCGGGTGAAAAAAACGTCGGGGGAGATGTCGCCTATGTCGAGTTGTTCCTCCAGGCCTGAATCGAAAACCTTTTGATACATTTCCTCCGGGGTATGTGAGCAGAGGTGTTCGAGTTGACGGCAAATCTGTAGATGGTCAAAATCAACGATTACTTTGCCAAGGTCGCATATAATGGTTTTGATGGTGTCTGGTGTTGCAGGTTGTGTCATGGATGTATATGTTGTCGGTATTACGGATTACGAATCGGTGCCGGATTGATTGTCGCTGTCTTTTTCCGCCCCTGTGGTTGTTATTTTTTTTATGGCATTATCGGCACACCAGCGCACCGCCGTGTTGCGGTCCGTCAGAAGGTTCTTCAGTGCAGGTAAGGCCTGTAGAGCTGTTGACCCCATTTCTCCCAGGCTGAAGGCCGCATTTTTTCTTACCTGGGCAATGTCGTTGCCCAGGGCGGAAATCAGGGCGAGCACGGCAGGCTCACCGATTGCCGCCAGGGCAAACGACGCCTGTTGGCGAACGGCCGCCTTTTCATCCTGCAGGCACTGGATGAGCACCGGGATGGCGGGTCTGGCGCTTAGTCCTTTTTTGCCCAGTTGCCGGGCTGCATTGGTGCGTACAAGGGGGTCTTTATCGTTCAGGCTTTCTATCAGACCGGCAACAGTAACCTGTTTTATGTTTCGCAGGGCCTGTTTTACCGTCCAGCAGAATGATTTGTCAGGATCGTCCAGGTGTTTCTCAAGCGCCGGAACAGCCGTTTTTGCTTTGGGCCCGATTCTTCCCAGTATGCCGGCGGCATTTTTACGAATAATAGGGTTGGGTGCGTCGAGCATCGGTATCAAGGCCGGTATGGCCGGTGGGCCGATCCGTACCAGGGCGGAGGCAACATTGCGCCTTACCCGGGAGTTTTTATCATTAAGAGATTTCAGCAGGACCGGCAGGGCGGCCGTGCCGATTTCACCCAGTGCAAAAGCGGCATTCCTGCGGACCTCAATGTCTGTGTCATTGCGGAGAGCATGTGCCAAGGCGTCAACAGCCGGGGCGGCATCGGGACCAAGTTCACCCAGTGCAAAAGCTGCGTTTCGACGGATGCTTGCCTGGCTGCTTTTGAGGCTTTCCAGTAATGCCGGAACAGCCTTGTGGATATCGGACCCATACTGCTGCATCAGTTCGACATCGGATACCAGCGGCGCAGTGGCTTGAGTATTTTTCGGGCCCGGCTTTGGTTGAGCCGGGGTGACGGCCGGAAAGACGGCAATGATAAGGATCAGAACCAGCGGCTGAAATATGAAAGCGTTTATAAGCTGCATTGTATTCATCCCTGTGTTTGGCCCATGCCGTTCTGGAAAGACTTCTGTTTTGCATATGGAGAGGGAGAATAGAATGGCGGTGCAGGGACTCGAACCCCGGACACTGCGGATATGAGCCGCATGCTCTAACCACCTGAGCTACACCGCCATAAGAAACACAAATAATAGCATTATGCATAGATAAAAGCAAGATAATATTATACAAGGACGTGTGATTTTGTGATAGGGCCGCAGAACTTCGGGAGAACAAAACCGGGAAAGGACGGAATAATAATTAATCAAGTAATATGAAATAGTTATCTATTTCAGACCATGCGGTCCGCCGCAAGGTGTGCTTCGTATTTTACAATTGACAGATTGTGCAGAAGCGGTTTAGCATACTGAACAACAGGTATACAACAAGCAACAGAAAAAATGATGGAGACGTCCGGTATGTCTTTTCGAGCAGGTATCAGTCTAGCGGCATGTTTTTGCGCGGTAGTGCTTTTTTGCTCCTGTGCTACTAATCCGGTTACGAAAAAAAATGAGTTCGTGCTGATGTCCGAGAAGCAGGAGATTGAGGTCGGCCGCAAGATGGACCCGGTTATCCGCAAGGAATACGGGGTTTGTTCCCAGAGCCGCCTGCAGGAATATGTAAACACCGTCGGACAGCGGCTGGCCCGGGTTTCCGACAGGCCGGACATTTTCTTCCATTTTACGGTGCTTGACTCTCCGGTTGTAAATGCATTCGCCCTGCCGGGCGGTTATGTGTATATTACCCGGGGCCTGATGGCCCATATCAACAGCGAGGCCGAGCTGGCCGGGGTTCTGGCCCATGAAATCGGTCATATAACGGCACGTCATGCAGTGCGTCAGTATACCAAAGCTGCATCATATCAGTTGGGGGTCGGTGTCGCCTCAATTTTTGTTCCCGACCTTGCAAGACATTACGGCCAGTTTGTTGATCTGGTCTTTGTGGCTATCAGTCGCGGCTATAGCCGGGCCTACGAGAACGAAGCCGACAGCCTGGCCGTGCGCTATGCCGTTAAGGCCGGGTATACACCCCGGGCCGTGGCATTGCTGTTGAAAACCCTGGAGTTGATCAGCCGTGACAAAAACGGCAAAAAGTCATATACAAGTCTTTTCGCCACCCATCCGGCAACCGAGAAGCGTATCAGCGCCGTTGAAGAGGCGCTGCAGTCACTTGCGGCAGTTGAAGTGGCCGCCCTGCGGGTAAACCGTGACGAGTACCTTACGGAAATAGACGGTTTGCAGTATGGTGAGGATGTGCGGGCCGGTGTTTTCCTTGGTGCAACATTCCGCCACCCCGGTTTTCGTATTGAAACTGTTTTCCCCCCGGGCTGGGAGCTGGAAAATCGTCCGGATTCGGTAGTCGCCTGCAAGGGAGAAGCACCAGCCCCCACCCTTGAACTTCGGCTGGACTATTTGACCCGGCGCGTCTCTATTGAGCAGGCTGCTGCTCTTCAGGCCCGTAAGCTCGATCTGACACTGCTGCATGGTACAACAGAAAAGATCAACGGCCTGGATGCCTATATCGGTACCTATGCCGGCAGCCATACGGACCTGGGCAGTGTGACGGTGCGGGCCGGTTTTTTCAGACTGCATGAAAAGATTTTTTATATAGCCGGTTTTGCCCCGGCACAGCAGTTTGCCGCCGTCATGGCCGATTTCGACCGCACCATCAGGAGCTTCAGGGAGCTTACACGCCGGGAAGCAGATGCTATTGTTCCGACCCTCATTCGTCTGTACACGGTGAAAAAAGGGGATACCTTCGACGCAATTATTAAAAAGAGCGGACGCCGTCCGGACGAAAGAAAGACCATAGCGCTTCTCAACGCCTGGGACCCTGAAAAGCCGCCGCAACCAGCGCCGGGAACCGTCATAAAGGTGCTGGCCGCTCAATAAAAAACAATGCCGCGTAGAGACATCGTTCCGGCCTTTAAATCCTGCTGTTTATGCCGACCATAGCTATTGCAAAAATACACAACGATATCGCGGCATCGCTGTCGGCGGTGCTTCAACCGTTTGAAGAGCAACTGGATTTTGCAGGCACATCGGCGCTCATAAAGCCGAATCTAGTGGAGCCTCAGGACTATACTTCGGGACAGACGACCAATCCGGCCCTGGTGGAGGCCCTGATTGTGTGGCTGCGCAGCCGGGGGGCTGCGAAAATCGCAATCGGTGAAGGCCCCAGCTATTTTCAGCCGCAATCGTCATTGAGACAGTGTTTTACGGCAACCGGTATGACTGAAGTTGCCGAGCGCCAGGACATTGACTGGATTTTGTTCGACGAAGGCCCTATGCGACTGTTTCAGGATTATTCCCCGGCCACCCCGGCAACGTTTTATCTCAGTGAGCATGCCTTTACCTGGGACCATATCGTTAATGTTCCGGTACCCAAAACCCACTACCTGACCACGGTCTCCAATGCCATGAAAAACCTGAAAGGGTTTATCCGGCGCAACGACAAACCTTCGTTCCACTACTGTGGTGAGCAGCGTATCCACGGCTCGGTAACCGCACTCAACCGGATGATTCGCCCCAGTCTGAATATCGTCGACTGTACGGCCCCGGTGCATCGAAATTCGCGCTTTGTTCTGGCGGGAACCGATATTGTGGCCGTCGATACAGTCACGAGTTCATTGATGGGCATCGATTACCGTAGTGTGCAGACCATACACCTGGGGCACGCCGCCGGGCTGGGCGAGATGGAATTGGCGGCAATCAACATTGTCGGTGACGATCTGAAAGATCTGCAGATGAACTTTGAGCAGCCGGAAGAGTATCTCCGGCGGGTATTCCCAAGGATCCGCCTATTGGCCAAAGGAGCGTGCAGCGGTTGCCTGATTCCCCTTTTTGGGGCCTTACGCCGCATGGAGCAGCAGGGCCTTCAGCCGGATGAGCCTTTCAGTATTGTTTCCGGCCGTGAAGCCCCGGAGCCCGAAAGTGAAAAAGCGTTGTATGTGGGACAGTGTGCCGAACCCTGCAATGACGCCGCGGCATGGATGCAGTGCTGCCCTCCCACAAAAGAGGAGTTGTTTGAGTTCTTGAAGGACAATATATCCTTTGGCCGGTAGTGCCGGAAGAACGCAACTGTTTGAATTATAATTCAGTTTTGTATGAAACGGTATTTTTATTACGGCTCCGCATTGACAACCGACATTTGATCACTATATTTATGCTGTAAGGTGCAACCTATGTTTTTCAAATTGTTTCTTCTTTTTACCATTATTCCCTTTGTCGAATTGATGCTGCTGATCAAAATCGGTACCATGATCGGCATGCTCGACACAATCCTTCTCATTATTATTACCGGTGTCATAGGGGCAATGATGGTTCGTGCGGCGGGTATTCAGTGTCTGTTCCGCATCCAGGCACATTTGCAGAAGGGGACCTTTCCTGCTGATGAACTTTTTAACGGACTCCTGATCCTTGTATCCGGGGCGCTGCTGATAACCCCCGGGCTGCTCACCGATGCGGTCGGATTTGTGCTGTTGATACCCTATACCCGCGATGTAATCAAGGTATGGCTCAAGCGGTATGTGAAGGCTAAAATTGATTCCGGCGATATCAATACAAATATCAATATCCGCTTTCATTAATGCGGCTGGATGAAAAACGGGTTTTCCTGCCGCAGAGGAGAGACTTCTGCTATGGGTTTTCCGAAAGCTTGCGGCGCAGTGCCGGCACAGCAATGCCAAGCACTCCCGCAATGATCATTATCATGCACAAGACCTGGCCCATGGTAAACGGCCCCAGAACAAACCCCAGTTGACTGTCCGGCTCGCGTACGAATTCAATTAAAAAACGGAACACACCGTACAGGCCTATAAAACTCCAGAAAATAAGGCCGCTCCGCTTTGTCGTGCGCAGCAGTATGTAGAGAATCGCGCAGAGTAGAAATCCTTCCAGAAAAGCTTCATACAGTTGGGACGGATGGCGCGGCTGCCCGTCGCTGCCGGGAAAAACCATGCCCCAGGGCAGGCTGGTAACCCTGCCGTACAGTTCGGCATTGATAAAATTACCAAGCCGTCCCAGCCCGAGGCCTATAGCGGCTATGGGGGCGCAGACGTCGGCCATGCTGAAGAATCTGATACGGTACGCTCGGCAGCAGCAATACCCGGCTATGAGCAGCCCTATGGCACCACCGTGGAATGACATGCCTCCCTGCCAGAACGAAAGGATGGACCCCGGGTTGTTCACATAAAAAGGGAGATCGTAGAATAGCACATAGCCCAGCCGGGCGCCGAGCATAAGGCCGAGGATAATATAGAACATCAGGTTTTCCCATTGCTCTTTCTTTAAGCCGACATCTCGGTATTTAAAGAGCCGTGGGATGAGGAAAAAGCTCAGAAGAAATCCCATGACATACATGAGTCCGTACCAGCGCAGTTCAAAGGTGCCGATGCGGATGAGGGCGGGGTCGATGTTTGGATACTGTAACATAGTAATGCTAGCAATATGGGTTTTTATTTGAATATATAAGGAGTAAGCCGATGTTGTGACTCTAAAATAAAATAAGAGTTCGTCTCCCTACTTTTCTTTGCTCGCTCCAAAGAAAAGTAGGCAAAAGAAAAGGCGCCCTGCAACTTGTCCCGCCAAGGCGGGATTCCCTCGCGGCACGATTTCATCCGGCGGGGTAACAAACTCGCCCCGGCAAGCCGGGTCTCAGACATGTTACCCCTTGTATCCGTCTGAAATCGCTGCACTCGGCTGCGCTGCAATGGGTCTAAAAAAGCCGCACCGCAACGAAGGTGTAAAATAATTAATTCATTCTATATACGAGTTTCACTATCCAATAATTGTTGCCTGCTTGTAAGTCAAATATATAATACATGTAGCACAGTATTTTGTGTTTACTCTATAGATAGTGCTTCAATGTTTGCAAGCAGGTGTTCTTTTCGGGTCATGCCGACCAGTATTGATGAAACACCGGGGGTTTCGGCCAGAAACCGCAGGGCCGTTGCAGCCGGTGCCTTACCCAGATCCTGCGCAAATGAGATGCTTGCCTGCAGCCGGGTGCTGCTGCGGAACAGGCTGTTAAAGCGTCTGATATCGTGCCTGCCGGGCTTGAATCCCGGCGGGATTTTACCGCCCAGGATGCCCTGGGCCAGGGGACTGTAGCAGATGAACCCGATGTTGTTTTCGAGACAATAGGGGAGCAGGTCCTGCTCTGCGTCGCGCTGGAGCATATTGTACAGGTTTTGGCTCGATACAATATCGGCATGACTGCAGGCCTCTTGCAACAGTTCAATGGAATAATTGCTGACGCCGATATGCCGGATATGTCCCTGCTTGCGGAGATCGCACAGTGTTCCCATGGTTTCCTCAATGGGGGTGCGCTTGTCGGGCCAGTGGATCTGGTAGAGGTCGATGTAGTCGGTTTTCAGGCGTTTAAGGCTTTGTTCGCAATCGCGCAGGACGGCGTCGCGTGAAAGGTCGTGCCGGACCGTGCCCCGTTCATTCCAGACAAGTCCGCATTTTGTGGCTATGACGACCCGGCTGCGAACGTGCGACAGGGTTTCACCCAGAATTTCCTCGGAACGCCCGAAGCCGTAGATCGGAGCGGTGTCGAAGAAATTGATGCCAAGATCAAGGCACTGTGCAAGGGTCTCACGGGCCGATCGGGCATCGACACCAGGCCAGCCTTTTTTACCGAGCGCCCAGGCCCCATACCCCAGGAGGGATGTCTTGATATCTGAATTGCCGAGAGTCGAGTATTTCATGGGTGGATACGTATCGTTTTAAAAGGAGACCATTTTACATTGAATACAAAGGAATATCAACGGTTTTCATGATGTTTTTTTAATTGCAGGACCGAGGGAATTGAGATATCTTTTTTTATATGCCCACTGGAGAAACTGAACCGTGGTGCTGAGGATGTAACATGCGAAGAAGGAGCGGAGAGGATATGAGTACAATAGAACTTATTTCATGGAACGTGAACGGTCTGCGGGCCGTACATAAAAAGGGATTTCTGGACTGGGTGCATAAACAGCAGCCGGAGCTGCTGTGCCTGCAGGAAACAAAAGCCCACCCGGATCAGCTACCGCCCGCCCTGCTTGAGGTTGACGGATACCGGTCGTATTTTTCATCGGCAACTAAGAAGGGCTACAGCGGGGTTGCGCTTTATACGAAGATAGAGCCCCGCAGTGTTGGGCACGGCCTGGGCATACCGGAATTTGATGATGAGGGCCGTACCTTAATTGCATCGTACGATGCATTTACGCTGTATACCATTTATTTTCCCAACGGCAAGGCATCTCCTGAGCGTTTGCGCTATAAACTGGCATTTTACGATGCTTTGCTCGATCATGCCGAGCAGGAAAAGAAGCGCAACAAACATATCATCATATGCGGTGATGTGAATACCGCCCACCAGGAGATAGACCTGGCACGGCCAAAGGAAAACGAAACAGTGTCGGGGTTTTTGCCTGAAGAGCGGGCCTGGATCGACCGTCTGCTGGATCATGGCTACCGGGACAGCTTCAGGATGTTCTGCCCGGACCCTCAGCAGTATACCTGGTGGGACTACAAAACCCGGGCCCGGGACAGGAATGTGGGATGGCGGCTTGATTATATTTTTGTCAGTGCGTCCCTTGAAAAACGGGTCCGGTCGGCCTCAATCCTTTCCGATGTTATGGGGTCGGACCATTGTCCGGTATGTCTTTCACTGGGATAAGGGCATCTGTTTCCTGGTGCATCTGCAGGGAGAACATGCATATGCAGAGAACACTTTTTTTCTGTATGTTTGCGGTGATTGTCTGGTCGGGAGCATTTGGGCCGTCCGTAGCCGGTGCCTCAGAATGGCCGCTGGACAACGATCCTTATCTGGTTGCGCAGTCTTCGGGTACTGCAGCCCGGGGAATGTCCCGGCAGGAAACAAAGAAACGGCTTCGAGAGCGTTATGAGACGTTGCGCCGGGAATATCAGGCCGAAAAATACCGGAGGAAAAAATCCGGCAGCCTGGCACCGACGGAGCGCGAGATTGCACTTGAGAAGAATATGCAGAAAGCCAAACATGCCTACCAGGAATCTTTGCGCCGAAAACGTTTAACGACCACAGCACCGACCGGCACAGAAGCATCCACGTCTCTATCCCATGAGGGGTGGCGGCAGCTTCGGCAGCGGTATGGGGCGTTAAAGAAAGCCTATGAAAAGGAAAAATATTTTCGCATAAAAAGCGGCCGGAAAACACCGTCCGCCAGGGAGCAGGAACTGTACCGGAAAATGATGAGAGAGAAACAGCAGTACGAAATGGTGAAGAAAATGTATGAACAGAAATAATTAATGCATCCCCACAGTGTAGAGCGTTTACATCTGTTTCGGCCTTTCATTGACCAGCGCCACGGTGTGATACCCGCCCTTTTGTTCAAATTGACACCCGCCGATCTTTAATTTATACTGTACAGTTACGGTGCGTATCTGCTTGAAGAACCTTGGCCGGCAGAACGTACACAAAACTTTTTGTACACAAAGCGGTTATCCATGAAACGAAAACCCCTGAAACTGATTGCTACCTGTGCCGGCGGCCTTGAACAACTGACCGCCGGTGAGCTGCAGGAGTTGGGTGGTGCTGTATCCGAGAGCACGAAGGGGCAGGTGCATTTCAGCGGGTCGCTGAAGACGGCGTACAAGGCTTGCCTATGGTCGCGGTTTGCCACCAGAATACTGCTGGTGCTGTATGAGTGTCCTGCGCCGGATACCGATGCATTGTATGCAGGCGTGCAGCAGGTGGACTGGAATACCCATGTGGGGGTAAGCGGTACCATTGCAATCGACTGTACAAAACGTGAATCTCCGATTGCGCATTCACGGTATGCCGTGCAGCGGGCCAAAGATGCTGTTGTGGACCAGTTTCGAGAGAAGTTTTTTCGGCGGCCTTCGGTTGAGGTAAAACAGCCCCATGTGCGCATACACGTGCTGCTTGATGGTGATCAGGCACGGATTTGCCTTGATCTTTCCGGCGAAAGCCTGCATCAGCGCGGATACCGGGACCGCGGCGGGGAAGCGCCGCTGAAGGAAACGCTGGCGGCGGCTATTCTGATCCATAGTGGATGGTCGCGGGATGTTTCGGAGCAGAGTATACTGATTGATCCCATGTGCGGGTCGGGAACCCTGCTGATCGAGGCCGCACGCATGTATGCCGACATAGCCCCGGGGCTGGGGCGTTCGTACTGGGGCTTTTTCAAATGGCGCGGCCATAATAAGGCCATCTGGCAGGACCTGATTACAGAGGCCAGGCAGCGGCGGACAGACGGCCTGCAGCGGCCATATCCAAAAATAACCGG
>JANQGV010000081.1 GCA_028282925.1 Thermodesulfobacteriota bacterium
GCTTCATTGCATCATAATACAGGTTCAATGCCTCCTTTTCCGTACGGGACTGGCTCACTTTCCAGAAACCGATTCCTGCTGCAAGCACGACGATGACAAGCCCGATTGCCATAAGTTGACGGGCATTTTCTTCCAAATACGCCTGAAGTCTCTCCCAAAAAGAAAACAGCGCGTCTGATTGCAGTATCTCTTTTGAACTCATTGTCTTTTTCGCTGCCATGTTCCTTCCCCTTATAAGTAAATACTGTTACCTCTTTTTAAACACCTATTGATAGATACTACCGCTAGGCACAACCGGTCACTCTACGCAGAGCAACGGTTGCAAAGCCCGTAGCCGTTTTGGACCTATTCCCTTTACCCGCAGCAGTTCCTCAAGCGAACGAATTTCTCCACGTGATTCCCGGTATGCAACGATGGCCCGGGCGGTCCGACTGCCGATTCCGGGTATCAACTCAAGCTCCTCTGCGGATGCCCTGTTGACGGAAAGCGGCAAAAAGAATGCGAACCGTGTTCGGGCTGCAACCGGCTCAATCTGCGGACCATGTTCGCCGAAAATTACTCTACTTGCATTGGCAACGGTTTTTTCGGCATCAACGCGACACCGGTACCCCGGCTTGAGTCCACCACAGGCATCAATCAACTCTCCGATTGTCCGGAGGCTTTTGAAACAGTACAACCCCTGCTGTTTAACGGCCCCCCGAAGCTCATAGACTACCGGCAGCCGCTTGCTGACGGCTGCCCCCTGCAGGCTGTCTGCCGGAATAAATCGCAAAAGGGCAAAAAGCAGTACTATCGGTATAAGCAGTAATAGTACCACAAGCTGGCGGTTATTGTACACCCTCATTTTTTTCGGTATCGTTCGGCAGGTTGTCTTTCAGCAACTTGTAGGTAATGCTGTCGGTCATGGCCTGCCAGCTTGCTTCGATAATATTTTCAGACACACCCACCGTTCCCCAGGTATCAACGCTGTCGCCGGTTTCAATCAGTACCCGCACCCGGGTTCCGGTACCTTCACCGCTGGCCAGCACCCGCACTTTGTAGTCGATCAGTGCAACTTTCCGCAGTGCCGGAAAAAATTTTTCCAGGGCCTTTCTCAGGGCATTATCCAGGGCATTGACCGGGCCGTTTCCCATGGCGGCGGTATGTTCGATGTTGCCGCCCACTTTTACCATAATCGTGGCCTCGGACAGTGTCTCCCCCTCCTCCTTTTTCTCGATAATAACCCTGAATCCCACCAGATCAAAAAAACGTTTTCTCACGCCCAGAGCTCTGCGCATCCGCAATTCAAATGAGGCCTCGGCGCCTTCGAACTGAAATCCCTCGCGTTCCCGTTCCTTCAGATCAGTAAGGATTTCCTGCACCAGGGGATCGTGACTGGCGATGTCCAGCTTGAACTCTCGAGCTTTCTGCAGGATGTTGGCCTTTCCGGCCTGGTCTGAAAGCAGTATCCGCTGGGTGTTCCCGATGGATTCGGGAGGGATATGTTCATACGATACCGGACTCTTCTTAACCGCGCTCACATGCACACCGGCCTTGTGAGCAAAAGCGCTGCTTCCCACAAACGGCTGGTGTTTGTTCTGTATCATATTGGCAAGTTCGCTTACAAAACGGGACACCTCTGAAACCTTCCTGAGTTGATCGTCGGTGATACACGGAATCGCCTCTTTGAGTTTCAAATTAGGAATAACCGAGCAGAGGTTGGCATTGCCGCACCGCTCACCGTAGCCGTTGACGGTACACTGCACCTGGGTGCATCCACACTCTACGGCGGCCAGGGTATTGGCCACGGCAACCTCGCTGTCATTGTGGGCATGAATACCCAGCGGAACGGAAAACTCCTGTTTAACGGCTGTGACAATAGCGCTGACTTCGGAAGGCAGCGATCCACCGTTTGTATCGCACAGCACCAGCCAATCGGCTCCGCCTGCAACAGCGTGCTGCAGCACCTGCACCGCATAGGCGGGATTGGCCTTGTACCCGTCCAAAAAGTGCTCGGCGTCAAAAAAGACTTTTTCGACGTATTTCTTCAGATACCCGACCGAGGATTCAATCAGGGCCAGGTTCTCCTCCAGCGAAATGCCGAGCACATCCGTCACATGCAGATCCCATGATTTTCCAAAGATAGTAACCGCCTTTGTCCCGGCCTGCACCAGGTCTTGCAGGTTCCGGTCCTGCTCGACCGGCACGCCGGGCTTGGCGGTACTGCCGAAAGCAACAACCGTGGTATGTTTCAGATCATAGGCGGCGATTTCCTTAAAATATTGAAAATCTTTCGGATTGGATGTAGGCCAGCCGCCTTCAACAAAGTGGACACCCAGCTCATCAAGCTTGGCGGTTATCCGCAGTTTGTCTTCCAGCGAAAAGGCGATGTCCTCGGCCTGATTGCCTTCCCGCAACGTTGCATCATAGAGATAGACGGTATCCATCAGACTGTTCCTTCGAGTGCGTGCTGAAACTGCCGCATAATGTCAACATAACGGCTTCCCTTGGCGGTACAGGTAAAGGATCGTTGCTCCTCATCGCATGCTTCAACCACAATTGAAAGATATTCCCCGGGCAGCGCATCCCTGATTCTGTCCGCCCATTCAATAACCGCAACGCCGTCCCCTTCCAGGTACTCATCAAACCCAATGGTCTCCAGATCATCCGGACCGGCAAGGCGATAGGCGTCGAAGTGGTAAAACGGTACTGCCCCTACGTATTCATGCATAATGGCGAAGGTGGGACTGGTCACGTCACTCTCCGGCACCCCGGTACATCCGTGGGCCAACCCCTTGATAAAACAGGTTTTACCGGCTCCCAGATCTCCCTCGAGTCCTATCACGCAGCCGGGCTGCAAAACGCCGCCCAGCACCTTTCCCATCTGAATCGTTTCATTGTGACTTTGAGAAACAAAAGTGAAATCCATAATCATTGTTTCCAGCAAAACATGATCTTGCACATAACATTGTTGTTTATCTGCAGACGGCAATCCGCTGCAAGGTCCGGGGGATTCCGGCCATAAGGTCCGTTGCACGCATGCCGACCTGCCCCTGCTGCGCGGCAACGTCATCAGCTATGCAGCCATGTACATACACGGCAAGCTGCGCCGCAGGCAGCGGATCCAGGCCTTGGGCAATCAAACCCGCAATAATGCCGGTCAACACATCACCCATGCCTCCGCTAGCCATCCCTGGGTTGCCC
>JANQGV010000176.1 GCA_028282925.1 Thermodesulfobacteriota bacterium
CACATCCTGAAGTTTCAGGCCCAGGGCATTGGCCCGGGGCTTGAGGGTTATGGACAACTCGCGGCGGCCTTCCTCGTCGGTATCAGTTACGTCTTCAAGCTCATTGAAGTTTTTCAACTCTTCCACCAGCAGGTCGCGGGCGCGGCGCAGCTCCTTCAGACTGTTTCCCAGCAGGCTGACGGAAATGGGCTTGCCGAACATACTGAAATTTCCATAGGTGATCTTTTGGGCTTCGGGAATCGGCCCTACTTTGTCGCGGATACGGTTGGCTATCAGAAAGCTGTCCATCTGGCGTTCTTCGCCGCTCAGCAACATGACCAGCAACTTGCCGGTGTGGCTGCCGGATTCGCCGAGGTTGTTTTTGCCTATTTCGCGCATAATGCCTTTAATCACATCTTTTCCGTCGGGCCGTTCGGCCTTTATTTCTTTGTTGACTTCCCAGCAGGCTTTTTCAATCTGCTGCAGAATGCGGTCGGTATCCTGCTCCTGCCGTCCGGCAACAAGGGAGAGGTTGACCGGCAGGATGTCGAGATCGATAAACGGGAAAAAGCTGGCCCCGATAAACCCCCCGCGCAGCAGCCCCACGGTCATCATGACAAACGCGGCCGGGGCGATGACGGTTATCCACTTGTGGCGCAGGGCGGCCCGCAAAACAGGTGCATACATGCGATAGGTCAGAAACGATATGGCTTTTTCAATATTGGTGCGAATGGTCGAATCTTTTTTGTGGGGGCGCAGCCCCTTGGAATGGGCCAGATGCGACGGCAGAATAAAAAAGGCCTCGACCAGGGAAAACACCAGGGCTGAAATAACCACCAGGGCCATGTTCCAGATGAATTTGCCCAGAAAGCCGCCCAGGAAGAAAAACGGCAGAAAGGCAATGATGGTTGTGAGCACCGAGGTAAACACCGGGGCCAGCATTTCCGTTGTGCCGTCGATGGCGGCACACAGGGCCGGCTTGCCGCGCTCGTAATGGGAATAGATGTTTTCGCCCACCACAATGGCGTCATCAACCAGGATACCAACCACCAGGATCATGCCGAAGAGGGAAATAACATTAATGGTTATGCCCACCATCATGATAACGATAAACATTCCCGCAAAGGAAAACGGCAGTCCCACCGCCACCCAGAACGACAGGCGCAGGTTCAGGAAAAAGCCCAGCAGGCCCAGCACCAGCATGAGGCCGATCAGGCCGTTGCGGGAGAGCAAGGCCATACGCTGCTTGAGGGGCACGGTGCGGTCGTCCAGCACGTAGACTTCTACGCCCTCATGCTTTTCGTTGAAGTCGGCAATGTGTTCTTTTACGGTTCTTTCAATGGCCAGGATGTCTTCGTCGGCCGTCTTTTCTACTTTTATTTTTACGGCATTGCGACCGTTGTAATAGACCTTGTCGGGTATCTCTTCCCACTTTTCCCTTACCGTGGCGATATCGCCCAGCCGTATGACGGTACCATCCGGGTTGCCGCGCACCACAATGCCCTGCAGCTCCCTGGCATAGTATTTCCGGCCCCAGGTCCGGATCAGGATTTCCTCCTCCCGGGTCTGAACGGTACCGCCGGAGATGTTGATGTTGGTTGCGGCCACGGCCGCGGCTATCTCATCAAAGGTCAGCAGGTAGCGGCGCAGCATGGCCTCGCTCACTTCAACGGAAAACTCCAGGCGCGGCAGGCCGTACATATCTACCTGGGAAATTTCCGGCAGGGCAAGCAGGTCGTCCCGCATGCCTTCGGCAACCTCTTTCAGGTTGAACAGGTCGGTTTCGCCGATCATCACCAGGAAAAGCACATCGTCGCGGTACTTGCGCTCATAGATAACCGGCTTTTCACTGTTCCGGGGAAAGGAGCTGATGCGGTCGACGGCGTTCTTGACGTCCTGAAGTACCTTGTCGGAATCGGCACCCTTCATGACCTCAACGGTTACCCGGCCGAAGTTCTCGCTCGAAACCGAAGTGACGCGCTCAATGCCCTCGATGCCCTGGATGTTTTCTTCAATTTTCAGCACTACGCCCTCTTCCACCTCTTCCGGCGCACCGCCCCGGAACTCAACTTCGATAATGATGATATCCGGCGGGATGATGGGAAAGAAGGAGTACTTCATATTGCTCCAGCTCAGGAGCCCGAAGCCCATGATGCTGATCATCAGCACATTGGTACAAACCGGATAGCGAACGAAAAAGGACAGAACTTTTTTCATAACTCGTCTCCGCCCACGGCTTCGTTTTTGGAGCGGGCCAGCATGCCGGTTGCCACGCCCTGGAGCATGCTGGTAACCAGTTGGTCGCCCTCTTCCAGTCCGCCGTTGATGATTGCCTGATCGGCGTTGCGGCGGGCGATGGTTACAAAGCGGGAGGCAAGGCGTCCCTCTTCCAGGATGTAGACATATTTCTGTTCATACAGAGCCTTGTTGGGCACAACAATGGCGCGGGGAATTATACGCCCCGGGATGACCGCCTTCAGGAAAACCCCGTCGTACAGAACCGTGTCGTCGGTGGCATCTACGGCGATATACACCTGCACGGTCTGGGTCCGGGTGTCGATGGTTTTACCGATGCGGCGGATGCGACCGGTCCAGGACCCCAGAATTTCCGAAGAGGTCAGGATTACGGGCCGATTCTCGTCGATCCACTGAATGTCTTCGGCCGACACCTGCATTTCGGCTTCCAGGCTCTCCAAGCTTATAATTTTACCCAGCCGGGTGCCGTTGCGCACGTTGGAACCCACCCGCAGGTCGGCTTCTATAATCGAACCCCGAAAGGGCGCGAAGAAAAAATGTTTTTCGTATAGAATTTCCAGGTCGCGGATAGTATAGTAGATTTTATAGACATTGAAGCGCGACAGGTAGAGTTTTATTTTCTGGTTGGCGGCCCGGGGCAGTACAGGCAGGGGTTTTTCAAAATCACAGTTGTTGAAATAATTCTCCCAAACGGTATACTCATCGGGAAAATCCACCTTGATCTCGGGCAGCACCCGGGCCAGGGCCGTGAGCAGATCGCTTTTGGCGGTGTTGATATCAAGGGTTATCTGGCGCGTGTCCACCTTTACCAGCAGGTCGCCCTTGTTGAACGCCTGGCCCGGCCGAAACGGCAGGTTGCCGCGCTCGAGGGTTCCGGCCACTTCGCTGTTGAGCACCACGGGCCGGGAGGAGATCAGGCGGCCGTGGGCAATGATTTCAGCCGATACATCGGTCAGTTCTACGGTGCTGGTTTCAACTATTTTTACTGTCGGCTCGGGTTTTTTCTTTTCCGGCGGTTCTTTCTGGCCGGACAGCAGTTGCATCACGCCGAAGCCGACGGCCAGAATGATAAAGGGAAGCAGGTAAAATATTTTACGTTTCATGGCGGTCCTTATTCTTCGATTTCCCGGGCCAGGGCCTTGATGCCGCCCAGGGAAAACCGGGTTATATGTTCGGCAAGCTTTTCAATTGCATCGGGATCGTATTTTTGTTTCGGATGTAGCTGGGTTATAACCGGGCGGCCGTGCCGGTAGTGAATGCACTGGCCCACAATGCTGAAAACGGTTGATTTTATCAGGGGCACATCAGCGCCGGGCCCCAGCAGAGCGCCGACAATGGCGCAGAGTTGCTCATGGCGCGGCCGGATCATGTCTTTGATAATAGTATCAAGGGAACCGGTTGGGTGTACCATTTCCCAGGCCATGATGCGTCCCTCATGACTTGGTTTTTTGTGGTCGAGGATGGCAAACAGCAGCGACCTGATAAACAGGCGCAGCTGCTCCTCGGGCGGGGCGGTTTGGTCTATGTCAAAACCCCGCAGCTCTACATTGCCGGAAAGACCCAGAACGTGTTTGCACACCGCCACATACAGGTTGTCCTTGCCGCCGAAATGATAATTGACCGCGGCAACATTCACCCCGGCCTCCTGGCAGATTTCCCGAATAGTGGTATTGTTGAAACCGTGCTTTACAAAAACATCCACGGCAGCCGATAGAATCTTTTCCCTGGTTTTCAGATTGTCGCTGGCTGTGTTTTTCATCTTCATGTTTCTTAATAATAGTTTAATACATGTTTCAATCATAAGTTTAAAACAATTGTTTGAATTTTTCAAGAGCAGGAAGGACTCTTTTTGAAAAAAGAGTATGTCCTTTTCAGGAATTCGGCTATGAAATATTTAAAAGTTATTTCAGCATATTAAAAAGAGGCTGTGTCAAGGGTTTTGTGCCGGGTCTTGAAAGAAGGTTTTTTACATGTAGGCTGTTTTTAAACCTGTTCAAAGCTGACGGTTTTGCTTTCAGCAAACATTTTGGCCTCTGCTCTGCATGCGGGTTTGCCTTCTATTTCCAAGAGGGCTTCGGTATAGACAACGGTATACGAAAGTCTCTGAACCGTTTTTTTTACCCGGGCGATTATGTTTATTACGGTATTCAGGGGCACGGGCTTTTTATATTTGATGTTCAGCTCAGCCGTCATACAGGCAAGGTCTATGGTTTTGCAGGCATACACCATTGCCCCGTCAAGCAGGGATGCCAGAATGCCGCCATGCACAAAACCGGTCCAGCCACGATAGTCACCGGACAGAACGGTTTGGCAGGTTGCACACTGTTTTCCTTTGTCCATTTTAAAATCAATCTTTAAGCCGACATCATTTTTTCGACCACATACGAAACAGTATCCATTGCCCATTGTTTCCACAATTCAGTTCTCCATTTTGAAAAGTAATGAGGTAAAGACCCGCCGGGGGCTTTACTTCTTATTTAATCAATTGCGGCTTTCCCTGCCAGTTGCTTTTTCAGCAGCAGGGCAAAGGGAAGACCGGCAAAAGAGCAGGCCGCGCAATACTTAAATGTTTGAACCATTCCAGAGGTATCGGCAATGCCTCCGGCCAGAAGAACAACCAGCGAGCCGAGGGTAAAGTTACAGGTCATGTAGATCCCATTGGCAATTGCCGGAAACTCAACAGCACTCTTTTGAATCAGGGCCATAATAACGGGCGTGAGAAGGGTTAAAAGAAGCAGCATTTTTTCACAGCCGATTTTGTCGGACAGGGGGCCGGTTATGAAGACCCCCAGGATGGCAAAGGCCTGCACCAGCGACAGCGCACCCCCTGCATACCACAGGCTTTCACCCTTTGCCGTCAGGTATGTGGGCAGATAGGCCCCGATAACCGATGCTGAAAAGCCTTTGCTCATAAGGATTCCGGCAATGCAGGCAAAAAGCATCCTGTGCCGGGAAACGGTCGAAACAATGGAGCCGCCGATTTCAGGCCGGTCCCGGCGTTTCCTGCTGGAGGGCACATCGCGAAGCGCTCGGTGCAGGAGAAAAGAAACCAGGAAACCAAAGGGTATCAGGCGGTACAGGCCCTCCAGGGTCCACAGCGAAACAGCCCCCAGCACAATGATCGGACCCAGGGTGCGCGACAGCTCACCGCCGATCTGGAACGCGCTCATGGCGGCGCCGACCCGGCCGGACGCAAGCTTTCGTAAAATCACCGGGGCCGGCACATGGAAGCAGGCGGAGCTGATTCCGGCGGCAACGGCCAGCAGGGCAAGGGTTGTGTAACCCGGAGAGGAGCCCATCAGGCACATGGCCGTTGCCGTTGCTGCCGGGCTGATAATAACCATATTCTTCAGGTTGATTCTGCCTGCCAGGGCACCTACAAGGGGGCTGAGCAGAGACGGCAGGCGCATCAGCACCGAGACCAGACCGGCCGAGGTATAGGTAAGGGTCAGCCTTTCGATCAGCAGGGGCAGTATTGGGGCCAGAAAGCTTGAATATATGTCGTGGCAGAGGTGCCCGAAAGATATCGCTCCTATAACGAAGGCAGATTTGCCGCGGGCAACGGGTCTGTTTTCAGGCATTTGTTACTGCCCGACCAGAAAACGCATCTGTTGCGTGCAGGCGCTGCAATGCTCAAGAATATCGGTCATTGATTCTTTATACAGATGGGCTGCGTCGGCGCCCTCTTTAATTGCACGGGCAATGGCCGTACCTGCCCGGTAACCCGAGTCGATTGCAGCGCTGATGCCTTCGCCGTTGAGATAGATGAGACCGGCGGCTTCACCGGCGAGCAGCACGTTGCCGCTGCCGAGATTGGGAGGCGCCATCCGCATAACACACCCCTCTACCCGCTCCTCTTCGGAGAACACAACCTTGAATTGCTCCGATAAAAAGCCTTTAAAAAGATCCATGCTGTTTTTCAGGTTGCGCTCTTTAAAGCCGCCGACGCACAGGGTCAGGAAATCGTCCTTGCGGTGCACGCAGCAGAGGATATCGCCGATATCCCGGTCGAAAAAAACGGTCCAGTGCCCGCCCTGCAGGGTGCCGGGGTCCGAGAAACGATTATAGGTCTGATAAATAACAACCTGGGAAGCCTCGGCCCACGAGGTATCAAGCAGGTTTCGCACGCGGGAATTGCCCCCGTCCGCGCCCACAAGATATGTGCAGCACAACTCCTGCCCGGCGCTTTCTTTGCTCGCTTTTTCTATGCGCGTCATGTCTTTCCGCAATACCTGAAGCTTGATTGCATCGTCCGCAGAAGAATAGTTTTGCATTATGCAGCTTTCCCGGTATGTGGCCCCGGATGCCTCCAGCAGCCACTGATCGAAACGGCTGCGCCAGATATTGTAATATTCCCGGGGGAACGAATCACCGCCTTTTGGTATTTCCCACACATACTCAAGAAAACCCTTTTCTTTATCCCACTCGTGTATGGATGAAGCGTTTATTGTCCGGGGCTCGCAATAGACCGCGCCGGGGGGGAGTGTGCCGAAATACTTTTCCAGAAGCACCTGAGTCTGGCCGAAAAGCACGCCGGAACAGATCTTCGGGCGGGGCAGTTCCTCCTTTTCAATAACCAGAGCGTCAATAGCATGTTCTTTAAGGGCTTTTGCGCAGGCGGCCCCGGAGGGTCCGGCCCCAACAATTATTACCTGATGTTCTTCCATCTTGTTCTCCTTTTGCGGTTGTGATGTACAGCGTTGCCGTATCGGCACAAATCAGTTTAACACAAAGGAGTGTTTCCCGTCTGTTTTATTATGGAGTTTGTTCACAAAGAAAAATACTCGGTGCAGTATTTTTTAATAAAACAGGCAGCTTACTAAAAAAAGATACATTTATATTGTTTGATTTATATAATGGAGAGAGCTATAATCCGCGGAAAAAGTAAGGAATCAGAACGTGTACAGGGGGCTGCCATGAAAAAACAACGTCTAATTACGCGGCTTTTACCGCCAGTGTTGCTGGTGTTGTGCGCAGGAGTGCTTTTTTCGGGCTGTACGTCCTATCTCGTTAACCGGGGGAGAGACGCGGCGGATATTATTACCATCGGTGCCGGACTGGGCTGGGGCGCAAAGGCCCGGGTGAGCTCTCTGCAGGCAGGGCTGCTTTTTGAGGCAACAAAAGGCGGTCTGCGGGGCGGCGAGCTGGTATCATCAGACAGTAATGCCGGTGCAGTTGAAGAAACAGATGCTGCCTGGGGTCATTCAATGGATATCCAGGGGGTGCTGTTCGGGGGCGAGTATTTTATGGGCTGCGAGTTGCCGCGCAATAAAAACTTTTTTGCCGGCACGGAAACAGACAGCTCGCTTTCGGCCATACCCTTTATCCACCGGCTGGATTCCGGGTATACAAATCCGGCGTATTATATGCAGGTTGAAGCGGTGGCGGCCCTGGGTATTTCCCTGCGCCTGGGAGTAAACCCGGGAGAGCTCATCGATTTTGTGCTGGGGTTTACAACCATAGATGTTTTCGGTGATGATGTCGGCCTGGAAGAAGAAGGGTTTGAAGAGGTCTGGGAGTAACTTCGCGGAAACCTCAGATTACAACTGAAACACGTTTTTTACAAAGGAGGTATGAAGGATGCGGAACAAGCAGAAAGATGTTGTTACACTACTGATTGCGGTGCTGGCCTGTTTTTGTTTTGTTGTGAGCGGGTGTGATGATGTAGACCCGGGCCCCAAGGCGGACAGTGAAGTAGAGGTCTGCAACAATGACGATGATGATTATACGGTAACCCTGTATGATGCAAGCGACGACAGCGTAGTGGATTCTTTTGAGATAGATTCCATTCTGGATATTTCCGGGGATCGCTGCGATAAATTCAGAGACCTGGAGGCCGGGGACTACTATATCACCATAGACGAAAAGGGCGGCAGCGATACGGACACCTCAGACACCTTTACCCTTGACGGCGATGATGATATGGAGTTTATTATCGACAGTACCGGAGATATCGAAAAAGACTGAGGAGACTGTCGGAGAACATTCATCTACGGTGTTGCGCTCACCCTTCGTCGCTGCAGCGTACAAACAAGTACGCCTCACTCCTCAGGGTTTCACGCGCCTTGTATCTAAATATTCTCCACCAGTCTCTCGTTACGTGGATATACCAAGAGACTATCAGGTAGAACATATACAAAAGGGCTTGTTTCAACTTAAGAAACAAGCCCTTTTGTTTTGTCATCAGGTTATAACGCGTTAAAACTTCAGCTTCACCCCGCTGTACACAAAGCGCCCTTCCCGGGGCAGGCCGAAGCTGGTCTCATAGTTCTTGTCGAAAACGTTGTCGGCGCCCACGTAGACATGCACTTTGTCGCGGTACACATCCTGGGTCAGTTTGAAGTTGAACAGGGTAAACTCGTTGAGCTTGCGCTTCTGACGCGGCGATTTTTTTGAATAGTAATACTGGCGGTTGATGTGTCTCATCGAGGCATAGACATTCAGGCCGAATGAAAAGGTGTAGCGCGCTTCAAGGGTCAGCTTGTCGCGCGGGTTGTACTGAATCTGATCGTATTCGGTGTCGGTAGACATATCGTCGGTGTCAAGATAGGTATAGCCCAGCTTGAGATACAGGGTTTTCCAGGGCCGCGTTTCCAGGGTCACCTCAATTCCGCGGTAGCGGTACCGGTCGCGGTTTTCGTTCACCTCGGTGTAGTCGTCTTTCTGGATATAATCTTCAACATCATTAACAAAACCGGACACATTCAGCTGCGTGCGCAGGGGCAGTTTCTGTTTGAACCCTAATTCGAAATTGTACGACCGTTCGGTTTCAAGGGAGGGGTTTCCTTTGTCCTCGTCATACAACTGGCTGATGGTGGGAAAGCGGACTTTGCGGGATACGGCTCCATGGAGTTGGGTGGTATCAAAGAGGTCGTAGTTGAGGCCCACCAGAAAGCTCCAGTCGTCTTCATCGTCGCCGGAATCTTTTTTAAGCCAGAAATGGCTGTACCCCAATACGACATTCAGGTCCGGCAGCGGGTAAAACTCGTATTCAGTAGCGGCGGAAAAAATTTTTATGTCACGATCCTTATCGTATGACCGCATGTAGTAGGTTTTGGTGGAGCCGCCGCCCCCGCCGCCCCCGCCACCTCCTCCGGTTCCGCCCCCGCCGCTGTCCCCGGGCTCAACACCGCCGATGGAAATAAATCTGTCGCGGATTTTGCCTTCCTCTTCCCAGCGGCTTTTTTCACCGCCCAGGGCAAATGACAGCAGGCCGTAGTTTTCAAGATCGTAGCGGGCCTGGAGGTTGAGGCCGGTGGTGCGGGTATCGGTGCTGCGGTGATAGGCTTTTTTAACGGAGGTGTCCTTAATGGAGCGGTAGTCTTTATCGTCGTAGCGGCTGGCGCGCTCGTCGAGCTGGTTGAAATACAGCCACGATCTGAACTCCCAGGGGCCGGGAGCATCGTAGTTGGCCGACAGTTGCAGCGATACGCCGTCGTAATCGTCAACCCGTTCGTACTTCACGGTTTTGGCAAACGGGTTGGATTTGTCGTTGATGGTGTTGGGCGGACGCCCGAACTCGCCTTCGAGATAATTAACGGTCAGGCCGAACAGCCAGCGGTCGTTGGGACTGAAGCCGAGTTTTGCAAAGAGGTTGCGGCGGGTTTTGTCGGTGTTTTCCCGCAGGCCGCCGTTTTCTTCGGAAGTAGCGTGGAAATCGTCGGACAGTTCGTACCCGTCGGTTTTATAGAGGCTGCCGCTCAGGAAAAAATCGAAGGCTTTATGGGAACCAGACAGGCTGTAGCGACCGTTGTAGCTGAGATGTTCGCCGAACTCATGATTGACCGTGCCGTGCAAACCTTCGGTTCCGCGCTTGGTAACGATGTTGATAACGCCGCCCAGTCCGCCCTGGCCGTACAGCACCGAGCTGTTGCTGTAGGTGACTTTGATACGCTCAATGTTTTCAACCGGGATTATGGATGGGTCGAACATGCCGTCGTAGGTTGAGTTGATGGGAATTCCGTCCAGCAGCATCAGAATGTGCCGGGTCCGAAAGCCCCGGATATCGATGCGCGGGACCCCCTGACCGCCGGTACGAATGTTGATGCCGGGAACCATCTCAAGGGCTTCATCCAGGCTGCGGGCGCCTTTTTGCTCGATGTCTTCAGCGGTCACCTCCCGGACGGTCGCAACCGCTTCAACGCCGTCAGCCGGGGCCGAAACCACGATTTCATCAAGTGTGTATACCCCGGAATAAGCATCCTGTGCGGCGGCCCCGGCGCTGTTCGGCCCGATTATGTGTATCAACAGGAGTAGGAGTAAAGAATACCGGATTTTTTTCATCGTTTTTGTTTTCTACCCTGCTTGGTAATGATGTTAAAACTCTTAATACCGGCCAGCTTGACGGCATCCACCACCCGGATAAGGCGACCGACATGCGTTTTACGGTCTGTTTTAATATGAACAGGTTTCAGGAGTTGATGGGCGCCGTAGCTGCGCAGCACATCTTCAAGCTCGTTGATATCAACCGGCTTGTCTTCAAGAAAGACTTCCTTGTCTTCGGTAACGGTAATGGTCAGATGCTCTTTGTGGGTGGCCTGGGCGCTGTCGGCTTCGGGAAGCTGTATTTTTATGGCCGGTTCCCGGATGAGATTGGACGTGAGCATAAAAAACAGCAGCAGCAGGAACACCACGTCAATCATGGGAGCGATGCTGATATAGGCTTTTGTGTATTTCCGGCGTTCAATTTCCATCCGCAGACTCGGTTTTGGTGATTGACATTATTATTTCCTTGAGCACAAAGGCGATTTCATCGGCCTGCTTTTCAAGGTAATGGTGCCCGATGTGCACCAGGATGGCCACCATAAGCCCGGCCACGGTGGTCAGCAGGGCCACCCAGATGCCTCCCGCAAGTACGGACGGAGCCACGCTCTGGCTTTTTTCAATAACCAGAAAGGCCTTGATCATGCCGATAACGGTACCGCTCAATCCCAGCAGCGGGGCAATGGTGGTGATGAGGGCCAGCCAGCTCAAGCCCTTTTCAAGCTCCCGGATTTGCCGCGTGCCGATCACTGCCAGTTCCTTATCGTCGCAGCCGCTTGCATGGGCCTCGAAAACAGGCTGTACAAACGCGGGGTTGTTTTTTTGCAGGTCGGCAACGGGCCGCTCCACAACCTGCAGCACGGATTTATATTGCAGGAACTTGGCGATGATAATTGCCGTGCCCACAATTGAGCACAGCAGCAGCGGGTACATCAGCGGCCCGCCTTTTACAAACAAGTCTATCACGGTTATCTCCTTAACCTGAAATGAATGGGCAAATCAGCCTGCACCAGCAGGGGTCGTCCGTTTTTTTTGGCCGGCAGAAACCTGGATTTCCTGGCCGCCTTGACCGCGGCATCGGCAAAGGCCCGGGTGGTGGCCTCGATAACCTCCACATGCTGCAACTGTCCCTGGGCATCGATGGTAAGCCGTAGCATAACATAGCCTTCCTTGCCGCGCCGCCGCGCTATTGAAGGATACCGGGGCATCACCCGGTGCAGAAACTGCGGTGCGTCGGCTTCACCGAAAACAGTTCTCACCGGCCCGACGGGCTCTGCAACAGCCGATTCGGCCGGGGGTGCTTCTTCTGGTTCCGGCTCCACCTCCACCTCTTCCGGCGGTTTCTGCACGATCTGTTCCTCCGGCACAATGGCATTCTTAACAACGGGCTTAACCACCCGCTTTTTTTTGGGCCGGGGTTTGGGCTTTGGAGGGATAATCTGTTTTTTTACTTCGGGTGCCGGTTTGTCGGGCGGCAGCATGTAGAACGCTATTTTTGTCGGAACCGCTTTCACCGGCAGGGCAACCGGAATCAGAAACAGAAGCGTGTGCAGCAGCGCCGACACCCCAATCCCCCAGATTGTTGCATGCCGTACCATGGTCATTTTTTATAAGTGTGAAACAACCATGCTCATGACAACCGGAAAATCCGGGCTGCCGATGCCAACAATAACACCGGTAAAAAGAATCCCGACCGAAAAGGCGGGAACATCAACGCTCACGCTGATGCTTTCGGCGTTATAGCCGTAGTCGATCACCGGCTGCAGGCCGATGAGGCCGACCACCGAAAAGACCATGCCGGCAAAATCGCCCACCGATGAGGCCGGGCCCACGCGCACCGTAACACGGCCTTCACCCAGGGTGAGGAACAGGGCAGCATGAAAGGCTTCGTTGTTGTTGAAAATAATATTGTCAAGCTCAAACATAATGGTTTGAGAATGTCCGGGAGTCAGGACCAGTCCGTTAAAATTATCTCCGAGACTGCCGACTTCCTGTGCCTGCGCCGCCGGTGCGAAAAAGCACAGGCAGGCGAGCGCTATTACCACAATACGGTTTTTGCTGTTCACGGTTTTGCTCCTTTTTGTAACAAGAAGAGTTGTTTTTTCGGTCTACGTATAAGCCGGGACCTTAAAATTGATGTAAGTATATAATAAATTAAAGTATTTTATTATAGAAGGACAATGGAAGATTGTCAATTATAATGCGGTATTTTCGGTAATAGAGGGTTATATTTTGTCATTATGAGGGCACGAGTGTCGACAAAGGACTGGCTGGAAAATGGTGTATTCGCTAATGCTCGGTTTTGATAATAAAGGAGTTGAACTGAAGCGTTAAGTACGTGTAAGATAACCTCCACCTGCTATTCAGTGAAAAACCTTCAGGCAGCGGAAGGTTCGGCAACAGGAGCCGCCCTGTCCGCATGAATGCTATCCAGGAGATACCATATGAACAAAGAACTGCTTTTTATTACGGTTATCGGGAAAGACAAGAAAGGTATTGTGGCCAAGGTTTCCAACTTGCTTTACAAGCACGACATAAACATCGAGGATATCAGCCAGCGAATTATGGGCGGTTTTTTTGTCATGACCATGCTGGTGGATATTAAAACAGCCGACATTGCCATGGATAAGATAGCGACAGAGCTTGAAAAAATCGGTCAGAACATGCAATTGCGCATCCAACTGCAGCATGAAAAAATCTTTAATAAAATGCACAGGATTTAGTTATGACGATCACGGTTGAAGAAGTTTTTGAAACAGCGCAGATGATCCTTTATCATAATCTTGATATCCGGACCACCACCCTGGGGGTCAACCTGAAGGACTGCATCGATTCGGATTTCAGCGCTTTCAAGCGCAAGGTGTACCAGAAGGTCAACACCCACGCGGTCAGGCTCATCGAGCATGCCCGGAAACTGGAGGTCAAATACGGCATACCCATTGTCAACAAGCGCATTGCCGTGACCCCCATCAGCCTGATCATGGAAAGCCACTGCACCAAAAGCAAGTTCCTGCAAATGGCCAAAACCCTGGACAAAGCGGCGGCCGATGCGGGGATCGATTTCGTGGGGGGATTCGGAGCCCTGGTGCAGAAAGGCATGACAAAGGCAGACAAAACCCTGATAGCCGCGCTGCCGGAGGTGCTGTCGCAGACCGGGCGGGTGTGCTCTTTTCTGAATGTCGGCTCCACCGTTTCGGGGCTCAATCTGGATGCGGTGAACCTGCTGGGCGGTATGCTGAAAGATGCCGCGAAGAAAAGTAAAAACGCCATAGGATGCGCCAAGTTTGTGGTTTTTGTAAACGCCCCCGAAGACAACCCCTTTATGGCCGGTGCCTTTCACGGGGTGGGCGAGCCCGACATAACCCTGAACGTGGGCATCAGCGGGCCCGGGGTTGTAAAAAGCGTGGTTGAGGAAAACCGCGAGTGTGACCTTACCGAGCTGTCCGAGATTATCAAGCGCACGGTCTTTAAAATAACCCGGGCCGGAGAGCTCGTAGGCCGGGAGCTTGCGGCCGACCTGAAGATACCCTTCGGCATTGTGGATATATCACTTGCCTCAACCACCGCAACCGGCGATTCGGTTGCAAACGTGCTGGAAGCCTTCGGGATCGAGCACGTGGGCGCCCACGGCTCCACCCTGGCGGTGGCCCTGCTCATGGATGCGGTTAAAAAAGGCGGTGCCATGGCAAGCGGCAATGTGGGCGGGCTGAGCGGAACCTTTATTCCGGTCAGCGAGGATGCCGGGATGATCGAGGCGGTGAATAAAGGGGCGCTGAGTCTCGACAAGCTTGAAGCCCTGACCGCGGTCTGCTCTGTGGGGTTGGACATGTTTGCCATACCCGGCGATGTGCCCGATGCAACCATCAACGCCATCATCGCCGATGAGCTGGCAATCGGCATTATCAACAACAAGACCACCGCCGTTCGCATGCTGCCGGTGCCGGGAAAAAAGGCCGGCGACCAGATCAGGTTCGGAGGCCTTTTGGGAACCGTGCCGGTGATGGAGGTCAACCGCTACTCTGCCGCCGATTTTATGAAGCGGGGGGGGAGGCTGCCTGCGCCTGTGACAAGTCTGCGAAACTAAGAGGCTGATGGAAAACGCCCATCTACGGCGTTGCGCTTGCCCTTCGTCACTGCGGCGTACAAACACGTACGCCTCATTCCAAAGAGCTTCGCGCGCCTTGTATCTGAACATTTTCCACCAGCCTCCCGTCATGGGGATATTCCGAAAAACTCATTAAAAAAAATGAAGCATTTTGATGAGACTGTTGTAAGATCCTTTGCGGGGACACCTTTCTTATTCTGTACTATCTTCCAGAACCCGCCCCACCAGGTCATAGGTAAGGGTTCTGGTGATTTTTACCCGCTGGAACGACCCGATGGTCACCGGCTCCTTCAGATACACCACCCCGTCGATCTCCGGGGCTTGAAATTCGGTGCGGGCCTGGAGGTTGTAGTGCTCGTTGGCTGAAATGCCCTCTACCAGCACCTGTATTTCGCGGCCCTTAAAGCGGCTGTTCTTTTTGCGGGAAATGTCGGCCTGCCCGCGCATGAGCAGATTGTAGCGCTCCTTTTTAACCTTCTCCGGAATTTTGTCCGGCAGCCTGGAGGCCGGAGTCCCCTCCTCGTCGCGATACTGAAAGGCCCCCAGGTGGTCAAACCCTGTATCTTCGGCAAAGGACAACAGCGCTTCAAAGTCCCGCTCGGTTTCGCCGGGAAACCCCACGATAAAGGTTGTGCGCAGGGCGATATCCGGGCAGATGCGGCGGATTGAGCTGATCAGGGCTTCGGTTTTTTTGCGGGTGATGCGGCGCCCCATTTTTTTCAGCACCGGGTCGGCAATATGCTGCAGGGGAATGTCGATATAGCGGCACAGCTTTTCCTCACCGGCCATGAGGCGGATGATGTCCGGGGTCAGGTGCCGGGGGTGGCAGTACAGCAGGCGCACCCAGGTAAGGTCTTTTATAGCGACAAGTTTTTTCAGCAGCCCGTCCAGACCCTCATAGCGGGTGGTGTCCTGGGCAACCAGGTTTATCTCGCCGATGCCGTCGGCCGAAAGCTGCCGGGCCTCTTTTACGATTGAGGCGCTTGAGCGCCGGCGGTACGGGCCCTTGATGGACGGAATGGTGCAGTAGGTGCAATGGTGCGAGCAGCCTTCGGCAATTTTTATATAGGCGCTGCCGCCCGGCACAGACAGCATGCGTGGGGTTTTGTCCGTGAGCAGGAACGCGGGCCGGTCGGCCACCAGCCGTTTCGAAACAGTATTGTCGGCGAGGGCCTGCAGATGGGCGGCGATGTTTTGAAACCCCCCGGCCCCCAGGAACAGATCGACCTCGGGAAGCTCCTGCAGCAGCTCGTCTTTATAGCGCTGGGGAAGACACCCGCACACCACCAGATGGGTGCAGGCGCCGGTCTGTTTCAGTTCGGCAAACTCCAGTATCGTATCCAGCGATTCCCGGGTGGCGTCCTCTATAAATGAACAGGTGTTGACGATTATTATTGCGGCCTCTTCAACAGCGCTTACAAGCTCGTAGCCCTCATTCAGCAGGCAGCCAAGCATTACTTCACTGTCGACCAGGTTCTTGGCGCAGCCGAGACTTTCCAGGAAAAATGTTCGGTTAGTATTCATATGCAATTCATTTATGCAGATTATATATTTTAAATAAACCCACCGTCTCTGGCGGTAGAACCGGAAAAGATATTTTTATAAGACGCTACGCGTCTTCCACCCCTTTTCTTTGTTCGCCCCAAAGAAAAGGGGGAAAAGAAAGGGCGCCCTGCAACTTGATCCCGACCGATGTCGGGATTGCCCTCGCGGCACGCTTTCAGTCGGCGGGTCAACAAACTCGCCCC
>JANQGV010000248.1 GCA_028282925.1 Thermodesulfobacteriota bacterium
ATAATACCGAAAATAAACCCGCCGATGTGTGCCCACCATGCAACCCCGCCGGCAGCTCCCCCGCTGAACGAAGCATTCAAAAACTGCATGACAAACCAGAATCCCAGGAATATAAAGGCCGGAACTTCGATAAAATAAGGAATGATGATTATCGGGATCAGGGTTAAAATGCGTGCGTTCGGATACAGAATGAAATAGGCCCCCATGACCCCGGCTATGGCACCGCTGGCGCCTATGACCGGGACATTGGCGTCCAGGTGCAGAACGAGGTGGGAAAGCCCGGAGGCCATGCCGCACAGAATATAAAACAGCAGGTACCGAATCGGTCCCAGTTTGTCCTCAATGTTGTCGCCGAAAATATAGAGCATCCACATGTTGCCCACAAGGTGAAAAAGACCACCATGCAGAAACATAAACGACAGGAGCGAAAAGAGCTGTTCAATGGAAGAGAAGTGTCGGGCTATATCGGGGATTGAATACCGGGCCGGGACTAATCCGTATATATAAAAAAAGCGGTCAAGCTCTGCTCCCTGTCCAAGCTGGATCAGGTAGACCAGTATGTTTACAGCAATAATTGTGTTATTGACCACCGGTTTTGTGCGGCAGGGTGTTGTGTCACGAAGCGGGAACATACTAAAAAAATAACATATTTCACAGGCACGGCATAATACTAATTTTTTTCACAATGCCGGTGCTGCTAAAAATAGTTGTTATTTCAGTTAAAGAACGGAGTTTTTTGTCCGATATTCTAACTATCTCATAAGCGGAATTTTTACTTGTTTAAGCAAACTATTTTGACAACTAATGGTTGATCTATGAAAAGCGAACAGCGTAAAGAACAGCGGCTAGCGGTTACAGACAATGTATACGTGAGCCTGGGTGGCGGTTTGACCCGGGTCGGCAGCTTGAAGGACATCCATGCTGAGGGCATTTCCTTTGAATATGTATCATATGGTGTAAATTCGGCCTCTTGTAATGACGAAACAGCGACCATCCTGGATGAAAACAGTCTGTATCTTTCCGGCCTGCGTTGCAGGATAGTCTATGATGTTCCGGCCCATGACGGGCCTGTTTGGAAGAGCTTGCCCAAATCGCTCATTAAGCGGCGCTGCGGGTTGCAGTTTTTGGCCCTTGAAAAAAAACAAAAAAAGCAACTGGATCTTCTTCTGCAGGAATATCACTCCTAGAGCACTTCACACAATAGTATAGCCGGGCAGGAGCGGCCTTCTGCCGCGATAAAGTCTGTAAAATCAACAGATTAATCAATCGCACCTAAAGGTGCTCCTACCAAGCGAGTGCGATATTGGGGCTATATAATTTTATAAAGTGCTCCAGCACACCACTTTTTTCCTCAAAAACCGTTTCCGGCAATCAACCTGAGAGATTGGCTGTATGGCACAACTGCGTTCAGAATCGGTTTTTTGTGCAGATTTGCAAAAAATGTGCAGATTTGAAAGAGCAGTACAGTGCAAAGCCGCAATTGCATACAGAACGATTCAAAAAGTCCCTGTATAAGGTATTGGATTTGTTTTTTGTTTTATTTGAGTTGCCTTCACGGCACAACTGGCATGACTCATGCTTTGTTTGTGTGAATAATTAACGTGCGTCACGTACTCATAACAAGGGGCAATTTATTCATTAGAGAGGCGGGGAACGATATGAACGGGGGCTACATTATGGTGAAAGAAAGAAGAAAACATGTCAGGGTACCGGTAGAGGACCATTGTTTTGTGGGTTTGGGGCAGGGTCTGTCGAAAATCGGTGTCATCAAAAATATCAGTATCCAGGGGCTGGCTTTTGAGTATATGAGCAGGGGGGAGGAGGTTAAGGATCAATTATGTGAAGTCGATATTTTTGTCGACGGACAGCGTTTTTACCTGGCCGAGGTTCAATGTAAGGCCTTATATGATATTCCGGTGCCTACGGATACATCCGATTATGATTTAAAGGGGACCTTCATGACCAGGCGCTGCGGTGTGCAATTTGAGGATCTCACCCGGGAACAGACCCGGCAAATCAGGGTGTTTCTCAAAAAGTTTACCGTTCAAAACGCTTCTGCTGAACGAATGGCGCTGGCACAATAGCGGCCGTCGTCTGCCGACGTGCTGCGAATGAAACATTCGGCAGGCAGTCACATCTCCGTAACATTTCTCATTACTGTTCTTTCCAGGCGAGTCTGCATTTTCATTGTTTGCCGGCAACCTTGCGCTTTGCGTAAGGAGGCAAAAGGAAACTGTCCACTCTCGTGGACATCGGCTTTTCAGCCTTCGGCCGAAACCCCAAACCGGGCTCTTTGAGCCCGGTTTTTTACTTCATTTGCATGGATATCTGCGATCACTACAAAGCGGCTCCGGCGGACGTGCCGGTATCCCATATGAGCCGTGGGGTGGAGGTGTCGCCCAGAATCCGGCCTTCGTCGCGTTCGCGGGGATAGCCCAGACAGTGCGATACATACTGCACACCGTCGATATTGAGATGACGGTTGCGGTGCTGGTGCCCGTAGACATGTACATCTGAGCCGAGTTGCCGAATCTGGTCGTCAAGGCTGGTACAGCCGGCTACCCGGCTGAAATTGAACCGCGGCTGAGGGTCTTTTATATTCGGGCCCCAGGCCTGCAGTTCTTTTTCCGAAGGGAACATAAGTTCTTTCCGAGGAAGGAAATGGCTGAATGATATTACGGGAGCGTCATAGGTGCGGTTTACCGCATGATCATTCATTTTGAGAAAGAAGTCGGCTATGGTTCCGGTTTTGCTGCAGTCCGGCCAACGAATCGATCTGTTGTCTACCCACATTTTCAAAGTGGGATCTTCCCCTTTTTTTGGTACAAAAAGGCTGCGGGTCGACTCTTCCGGCTTTTCATACCAGGCCTGGAGCGGAACGATCCAGACCCCGGAACCGGTTCCGTTTAACCGCGCCGGTTCGGTTCGTACATCAAGGGCGGCACATGTTGTAAGAAGCTGCTGAAACCGTACAAGGGAATTTTCACAGTCGGTATTGCGGAGCCATAGATCGTGGTTGCCGGATACAAAAAAGACAAAGGCGAACTTTTCACGCAAGCTCGCCAGGGTTTTTTTGAAAAAATCCTGATTATGGCTGATGTCCCCGGCAAGTAAAAGGGTGTCGGCGGTAAACTCTACGGCCGAGAGATTTTCGACCCAGCTCCGATTGTCGGGATAATCTGCATGAATATCGGATAGTGCAAAAATGCGCATCGGCAGTATTCCATTATCGTGTCTTACCTGTGATGGTACCATAGAGTGTATCGGTATTGATCAAAATATGCAACAGCATGTGTTAATATAACGGCAGGTGAGGATCGAGGGTGGCCTTCGGCCAGGAGAAAAATCTCGGTGTCGGAAGAATGTTTTTATAAAAAACAGCTTGTTTTTTATAGAGTATAACAGTATGTATGCTATATCAAAGGTATAGACCGAAAAATACCTAAGTTTGAATTTTCCATATGCGTGAGGATATGACTCTACGCGGAAAGACTCTTCTTATTTTCAGTATTGTTTTTGCCAGTCTGTTTGCTGTTCTTTGCCTGGTGCTGCAGGTCACGCTTACCAGGAATTTTTCAACCCTGGAAAAAGAGAGCACGGTTAAAAATGTCGAACGTGCCAGAGGGGCACTGCTTGCGGAACTTGATGCAGTAAGTACTTTTGCAGCCGACTGGGCGTGGTGGGACGATACCTACCGTTTTGTCTCACAACCCTACGACGGTTTTATTCAATCCAATCTTACCTCCGATACCTTCATAGTCCAGCGGCTTTCTCTTTTGTGCATCCTGGATTCATCGGGCAACATTCTTACAGGTAAGGCGTTTGACCTGCAAAAACGGCAGTTTAACGCAGTGCCTGAAGCGATCCTCGATTTCTTTGACATGAAACGTCCTGCTTTGAACCATTCCGGCATTATGCTTCTTTCCGAAGGACCGATGCTGATAGCCTCCCGGCCGGTCTTGAGAAGTAATAAGGAGGGGCCGGTCAGGGGTTCTCTTGTTGTGGGCCGCATACTTGATCAGGTTCTGGTAAAGCGGCTGTCGGAAACAGCACAGCTTACCATAAGAGTCTACCGCTTTGATGATACCGGCAGGCCGCGGGCGTTTGATGCTGCAAACGGTAGTTCAGCCGTTCGGCCCGCTACGGTCGTTAGAGTGCTTGATAAGGATACCATTGCCGGATACGCGCTTATGTATGATGTCTACGGCATGCCGGCCCTGGAAATTGAGGTTGTTGAACCAAGAGCGATAGGTAAACACGGCCAACAGGCACTCGTTTTAAATATCATTTCTGTATTGCTTGTTGTTCTTGCATTAATGCTGTTTATGATGCTTCTCCTGCAGCGGTTTGTCCTGGGGCCACTCTTTCATCTCAGCAAGGATGTCGAAGCAATCGGCACGCAGCGGGATGTCGCCGCCCGCCTTGAAGGCGGCGGAAGTGATGAAATCGGCACGTTGGTAACAACGATTAATATGATGCTGTCACGGCTCGAACAGGCCCAGCAGGCATTGAAAACAAGCGAAGAACGTTTTCGCACAATGGCCGAAAATATCCAGGGCGGGATAACCATTATTGAAAACGATGAACTGGTGTACACAAATGATCGTCTGATGGAGATCACGGGGTATCCCCGTGAAGATCTGGTGAAGTTCAACAAACATGAGATAGTCGTGCCGGAAGACCGGGAGCGGGTCCGGGATCTTGTTAAGCGGTTCAAGGAGAGGAGTGTTGTTCCGTATGATGCTGAGTTTTGGATTATACGCAAAGACGGTACCCGGCGCTGTATCCATAACCGGTATTCGGCTTTACAGAAAGACAGCACCACCAGGCTGTATTATATCATCACCACCGATATTACCGAACGCAAACAGGCGGAAGAAACACTGAAGAAGACCTATGCCGACCTTGCCGCAGCCAAAGAGGAACTGGAATTCGAGGTGTTTCAGCGCAAGCAGACCGAAGGGCAACTCAAGGTGGTGCTGGAAGAGTTTGAAAAGACCAATCAGGAACTGGAAGAGTTTGCCTATATCGTTTCGCACGACCTGAAAGCCCCCCTGCGGGGAATAAAGTCTATTGCAACCTGGCTCGGCGAAGATTATGAAGAGGCGCTGGATGCCCAGGGGCAGCGTTATCTTACGGACCTACTGGACCGGACCAAACACATGCACGCCCTTATCGAAGGTGTCTTACAGTATTCCCGTATCGGCAAAACGGGTTCGGCAATAGAACAGATATCAAGCGGAGAAATAGTCAGGGAAGTCATTGAGTTTATCAATCCGTCGGATTCCATAGCGATATCGGCAGGTGATCTGTTTCCGGTAGTGCTGTACGACCGGATTCATCTTCAGCAGGTTCTGCAGAACCTGATTGAAAATGCGGTGAAGTATCTGGGAGGACCGGAGGGAGAAATAGAGGTTACGTGCAGTGAACGGGACGATGTATGGGAATTTTGTGTGCGGGACAACGGGATCGGGATTGATGTAAAACACTTTGAGCGTGTTTTTAAAATGTTTCAGACGCTGCATCCTAAAGACGAAACCGACTCTACGGGTATCGGTCTGGCCCTTGTGAAAAAGATCGTCGAGCGTTATGGCGGACGTGCCTGGGTTGTTTCGGAGGTTGGGCGGGGAAGTGATTTTTTCTTTACAATTCCCAAACGGCTTGTGACCGATAAACGTGAAGGAACGTATTCGGTGCTGATCATCGACGATAATGTCGACTTTGCGTTGCTTACCTCTCGTATGCTGGAAAGGGCCGGTCACAAATCCCTGTATGCCCAGACCGGAAAAGCAGCATTGGATCTTGTAACAGAGTACAAAGAGGTGCTTGATGTTGCTTTGCTGGATCTGAATATGCCGGGGGACAATCCACTTGATATTTACCGGGAGTTGCGCCGGGTGCACCCGAAGATGCGCACTGTAATATGCACGGCTGAAGAAAAGTCGGCCATGATCCAAACATTGTTGGACGGCGGGGCCGACGGTTTGATATTGAAGCCGTTCAGCCTGGACAAGCTGACCGAGGTAGAGCGGCAATGGGAGTTTTAACAGTTTCGCCAACCACGAACCTTCTTTCCTGGGAGGCCCGAGATGGAGAGCAGACAGATTAAGGTGTTGCTGGTCGATGATGATAAAATCGATAGAATGGCGGTGGAACGGTTTATCGTGAAACAGAGACTGCCTTATGACCTTATCGTGGCGGCATCCAAAACCGAGGCCCTGGAAAAGCTGAAGGATGATTCCTATGACGTCGTTCTCATGGATTACAACCTGCAGGACGGTACCGGTCTGGAGCTGCTGTCCTCCGCCGGAGATACCCCGGTCGTTTTTGTTACCGGCAGCGGCAGTGAGCAAATAGCGGTTGAAGCAATGCGGGAAGGGGCCTATGATTATCTTATAAAAGACCCCGACAGGTATTATTTAACCATGCTGCCTTCAACCGTCGATAATGTGCTGAAGCGCAAGCAGATAGAGGAAGAAAAGGAACAGTTGATACTGGACTTGCAAAAAGCCCTGGAAGAAGTCAAAACACTCAGCGGTATGCTGCCTATTTGCGCGAAATGTAAAAAAGTCCGTGACGACAAAGGGTACTGGCAGCAAATTGAAAAGTATATCGGTGAGCACTCTGACGCGCAATTTACCCACGGCCTGTGTCCGGAATGTGCACGCGCAATATATCCCGAGCTTTTCGACAAAAAGTAGTCATACCTCCGAAATCAAGCTTTTCTTTACACTGCGCGGTATCTTTCACCGTTGCGGCTGTAAGAAAGCATTCCCGGTCGGGTCCCGTTGTTTACCCCTGTATTTTACGTTCAATTCGCTGCAGGCGCCAAAGCAGGTCCTCCCGTGCCCTGCCGAATGCCGGATCACGATACAGGCGATCAAGGCTGGTTATGTTCGTCAGGGCCG
This sequence comes from Thermodesulfobacteriota bacterium, assembly GCA_028282925.1. GTDB lineage: Bacteria > Desulfobacterota > WTBG01 > CAIYCZ01 > CAIRTM01 > JANQGV01. Next base: position 6,909 of record JANQGV010000248.1, read on the forward strand.
CTTCAACATAGTACTTTGCCGCATGCAGGTCATGTAGATGATGTTCATATGCCTTGGCCAGTTCTTCATAGGGTTCAAGAACAAATCCCTTAAAATTGATCGCTTCTTTCCATAATTTGCAGGCGCGGTGATAGTGTCGGTCTCTTTTATGCATGAGCGCACTTTTCAAGAGCGCCTGTTTGTGTTCAGGGGCGGGGAGTTTTGAATTGAGCATTTCGCTATACCAACGGTGTGCCTTTGTTGCTTCCCCCATATCTTCGTACAGCCTGCCCACAGCCAGACGGTCGAGGGGGACGCTGATAGAGTCCGGTTCGGCGTTCATGACAGTAAGTTTCAGAATGAGCAGGGTCACCATGCTGAGGATATCGACCTGGTTGTGATAAAAAACCGGAACCAGCGGTCGAGGATCCCGGGAGCGGAGGTAACGGAAATATATCTCCGGTATGAGATGCGAAGGTATATCTCCGGTTCGTTTAACCTTAAGGAGGCGTGACTCAAGCGTAGCGAGGCTGCAATCAGGGAGTACCTTCTTCCACAACCGCCGGGCACCGAAAAGCAGGTCGATATGGGGAAGGCTGTCGGTGGGCAATCGGGTTCGGTGGAAGATCGAACGGTTTATTACCAGCGGAATATCAAACGCCCGGCCGTTAAAGCTCACAAGGGCCCCTTTGCCGCCCGCTGTTTTTTTGAGCAACGTCATGAATGCATACAGCAGGGCCGGCTCTTCGGCATACTGTCGCATGAAATACTGTTCGATCACAAAGCGGCTTTTTTCAAAGAATCCGACCCCGAGCAGAAAGGCAACCGTCCCCACGCCCCCTGAGAGACCGGTTGTTTCAGTATCGAAGAACAACAGGCTTTCGAGGTCTATTGCAGGGAGTGCGGCGTCCCTGGCAGCATACTTCAGGAGGGTGGAGGTCTGCTTGATCAGGTTTTTAAGAGGGAAAAGGCCGTGGCAATGGTCGAGTGGGTACTCAACGCGGTTGCGCCAGATCGTGCCTGCCGCATTGGCTGCTTCAGCGCCGGGCAGCAGGTGTGAAAGGTCGATGGAGGGTTTTTCGCTTTTTTTCTGCCCTGACCGGCGTGGCATCGTTTTGTCGAAGCGCGCAAGTTTGTCTTTAATTCCCATGGCCTACGTTTGCGATAGACTAGTGTTTGGTAGTGTCTGTGTTGTGGGTGATTGCTGTGCCTGTTTCCAGGATCATTAACGTGCTCGCTTTGCCCGTTTCGCCGATTTCAAGCACCGGTCCCACGCAAGATGGACATCCCATGTCGCAGGGACAGTTGCGTATCAGTTCGGAGGCGGTTTCAAGCAGCCGCCCGTGAAGGTGGTACAGTTTTTCACTGAATCCGACACCACCCGGGTAACTGTCGTACACATACAGGGCTGCGGTCCGGTGAAAAGGTGATTTCAGCATGGCTACGGCCTTTATGTCCTGGGGATCGCACATAACATACAGCGGGGCAACCATGCCCATAACATTTTCCAGTCCCTTCATTCCGGCGGCAAAGTCACAGCCGTCATTGCGCAGAGCCGTTTCGGCTGCCGAACCGATCTGCCACATGTAAGACGTAGTGTGCATTTCAAGTTCGGGCAGGCTGATTTTTCCGAATCCCACGTTTTCGTGGGTATGCAGCTTGATTTTTTTATACATGGTCGGGGTGACCGTAACCGAAATCTCACCGTGGGCACATGCGTTTTCAGCATATTGGGTACGGTTGAAGACATCCAGTACCTGTATATCGGTCTTTACCTCAGCGTCTGTGTAGTAATCCACATCAACAGAGCGGACATAGGCTTTGCGCCCATCCCAGTCGAGCTTGTCGACATGGTGCTGACGGCTCTGGTGCATGTAGATGGCCTCTTCGTGGATAAGCAGCGGTGCGGTATAGAGATCAATTTCTCCGATCACGGTGTTTTTTTCGGTGGTGTCGATGATAACAAAATTTTCGGGTGTAGCGCTACGCAGGCTGACCTCTTCCGCCGGGTACGATTCGCTGGTCCAGTGAAAGCGGTGGTCCTGCTTCTGAATCACCTCGTGTTCTTCCAGGTATTCCAGGAGTTCGCCGGTGGCATCGATGCCGAACCGTTCATTGTCTTCGAAGGGCAGCTCAAAGGCGGCGCATTTGACGTGACTCATGAGGATGACGAGGTTGTCCGGGTTGATGACGCCGTTTTCGGGCGGCTGTTCGAAAAAATAGTCGGGATGGTTAATGATGTACTGATCCAGGGGGCTGCTCGATGCCACCAGTACGGCGACCGATACTCCGGATTTTCTTCCGGCCCGTCCGGCCTGCTGCCAGGTGCCGGCAATGGTTCCGGCATAGCCGGTCATAATGCAGGCATCCAGCCTGCCGATGTCGATGCCCAGCTCGAGGGCATTGGTGCTTACAACGCCACGTATGTCACCACTTCTCAATCCCTTCTCGATTTTCCGCCGCTCATTAGGTAAATAGCCGCCACGGTATCCCACTACCGCGCTGGAGTTTTTCTTGTGTTTCTCCAGTCTGTCGCGCAGGTACGTGGTGAGAATCTCAACATTTACGCGGCTGCGGGCAAAGAGGATGGTCTGTATGTTCTGTCCTAAAAAACGCTGCGCAATACGGGTGGCTTCCTTGACCACCGAACGCCGTATGCCCAACTGGCGATTGACCACCGGCGGATTATACAGAATAAAGTGCTTTTCGGCCCGCGGGGCTCCGTTTGTGTCGATGAGGTGCACCGGCTGTTCGATGATATGTTCCGCCAGTTCCCGGGGATTGGCAATGGTTGCAGAGCAGCAGATGAAGCGGGGGCTGGACCCGTAAAAAGCGCAGACCCGTTTCAGTCTCCTTAGTACGTTTGCCAAGTGGCTGCCGAAAACGCCCCGGTAATGATGCACTTCGTCTATGACGATATATTCCAGGTTTTCAAAGAGTTTGATCCAGCGGGTATGGTGCGGCAGAATGCCCTGGTGCAGCATGTCGGGGTTGGTTACCACAATATGTCCGGAGGTCCGGATGGTTTTGCGGGCGTTTGCCGGGGTGTCTCCGTCAAAGGTATATGTTTTAATGGGTGCTTCAAGTTTCTCCACAATGTTTTGCAGTTCAACCACCTGGTCCTGTGAAAGGGCTTTGGTAGGGAACAGGTAGAGTGCGCGGCTTTCCGGTTTCTCAAGTACGGTTTGCAGGACAGGCAGGTTGTAGCACAGGGTTTTACCCGATGCAGTGGGGGTGACCACCGTAATATTGTTGCCGGAACGCACCCTGCGGTATGCCTCTTCCTGGTGGGTGTACAGTTGCTTAAAACCGGCCTCCTGTAAAACTGTTTTCAGCCGGGGCTCAATGCCAGGGGGAAAATCACCATAGGAGCCTTCAACGGCCGGAAAGGTTTCCCAGCGGGTCACCTGCCGCATAAAGACCGGATCGGCTTTCAGGTATTGCAGGAGCTCCGCCAAGTTTTTATGGGGTAATTCAAGTAGTTGCATTGTTCAAAGGGGCTTTGAGATGTATGCAAAGTTATGCAAAAAATTGCCATTTTTCCTATTTATATACCCCATAATTGTCCCGGCGTAAAGAGCTTATCCTGCAGGGCACCGTTCTGTTAGTGCAATTCACACAATATCGCAGCCTCCGTATGGCTCTGCGAACGCTGATGCGGTAGAATTGCCACTCGCTGGAACATGAAGAACGTGTGTAATCAAATCAACTGCTCGCACCGCCGCTGCTGCCCTTACCGCATCAGTGTTCGCAGTACTTGGTGGCTACAGAAACGTGTGAAATGCTCTAAAACAGCAAGGCATGTGCGTATTTATTCCCAGGCGTCTTGACGGAAATACCATTACATACTAAAAAATATGAAGAATGCACACCGTACAGTCCCCGAGTGCAGGATCTGTCTGCGTGCAGGATGCTGAAAAAACAAGTGAGGCTGTTCGGCAGGTGTGCGATGCCGCCCAACAGGAAAGAACTCCGCACTGATGCTGTGTAAACGTGTATGAAAGGATCGGTATGAAAAGAGAAATTGAACGAAGCGTGAACTACGGATGTATTTGTGTGCTGATTGTGCTCGGTGTGCTGGGGGGCTGCCGGATTGAGCAGGGAGACCGCCTGTATCAACTCTCAACCATCGGCGCTTTGCTGGTGGGGGTGTATGACGGCAAGGAAACCTTCGGTGAGTTGTCGCGTAAGGGGGATTTCGGGCTGGGCACGTTCAACGCGATAGACGGGGAGATGATCTGCCTTGACGGAACCTTCTACCAGATCAAAACCGACGGGATCGCGACACCGGTCGCGGAAGACCAGAAAGCGCCCTTTGCACTGTTGAAGTTTTTTAGTGCCGATATAACGGCCCAGGTCGAATTGCCGACAGACTATGCAGCGCTTCAGGCATTCCTGGACCAGCAGATCCCCACGGACAACATACCCTATGCCATACGGGTTGACGGAACATTTTCTTCCGTCAAGGCCCGGAGTGTCCCGGCCCAGGAAAAACCGTATCCGCCACTTGCCGATGTTGTGGCCCAGCAAACCGAGTTTGAATTTCAGGATGTAACGGGCACCCTGGTAGGCTTTCGCATGCCGAGCTATATGGGAGGTGTCAACGTCTCCGGGTACCATTTCCACTTTATTACTGAAGACAGGACTGCCGGGGGGCATGTGCTTGAATGCGCCCTCAGCAGTGCAACTGTGAGCATCGACACCTGTCATGATCTTGATATCGAGTTTCCCGGCGATCAGGTATTTTACAACGCCGATTTGGATACGGAAGATGCAGGAAACTCAGAGAAAATAGTAGAGATGGAGTATCTGCTTTAAGAAGTAGTGTGTGGTGCGAAGTTGTGCAATAAGATAAAAAGGGTAGTATCCCTTTTAATATGCAATTATTAGTAAGACGCAAGCGCCTCCCCCTTTTCTTTGCTCGCCAAAGAAAAGGGGGTAAAAGAAAGGCGACCTGCAACTTGTCCCGCCAAAAGCGGGCGGGATACCCTCGCGGCACGATTTCAGTCGGCGGGTCAACAAACTCGCCCCTGAAGGGCGGGGCTCAAACATGTCGCCCCTTGTTTCCTCCTGAAACCGCTGCACTCGGCTGCGTTGCAATGGGAATAAGAAAACCCGTAACTAATCAAAGATAATTACTTTTAGTAATCAATGCTGCATGAAAAATATGATTTTTAGATCTCCGCTTTGCGAGGGATATTTAATTATGTTTTTCTTGACACATTGACACCATGTCTTTATACTTCCCCATTCTAATTCCTTCATCATTTGGAGTGGTATATGGACAAGAAAATGAGCCTGGCCCACTATTATAGGTACCTCTGGGAAAAGCCGGGACTTATCGTCGTTATCGGCGAAGCTGCTGAGATTTATAATGGCTGGATGGCATATAATGCCCGGTATTCCATCAGCGAATCAGATGCAGACGGTACAACACTTCTTGGCCGCCTGATGGCCGGTGCCGGTCTGGCGGCCGTATCGCTTGCCGACCGTGAGTCATGGGGCTGGTCGCTTGCACTTCCTGACTCGCCTTTGGGGCTTTTTTGTGCAGTTGAGCCGGAGGGTATGGTCTGCGGCTGTGTGCTGGAAAGTGAACCTGAAAAACATGTGGGTGTTGTGCAGCGACAGAAAACCAAAGCGCCTTTTACCCAGAGCCATATCACCCTGAAAGACGGAGATCCGGTCAAGGCTGTGGAAACGTATTTTGAAGAGGCCGAGCAGAGTCTTTTCCGTATCGCCGTATCAGAAAGCGGCAGAGGTGCGCTGGTGCGGCCGCTGCCCCAGGGAGACCTGTCGGTTATCGACGGATTGAGCGATGAAGAATTGATTGAGCGCTGCTATCAGCTTGCAGACAACGAAGAAGCGAAACTCATGGAAGAAGTGCTGCTTTTTTATGAATGCCGTTGCAACGATGAGAAAATACTTAATATGATCACCAGCTTGCCCGACAAGGACCGCCACGCCCTCTGGAAAGATACAAACACCCTTGATATCTCCTGCCCCCGCTGTGGAAGGGGATTCTCCGTCACGCGCAAACAGTAGCACCACGGGCTTCAGTGTCGATACTTTATATGAAAATAGTATTGACTTACTCAGCCGACCCGCTCTATACTTTCCAACACTACCCAGCGCATTACCAATTGTATACGTATATTTACTCAAGAGGACGGGGGCTTCCTTGTGTATATATCAAGACTAATCGTAGTGAGTTGTTTTGTGACGCTGTGCCTGTTGATGTCCGATTTCGGCCTGCTCCACAGTGCAACGGATAATGCAACGGTGGACGACTGCGGCTACGCGGTTGTCACTGTGCCCGAAGGGTGTGATGCCTGTCACGGCGCGCCTCCCACCAAATCTACCCATCCGCCGAATAATCGCTGTTTTCGCTGCCACGGTCAAGTGGTGGACAAAACATTTGCGTTCATTCAATCCGGTATGCATCAGAACGGCACGGTTGAGTATGCGGTGGGGTGTACGTCTTGTCACGGATGGGACCTGGGCGTATCACCGCCCCAGAACCTGAAAGGGAAATGCTCCGAGGGCATCAATGGAACCGGGGCTCATGCCGCTCTGCGGCGCGATGCAGTCCCCGCGCACCAGGTAAACTGTTCCAACTGTCATTCCGTTCCGCTTTCTACTTGGGCCGATGGCCATATCGACGGTGACGGGCAAGCCGAGGTGGTTTTCAGCAACCTGGCTGTTGCCGGCAACGCCGTGCCGGTCTGGGACGGAAAGACCTGCGCGAATGTCTACTGCCACGGGGCAACCTTAACCGGGGGCGACTACAAGGAACCCGGCTGGTATGAAACCGGCGGCCGGGCCGGGGAGTGCGGGGCCTGCCACCGCCTGACCGACCCCCAGGGCAACGCCGATGCCGATTGCCATAGCTGCCATCCGACCTCGGTAAACAGTGCCAATGCCATACTGCCCTATGGTACCCATATAAACGGCGTAATCGATCTTGATAATGCAACCAGTGGGGGAGGAGCCTGAATGGATATGAACCGGCGTACATTTTTGATTTCAACGGCGGCAACCTTTTTCTCAACGCTGGTATCCGGATCGGTGCGGGCGCATGCGGCGGACCTTCCATTCAATGTTTCGGGCTGGCAAATCGGCAATCCACTCGACCCCAACGGCCCGGAACCGCTTCCGGAAGTAACCGCTGCGGTTGATGTGCTGGTGGCGGCCGATCCCGACATCAAGGATGATTTCACCGGCTCCGACTATAAGGCCGATTATGTTGTGGCCGCCGCCCTGGGGGCACTGGGGCAGAGGGCGGTTGTGTTTTTTTTGAACCGGCATGCAATGCGCCTGTACGGTAAACGCTTTCTTGCCGGTACGGAGGATCAGCGGCTTGAAGCAATTAAAGACTGGGTGCGGGAGCGCGACGATATGCAGCCTCTGCTTAAAGAACTGCTCACCGGCCTTGTTACCCTCTCCATTATCGGCACCTATGAGAACAATACCGATGCTGAACAGCTTGCGCTTTTTACGGCCATGGGCTGGTACGATCCGGAAGACCCTGCGGGTACCTTCCGTTTGTCCAACGAAGGTTACCCCGATTCCTTCCAGTTTCCGGTGCGCTTGAAGAAGGGGCTGAAACAATGACCGAGCATGCGGATGTCGTCATCATCGGGGCCGGAGCGGGAGGCGCCACGGTCGGCGGCGAACTGGCCGAGGCCGGGGCCAAAGTCGTTTTTTTGGAGGCCGGTAAAGATCTCGACATAACCTACGGCTCATCCAGCCACTTTGCCGACTCCCAGGGGTTCCTGAAAACCATTTCCGACGGCCTTTTCTGGCATGAGCAGTACCTGGGCCGCAACTGGCGCACCGATATGGGTGAGTGCGCAGGCGGTGGAACAACGGTGTATGCCGGCGTGCTGGAAGAATCGACCCCCCGGGATTACGAGCTGTGGCCGTTCAGCTACGAGGAGTTCCTTCCTTACATTGAGTTGACCAAGGAGCGCTATCATGTATACCGCTGGCCCATTGAAGAGTTGAGCCACTATGCCAAAGTCATCAACGAAGCGGCCGGGGGTCAGTTGGGCCCGATCCAGACCGGCTACAACCGCGAGCCTTATTTTGAGTACGGTGTCTACCACGACCGCTGCCGCAAATGTCGCTGCTGTATCCTGGGCTGCCGTTACAATGCCAAGGCCAATGCCCTGACCAGCGCGCCTTGGGAAGGGCGATGGT
>JANQGV010000084.1 GCA_028282925.1 Thermodesulfobacteriota bacterium
AACGTTGTTTTCTTTATCGATGGAGCACTAGATAGCACCTTCCCTGAAACAACCCAGATGCTAGCAATTAATGAAGATCTTCAGATTGGCGAAAAGCAAAGTTCTTGGCCCTTTGACTATTTAACGGGTGAAATTGATGAACTACAAATTTATAATCGTGCACTTTCTGAATCTGAAATACAGGAACTTTACTCATCACCAAGCTGTGTAGCTCACAAACAAATTTATATTCCGGACAACGGCACATTTTGCGACTACCTTTGGACACCTCCAGTAGGCGATAACAATCTCTATGACATCATCCTCGATGTGGACGGGGATGGTCTGTATGACAACAGTACTGATTACATAGATTCAATCAGCCTTTTCGGGGCCGCTACTTTGATTGATTTGTCAGCCTTTACTGCTACTCCAAAATCAAATCGAGTAATCATCTACTGGGCAACTGCCTCCGAAATCGACAACGCAGGTTTCAACCTCTACCGCACCGACAATGAGGACGGCGACTATACCCAGATCAATGACACCTTGATCCCGGCAGAAGGCTCACCCACGGAAGGGGCAGAATACGAGTATATTGACATTAACGTCCAGAACCGGCAGACCTACTGGTACAAGCTGGAGGAAGTTGACGTGCATGGGGCGGTGACCAGTCATGGGCCAGCGAAGGCAATGCCGAGGATGATTCACGGGGAGTAATAGCCAAAAGTTTTTAAAAACACTAATCATTCGGAAGGAGGAGTTATGAAGAGGTTGGCGAGTGGGGGCTATTGGGGTTGGTAAAAAGTTAAAAACTGTGAAACAAAAGAAAAAATCCAGAGGCAGGATGAACCTAGCTCTGGATTCTTTTGGTGAGCCACGATCTGCCTTCGCTGAAGCCTCGGCAAGACAGGCGGGCTCACTTCACTGCGTTCAGGATAAACTCACCTGCCTTCGTTGAAACTACGGCAAGGCAGGCCCCGGATGTAGCATTGAGCAGATTTAGTGCCCCAGAGAATTCTTCAATGTAAAAATCCCAAAGGTATCAAGCTTATACCTTTGGGATTTTTATTTGGTGAGCCGCCGGGGGCTCGAACCCCGGACCTACGGATTAAAAGTCCGTTGCACTACCAGCTGAGCTAGCGGCTCACCGAAGTAATCAGATAATGATAGCAAATTTAAGTACGTATTACAATCGGAAAAATACCGGATATCTTAATTTTTTTTGGTCTGTCCGGTGTGTTTTTTCCTATTTTTCAAAGGGATCTATGAGAGTTATGATCTGGGCGCGGCGGGTTCCCACCGAAACCATGCTGACCGGGATGCCGGTCTTCTCCTCAAGATATTTGATATAGTCTTTGGCTGCGCCGGGAAGCTCATCGAAGGAGGTGATTTTGCTCACATCTTCTTCCCAGCCCGGCAGTTCCTCATATACCGGCTCGCACTGTTCAAGTACCTGGAAATCGGTTGGGAAATCGGTGAGGATTTCACCCTGGCAGCGGTAGCCGGTGCAGGCCTTGATGGTTTTCAGGCCGCTGAGTACGTCCAGCTTGGTGATGATGAGATGGGTTATGCTGTTGGTGCGCACGGCGTGGTTTACCGTTACCAGGTCGAACCAGCCGCAGCGGCGGGGCCGGCCGGTTGTGGCGCCGTATTCGCCGCCCACGTCGCGCAGAAAGGTGCCGGTTTCGTCTTCAAGTTCGGTGGGGAAGGGGCCTGCTCCCACCCGGGTGGTGTAGGCCTTAGAGATACCCACGATATTATCAAGATGTTTGGGCCCGATGCCGCAGCCGAGTGATGCCTGGGCCGCCGCCGTGTTTGACGAGGTGACAAAGGGGTAGGTGCCGTGGTCTACGTCGAGCATGGTGCCCTGGGCGCCTTCGAAAAGCACTTTTTTGCTGCTTTGCAGCGAGTCGTGCAGGAACGTTGCGGCGTTGCCCAGGTACCGGCGGACCTTTTCGCGCAACCGGGTGAAAAGGTCGAAGATTTCGTTTACTTCAAAGGGTTCGTCATCGAGGTAGTTCCGGAGGTAGAAGTTTTTCTCGGCCAGGTTGGTTTCCAGCTTCGTGCGGAACACCTCGTCGTTGAAAATATCGATGAACCGCAGGCCGTTGCGGCACACTTTGTCCTCATAGGCCGGGCCGATACCGCGTCCGGTGGTGCCGATTTTGTTTTTGCCTTTTTTCTTTTCCCGGCCCAGATCAATACGCTTGTGATAGGGCATGATGAGGTGCGCTTTTTCGCTGATCAGCAGCGAGGCATCGTCGGTAAAATAGCCCTGGGCTTTTACCTCATTGATTTCATTAATAAGGGTTTCCACATCAATAACAACACCGTTGCCCACGATACACTGTTTGCCTTCATGCAGAATGCCGGAGGGGACCTGGTGCAGAATGGTCTGTTTTTCGCCCACAACAACCGTGTGACCGGCGTTGGGGCCGCCCTGGAACCGCACGATGACATCGGCGCTCTGTGTCAGAATATCTACAATCTTGCCTTTTCCTTCATCACCCCACTGGGTGCCGACTATAACGACATTGGGCATAGTAGTATCAATCCTTTTAGATATAAGCTGTTGGGAATACGTGTTTTAGGCCAGCGAGTATCATAAAACATTTTGAGTCTTTTAGAAAGTAGAAAATGAAGCTTTTATAGAGATATTTAGTGCGTATTACCTATGGTCAGCAGGGGTGTTGACGTGTGCAGGCTTGATGCTTATGTTATAACCAAAGAGGGGAGGGGCAGGCACAAAAAAAGTGGCGAGGCACAGAATCGAACTGTGGACACGGGGATTTTCAGTCCCCTGCTCTACCGACTGAGCTACCTCGCCACCGCAAATTAATTTAACCACTTTATGCTAACGGCTCAGAAAAGTCAAGTAAATTCTGTGAAGAAATGTATGCATTATATCAGGATAGCGTTGTTTTATAGTGGGGGTATTGTGGAGCGTGATACGAACGAAAACAGGATTATAAAGAGCAGCAGCAGATTATAAGAAAGCGTACAATTTTCTTGTGTGAGGTATGATATACATGCTAAAGAAAGGAGTAGGAGACTGATGGACCATATCCATCTCCGGCGTTGCGATCAGGAATGCGACCGCACCGAATCCGATAGACTTAAACATCGGTCTTTTGCTGCGAGGGCATCACTTCTTCTATTTTATTGTGACGAATGATTTATATAGAAAAGGATGTGATTATATGAGACGACACGTAAAGACATTTGCAGTGCTGGTTTCGGTGCTTTTGTGTGCAGCGTACGCATCGGCAAAGGACATTGTGGTTGTGCCCGTGGATGATCCCATAACGCCGGTTCTGGCCGAATACCTTATCAAGTCCATTGAAGAGGCGGAAGAAGCCGAGGCCGCCTGCATAATCATTCAGATTGACACACCCGGCGGGCTCGATCTTGCCATGCGTGATATTATTAAGAAAATACTGGCCGCAGAGGTGCCGGTTGTGGTGTATGTGGCCCCGGGCGGAGCACGGGCGGCTTCTGCCGGAGCGTTGATAACCCTGGCTGCCCATGTTGCGGCAATGGCCCCGGGCACCAACATCGGGGCCGCCCACCCGGTGGCGCTGGGTGGCGGTAAGATGGATGAAGAAATGGCGGCCAAGGTTGAAAATGATGCGGCGGCCTACATTGAAAGCATAGCGGTAAAACGCAAGCGCAACAAGGAATGGGCCATCCAGGCGGTGCGGGAGAGCGTGTCGATCAGTGAGGAAGAGGCCCTAAAAAAAAATGTAATCGATATGACGGCGGAAAGCCTGGATGAGCTGATTGAAAAGATACACGGACGGGACGTTGAAACCGCCAGGGGTGTGGTAAAGCTTGATACCAAGGAGGCCCGGATTACCTATAAGGAAATGGGCATGCGCGAGAACATTCTGAAGGCCCTTGCCAACCCCAACATTGCGTACATCCTGTTTCTGGCAGGACTTGCCGGGCTCTATTTTGAGTTTTCAAATCCGGGTGCAATTTTCCCCGGGGTTATCGGGGGTATGTCGCTGATTCTGGCCTTTTACTCCATGCAGACCCTGTCGGCCAATTATGCCGGAGTATTGCTGATATTGCTGGGAGTGGTGCTGTTTGTGATTGAGCTGAAAGTGGTGAGCTACGGGCTGCTGACCATAGGAGGCATAATCGCCCTGACGCTGGGTTCGTTGATGCTGTTCGACTCGCCGCTGCCGTACATGCGGGTCTCCCTTGCCGTGATACTGCCTACGGTGTGCCTGGTGTCGGCCGTATTCATCCTGGCGATCACCCTGGTTGTGAAGGGGCAACGGCGCCGGGTGACCACCGGCAGCGAAGGCATTGTGGGCATGGAAGGCGTGGCCCAAAGTGATGTTTTTTCCGCTGGAAAAGTCTTTGTACATGGCGAATACTGGAACGCGTGCAGCGATGCGCAGATACCCAAGGGGGCGGCAATTCGGGTAACCGGCATTGAAGGCATGGTGTTGAAGGTTAAGGAAAAATAACAGACATTGTTATATACTATATTGTAATAACATTACAAAAAGGAGACAGGTATGGGCTATTTAATTGCATTGGGCGCGCTTGCGATGCTGCTGTTCAGCGCCATTAAGATTCTGAACGAGTATGAGCGCGGTGTTATCTTTCGGCTGGGCCGGCTGGTGGGTGCCCGGGGTCCTGGGCTTATTATCCTGATTCCCGGTATAGAAAAGATGCAGAAGGTGAGCCTGCGGCTGGTAACCCTTGATGTGCCGCCCCAGGACATTATTACCAAGGATAATGTGTCGGTCAAGGTGAACGCTGTTGTCTATTTCCGGGTTATGACTCCGGACAAGGCAATTGTTGAGGTTGAGAATTTTCTCTATGCAACCTCGCAACTGGCCCAGACCACCATGCGCAGTATCTGCGGTGAGGCCGATCTTGACGACCTGCTGGCCGAGCGTGAAAAGATCAACGTGAAGCTACAGGAGATTCTTGACCAGCAGACCGATCCCTGGGGAATCAAGGTAACCAATGTGGAGATCAAGCACATCGACCTGCCCGATGAAATGAAACGGGCCATGGCCAAACAGGCCGAAGCCGAGCGTGAACGCCGGGCAAAGATCATCCATGCCGAAGGTGAATTCCAAGCCTCAACGAAGCTGGCCGAGGCTTCGGAAATTATGTCGCATCCAACGGCTCTGCAATTGCGCTATCTGCAGACGTTAACGGAAGTGGCGGCTGAGAAAAACTCGACCACCATTTTCCCCATACCGATTGACCTGTTCAAGCCGTTTATGGAGTTGATTGAGAGCAAGAATAAAGAAGGATAAATCAGAGCGTTTCCTGAAAAAAACAAAGCCGGAAGCATGATACCTGTGCTTCCGGCTTTGTTTATGTGTATGTAATTCTGCGTTACAGAGAGGTGTTTTTGGGAACAACCACGATACCGTTGTCGCTGACGGTAAAATGTTTGGCGTCTTTTTTGAGGTTGAGGCCGATTTCGGTGTTGTCGGGGATAGAGACCCCTTTGTCGATGATGGCGTTTTGAATGGTGCAGTTTTTACCGATGGTAACATTGTCCAGCAGAACCGAATTGCCGATTTCGGTAAATGGTTCAACCTGGATATTGGGCGAAAGGATAGAATTTTTGATGATGGATTTATTTATAACACAGCCGCGGGAAATGATGGAATCCACCACAATGCCGTAGAGTTTGCCGTTGTGCTGCTCGTGGCCGTATATTTTGGCCGGGGCGGCCTGTTTTTCCGAGGTGAATATGGGCCACGAGTTGTCGAACAGGGTGGAACCGGCATGGGAGTTTGAGAGCAGGTCCATATTGGCCTCATAGTAGGCGTCTATGGTGCCCACGTCGCGCCAGTAAGACGCTTTTTTAGACTTCAGGTCGTTAAAGGCATATGAAAAAACATTGTCCTTATTGAGCATGGAGGGGATGACGTTTTTGCCAAAATCGTGCTCGGAATCCTTGCGGGCGTTCTCAATCAGGCGCTTGACCAGGATATCGGTGTTGAAGACGTAAACCCCCATATTGATAAGAATGGAGTCGGGCTTGCCGGGTATGGTTTTGGGGCGGGCCGGTTTTTCCTGGAAACCGATCACGCGGTTCTGCTCATCTACCTGCAGCACGCCGAAATGCCTTGATTCAGACTTGTCAAGCTCCATGGTGGAAATGGTAAGCTCGGCCTTGTTGCGGATATGGTAATTGATGAGTTCCCGGTAATCCATCTTGTAGATGTGGTCGCCGGAGAGAATCAGCACCAGGTCGGGTTTTTCCTGCTGCAGGGTATAAAAATTCTGGTATATGGCATCAGCCGTACCCTTGTACCAGTTCTCATTTATGCGCTGCTGGGCGTGGATGATGTAAACAAAATCGCCGAAGCGGCCGTTTAAGTTGTTCCAGGCCCGCTGGATGTGGCGGTCGAGTGAAAGAGACTTGTACTGGGTCAGGATATAGATACGGCGTATATCTGAGTTGATGCAGTTACTGATGGTGAAGTCTATAATTCTGTAGGCCCCGCCGAAGGGGACGGCCGGTTTTGCACGATCGCGGGTCAGGGGATACAGTCGCTCCCCCTTGCCTCCGGCCATAATCATCGCCAGAATTTTTTTATTGCTCTGCATTTTTCTTTTCGAAAATGTCTTTGATGGTTTCTTTCAGGTTGTCAAGATCATATGACTTAATAACATAGGCATCGGCGGCCCAGCTCATGAAATCGTCCTTGTAGGTTGAATAGGCCGAGTTAATGATAATGGGAATGTTTTTTTTCATTTCAATGATTTTCCCGATGGCTTCGAGGCCGTCCATGCGGGGCATCCTGATGTCGAGAATGATAAGGTCCGGCGATTCGGTCTGGAGCTTTTCAAGGCAGTCTTTGCCGTCCTTGGCCTGGATGGTGGTGTATCCTTCATCAAAGAGTTCCTGCTCGTAGAGAAATCGAATGTTTTCTTCGTCGTCAACAATAAGAATTTTTTTCTTTTCCATTGCCCGTTTCCTTACGACCACGAGTGTTTGTGAAGGGGTCCGATATCACATCGATTTAATCAATGCTATCAAATGATTTGTTTTTGTCAATCGACTAAATCGACTTACTTGCTTAATAATTTTTTACGTTGAAGTTTGTGCTACGTGGAGATGAAACGCAACACCCATGTGCGGTTGTCCTGTGCTGCTTAAAAAACGGTCCTCCCTCCGATTGCGTCTAAAATATATCTTCAAAAAAGAAAAATTTCAAGTGGATAAAAACCCGTAATTTTACTGATGGTAAACAAGAAAAAGGGATAAAAAAGTGGGGGTTCCGGTTACCTGTTATTGCGACAGTTCACTGAGCCTGTGTCGAGTGGCCGTGTCCGGCGGGGTAAATGCAAAGACGGATTCTTCAATGTCGGTATAGTCCACCGATTGCAGTTCCGCCTGTATGGTTACCTGTCCGGGGTAGTAGGAAAGGGCGACCTTTTGGGGGCCGAAACGGCCGAATGCATCGGAAAAAGCGCTGAAAGAGATTTCATACAGGGGATTGTTGTGGGGTATATAGATATACTTAACGATACGTCCGTGAGCGGGGTCGACCCAAACCGAAAACTGTTCATTCTTAAGGGATACGTCGAAATAGTAAAACGACCGGTCCTGCTCAACGGTGATCCGGGCGGCGGCGGTATTTATTTCAGGAAAGGCGCCCAGCACAAGACGCACAATATCCTCAGGTGCCACGGGAACCCCGATAACGGACGCGACGGCTTCAGGGCAGGCCCTGCCGGTGTAATAGGTGTTGGTGCCGTGGTAATACAGGTGCAGAGAGGTGCCGTCTGCAATAAAATACATCGCCGGCTGGTTGAGAAACCCCAGGGTTTCAAAGCGCAGAGAGCGGGGGGCCTGTGCGAAAAAAATGTTTTTAGCCCGTTGACTGCCGTCGGGGGTTGCGATGGTCATTTTCAGCAAGCCGGATGCCTGCCGTATCGATCGGGATTTTTCGATGCAGTTGTTCAAATATTTCCGGGGATCGTCCAGGTGCGGAAGATCCGGGTAAGACACGCGTTTTACCGCACACCCGGTGGAGAGTGCAAGGGCGGTGATGCATGCAATGACGATAACGGTCTGTAAAAAAGGATTCGGACGGTGTGGATACGAGTGCATGGGTGACGGATTACCTTTGGTTGATCTTCTCGATTTTTTTGCGAATCGTCTCTTTCGACGGATCGAGCGCAAGGGCCTTTTTGTATAACTGGACGGCTTTTTGAGCATTGCTTGTTTTGAGATAGGCATCGGCCAGGTGCTCGGTGATAATCGGGTCGCCGGGCACAATGGCATGGGCCTTTTTCAGGTATTTGAGCGCTTTGCGGTATTGGCCTTTTTTATAGTAAACCCAGCCCAGGCTGTCGGTAATGTAGCCGTCGTCGGGCTTTAGTTTCAGGGCGTCCTTGATCATTTTTTCGGCCTTGTCCAGGTTGATTCCCCGGTCGGCATAGGTGTAGCCGATAAAATTCAGTGCATCGGCGTTTCGGCTGTTGATTTCCAGGACCTTTTCCATGGCCTGGATGCTTTCCATGTACATCTTGGCTTTATCGTACAGCACTCCCAGGTAGAACAGAAGTTCTTCATCGTCGCTCTTTATGGCCAGGGCCTGCCGAAGCAGGTTTATCCCTTCGACATACTTGCCCTCCTTTTCGTACAGCGACGAAAGAAAACGGTACAGTCGCAGGTCGTCCGGCTTGACTGCAATAGTGTCCTGGATCTCTTTTTGGGCGGCTTGGTTGTCGCCGGCTTCGGCATGTATGAATGCCAGATGCATCCGGGCCTGGGTGAAGAATTCCGACTCCCGGTCGACAAGGGCAAACTCTTTCCCGGCTCCGGTAATGTTATCCGTTTTCTCGTAGGCATTACCCAGATAGTAACGGGCCCGGCTGTTTTTCGGGTTCTGGGCCACGGCCTTTGAGAACTCCTCAACAGCTTTGGGCCAGTTTTCGTTCTCAAAATAGATGAGCCCGATTTTGATGGACATCTCTTCAAGGGCATCAGGATCGTTGTCGCGCACATAGGTATACTGCTGCAGGGCCTCGTCCAGGTTGCCGACTTTGACGCACAAAAAGGCTATTTTGTCACGGATGCGCTGATTGTCCGGCTGTTTGTCCAGCAGACGGCGATAGATGGAAAGCGCCTTATGCACTTTATTGGTGTTTTCATACAGCGTTGCAAGGTGAATGGAGGCGGCATTGAAATCGGGGGACAGTTTCAGAGCCTTTTTAAAACTCGTTTCGGCCTGTTCGTCCTGTTTCAGCTCCATATAAATGGTACCCAGCGAAAAATAGGCCATATGTGAGCCGGGATCATGTTTTAACAGCCGCTTTATGGTGTTGACGGCCTCTTTTGTACGTCCTTTTTCGGACATGAGCATGGCAAGCGTCAGGTAGAGCTGTTCGTTGTCGGGAAACTGTTTTATCAGGTTCCGATATTCTGCAATGGCCTTTGCGTGGTTGTTTTGCGAGGTATATATACGGGCCAGCAGCTTGCGTGCATCATGATGCAGAGGATCAATTAAGAGCACTTCACGGCAATGTTCGGCGGCGTTGTCGAGAAGGCCCTGAACCGAATAAATCTGGGCCAGTTGCAGGTGCAGGTATATCGACTTCGGGTCGAACTCCAGGGCCCGGGTCAGGGCTTCCTGGGCGCAGGGCAGATCCTGTTTGTGGAGGCATTGCTGGCCGGTAAGAAAATAGTAGTACTGGTCGGCCGACAATACGGTCCGGTTGTCGGGTTCCTTTTGGGCTTCAACGGGCACGGGTGTACCCTTCGGCCGTGCAACCGTAACCGAGCACCCCAGGCAGGCTGCCAGCGCACATATGCATATTGTTTTAAGATAACCGGTTTTCAGCGAATCCATATCTTGTATATACTATAAAAAAAATACTTTTGCAGGCCTGAGCTCCTGCAATAAAAGCTGTTTACAGGGGCAGTAAAATAATCTACCATAAAGTACGATCTAAAAACAAATTGTTATTCCAACAGGAGACAACCGGAGAACATCCATCTACTGCGTTCCACTGATCCCTCGTCACTGCGACGTACAATCAAGTACGCCTCGCTCCTTGGGATACAGCGCGCCTTGTATCTGAACATTCTCCAATCGTCTCTCAGTACGAGGCAATTCCGATTGATTACCTGCTGCACATGAGGCGGGGAGTCGTTTTAGAAACGCGTTACTTTTATTTTACTACACTGAACTTTTCGGACACGGGCTGGGAAAACCCCATGAAATTTTTCAAAAAACATTGTGCATTGATTTTGTTCGTGGCTTCCATACTGTGCATGGCCGCCGGATTTATGCTGCAGGAGCATAAAATGATGTTCAGCTATGCGGTTGTTGTGTGCCTGAGCTGTATGGGAATCGGATAAATTAAAGCATACTGGTGGCCGTTTCATGATGAAACTGTATCAAAGGCTGGCACAAATCCTGTCGGTCTGTTTATACAATGCCTATATCCCGGGATTTTTCAAGGCATCCATTTACCAGGGAATGCTCAAGACTATTCCCTGTCCGGGGCTGAACTGTCACTCATGTCCGTCGGCGCTCTCTACCTGCCCCATAGGGGTCCTGCAGTTGTTCGTCTCCTACGGTACCTATCATATTTCACTGTATGTTGTCGGGTTCCTCGGAGCAATCGGAGCCCTTGGCGGCAGGATTATCTGCGGATGGGCCTGTCCCTTCGGACTGCTGCAGGACCTGGTTTTCAAGGTGCCGCTGCCCGAGATCAAAATTTACCCTCTTGTTGAAAAGACCCGCTATGTCGTGCTGATCGGGCTTGTGGGTGTTGCGGCCTGGATAACCAAGGAGCCCTGGTTCTGTAAGGCGATATGTCCTGCCGGAACGCTGGAGGCCGGTATACCCCTTGTGATACTCAACAGTGATTTGCGGGATTTGATCGGCGGTTTGTTTTTCTTCAAAGCCGCTGTGCTTGGTGTTCTCCTGTTGCTCATGATGATTTCGAAACGTCCGTTTTGTCGTGTGCTGTGCCCGCTTGGTGCTCTGTATTCACTGTTCAACAAAATAAGTTTTTTCCGTATCGCTGTCGACAATGATGCCTGTATTTCCTGCGATGCCTGCCATAAAGAATGCCCCGTCGGTATCAGAATCTATCAGGAGGGGGGTGGATCGTCCAGCTGTGTGCGTTGTTTTCGGTGTGTGAAGGATTGTCCTACCAAGGCGATCTCAATAACCCGCGGTTAACGGTTTTTTCGAGTGTCGGAAAACATCCATCTACGTCGTTCCACTGAACCCTCGTCACTGCGACGTACACCCCCACGTACGCCTCGTTCCTCGGGTTACAGTGCGCCTTGTATCTGAACATTTTCCACCACCCTTTTCAGCAGTTGTTATATGTAAAAATATTTTAATCGTGCTTGATTGATAAAGGTCTACTCATTTTATGGGAAAAACAGGTTACTTTGCCGAGAGGGCACAGCGGAAGCCCACGGTGTGGCTCTGGTAATCGGGAGTATTTTTGCCTCGATACGCACAGCGCAGGTACTTTACATCATTAATCCATGAGCCGCCCCGATAGACCCGGTAAAATCCTTCCGGCGGCCCCTGGGGGTTTTTCTCCGGGCTTTTGCTGTAGTATTCTTCGCCATACCAGTCACGGCACCACTCCCAGACATTGCCGGCCATGTCGTACAGTCCGAATGCGTTTGGTTCATGCTTTCCGATGGGGTACATTTTTTTTCCCCGGATATAGCCTTTAAAGTAGCTCGCGTGTTCAAACTTGATGTCATCGCCGTACGGGTATGTTTTGTTTACCAGGCCGCTACGGGCCGCCTTTTCCCATTCGGCTTCAGTGGGAAGCCGTTTTCCGGCCCATTCAGCAAATCGGACTGCGTCGTGCCAGCTTACAAGAACTACCGGGTAGTCGCCTTTGTCTTCGGGAAATGTTGCGCCTTTCCAGTTGAATGGTTCGGCCCACTGGGCATCGACATAGGGGGCAGGGTGGCCGGTGGCGTCTATGAACGCCTTGTAACGGAGGTTGCTTACCTCGTGAATATCAATATAAAATGCGTCGAGTACCACCGTATGGCGCGGTTTTTCATCCTTTTTGGCCTCTTTGTCGTCGGAGCCCATCTGGAAAGGTCCGGCCGGTATATAGACCATATTTCCGTGTTCGGTAATTTTAACAGTGTGAGAATTTGATGCCCCGTTATCTGAATTTCCACAGCCATTGACACAGGCTATTGAAAATAGTAAGAAAAAATAGAATTTTATAGGTTTTTTGGCGGCGGTACGCATTGTGGCTCCCATTGGTGAGTAAATTTAATATAATTAAACTTAATCTGAAATATACCGATATAATGTAAAGAAAAACGCTGACTTATGATTGACTTTTTTAAAGATATATGGTTAAAAATGTATTCAAAGTGTTGCAATTCTAGTTCAATATTGATAAATACTCAATAAGTTTTCCTGCAGAGTGGATCTAACCAGAGGAAATATCTGATGAAAAAGAATCAGTTAACGATTATAGTACAGCCTGATTGGGGAACCTCTATTCGCAAGTTACATTCCATCCGGTCGTTTACCGTACCAAAAAGATACATTTCCTACTTGATACTCGGCATCGTTTTGCTGGTTTCTTTCGGCATTTCCGGCACCCTGGACATCCGTGAAAATATAGCCATCAAGCAAAGAATCGCCGCCATAGAAAAAAATCTCACTTCCCTGGAAACCATTGTCGCCCAGGTAGACAGTATCCGTGACGAAGAAAAAATCATTCGCGAATTCCTTGGTATCGAAGCCTGGCAGACAAACTTCGACATCAATGAGCGGATGGGTAAGGGTGGTACCAGCTCCCATGATGAGTTTATCCTTGATCAGGTGAATCTTGAAACCGAAATTGAACATATTGAAGAAACAAAGCCGTTGCACCTGCGGGTGCACGATTTGCGTCAGGACATTCACGAGTTGATTCTCGTCCTCTCAAAAATGACGGAAACCCTTGAATGTCGCCCGACCATCATGCCGGTGAAAGACACGGCAATCTGGATCACCTCCGGATTCGGCTGGAGAAAAAGCCCCTTTACCGGACTGCGTGAGTTCCATAAAGGGCTCGACATTTCAGGACGGAAAGGTGCACCCATCATAGCAACCGCCGACGGTGTTGTGAAAAAAGTCGGGTACAACCGTTTTATCGGTAATTATGTTCGCCTCACCCACGACGAACGCTTTGCAACTTCCTACGGCCACCTTCTGAAGTACAGTGTTTCCAAGGGCCAGAAGGTTGAGCGCGGTCAGGTTATCGGGTATATGGGTACAACCGGCATGTCCACCGGTTACCACGTGCATTATGAAGTGTCCGATAACGACCGGCGGGTCAATCCCTACAATTTTATCCTGAACAGGAATGAGCAGACGCTGAGCGCTTCACGATAGCCGGTTCGCGGCTGTCGTTAAACGTCCATCTACTGCGTTGCGTTGACCCTTCGTCACTGCAACGTACAAAAAGTACGCCTCGTTCCTCAGGCTCCAACGCGCCTTGTATCTGAACATTTACCATCAGCCTTACAGTCCAATAGAATGCCGGTAGTTCCAGTAGAAACTTTGCAAATCAAGAGACTCAGCAAGAGAATGTAGGGGCAGGTCTCTGTGCCTGCCCGTCATAAAAAAAAAGGGCGCCTGTAGTGAGGCGCCCTTACATATGCTTTTTTGAATATATACCTGCGTTCCTTAGTGCTTAAAAGCCCGCTGGCCGGTAAAGACCATGGTAACCTGGGGATCTGCCTCGTTGCAGGCCTCGATCGATTCAAAGTCGCGCAGGGAGCCGCCGGGATGAGCAACCGCGCCGACGCCTTCCTTGATACCCACATCAACGCCGTCGCGGAAAGGGAAGAATGCATCGGATATCATTGCAGCGCCCTGCAGACCGCCGTTGGCGGCTTTTGTTTCAGTATCGATTTCATCGATGAGGGCCTGGTCTTTTTCTCCCTTTGCAATGTCCATGCGCAGGTTCGCATACGGAGTGCCGTGTTTTTTAAAGCAGAGCGTGTCGGCATATTTGGTATAGGCCTTCATAACCGCAATTTCAGCAACACCGACGCGGTCCTGCTCGCCGGTACCGATGCCCACCGTGCAGCCGTCTTTAACATACAGCACAGAATTCGACGTTACGCCCTGTTCAACGGCCCAGCCGAACAGCAGGTCCTCATATTCGGCATCGGTCGGTTTGCGGGCAATCGCATACTTTGTTCCTTTGTATTCGGTTTCAGCAGGCAGGAAGTCGTCTTTGGTTACAACGGCGTTTAAGGGTGACTGCTGCACGATAATGCCGCCGTCGATCAGGCTTTTGATATCGATAAAGCGGTACTTGCGGTAATCGGCCAGCTTGTCTATGCGGTCGATTTTGACAATGCGAAGGTTCTTGCGGGATTGAAGCGATTCCAGGGTTCCTTCTTCATACTCGGGTGCTACAACCACTTCAAGATAGTTTCTGCTGATGGCCTCGGCCGTGGCTTTATCCACCGGGCGGTTAAAAACGGCGCAACCGCCGAAGGCAGCGATGCGGTCTGCCATGAACGCACGTTCAAAGGCTTCCGACATTGACGTGCCGTAGGCCACACCGCAGGGATTATTGTGTTTTACGATTACTGCGGCAGGTTTTTCCATCAGGTACTTCAGCACGTTCAGACTGCTGTCGATATCGGTCAGGTTGATTTTACCGGGGTGCTTGCCGGACTGGATCATTTCCTCGTCGGAAATGGCGCTGACAAGACCTTTGCCCGGCTCTATGTAACTGCAGCCCGCAAGGGTCACATTGCCGTCCACGAGCTCATACATGGCCGACTCCTGATCCGGGTTTTCACCGTAGCGCAAACCCTTTTCAATCAGTTCACCGGTAGAACCATCGGGCACTTTCCAGGACCTTTTTTTGTACTTCAGGGTCTGATCGCCGAATTGTATGGTCATGGTGTCAGGAAAGTTGTCATCCATTATGGTTTTGTACATTTGTTTTAGTTCTGCCATGATGATTCTCCTGATTGAAGTGTTATCTTTTACGGCCTTTTTTACGGGCTTTTTTGGCCTGTTTGCGTTTTGATTTCAGCTTCTTCTTTTTGTCCTTTGATATTTCTTTGGGAAACCCGAACCCGCCTGCTGGCAGGCCGCCCCCCATCATGTCGTCCATCTCGGGCCCGCCGCCCCCCATACCGGGCAGGTTGCCGAAACCGGCAGCCAACTTGCTGAGCATACCGCTTTTGCCCATATTTTTCATCATGTCGCGCATTTTTTTAAACCGCTTCAGGATTTCAGAAACATCCTTTGTGGTGCGGCCGCACCCGGCGGCAATGCGCTTTTTCCTGCTTTCATTAATGATGTCGGGCCGGGTGCGCTCATCTTTGGTCATGGAGTTGATGATGGACTCGACTTTTACGACTTCACGGTCGTCTACAGCGGCACCGCCGGTCATCTGGTTGAAAAACGGAATTTTATCAACCAAGTCCTGAAGCGATCCCATTTTCTTAATCGACTGGATCTGCTCAAGGAAATCGATGAGGGTAAACTGCCCCTTGAGCATGCGCATGGCATCTTCTTCGGCCTTTTTCTCGTCTACGACATCCTCAAAATCCTTCATCAGGCCGACAACATCGCCGAAACCGAGAATCCTGGATGCAAGGCCTTCGGGCCGGAACTCCTCAAGCTTGTCGAAGGACTCACCCATACCGAGGAACTTGATGGGCTTGCCGGTCACCTCCTTGATGGAAAGCGCTGCACCGCCACGGGCGTCACCGTCGAGCTTGGTCAGGATAAAACCGGAAACAGCAAGGCGGCGATTGAATTCCTCGGCGGTTTTGACCGCGTCCTGGCCGATCATGGCATCGCATACCAGGATGGTGTTTTCGGGACGGGTGGTATCGGCGATGGATTCAAGCTCCTGCATCAACTGATCGTCAATGGCAAGGCGGCCAGCGGTATCGAAAATGACAACATCGCAGCCGATCTGCTGCGCGTGGGACATGGCCTGTTTGCAGATTTCAGGAGGCGTGAGATCTTTTTCAGAGAAAACAGGGATATCAAGGGTTTTGCCGATAACATGCAACTGCTCGATGGCGGCAGGGCGGTAGATGTCGGCTGCAGCAAGCAGGGGTTTTTTGTTCTGGCTTGTTAGAAAACGGGCCAGCTTACCGGCGGTGGTTGTTTTACCGCAGCCCTGGAGCCCGACCAGCATGATGGCCGACACCGCGCGGGAGCCGTAATTCAGCGAAACGTCTACCGGCCCCATCAAGGAAACAAGCTGTTCGTGACAGACATTGATGAAATGGTCGCCGGGAGAAACCTTCAGCTTCTTACCCTTGTGGGCGACCTTTGTTTCTATGATTTCGCCCAGGGCCTTTTCTTTAACGTCCTGAATGAAGTTCTTAACAACGGTATAATTGACATCGGCTTCCAGCAGGGAAAGGCGAATATCTTTCAGGGCATCTTCAATGTTGGTTTCAGTCAGCTCAACGCGGCCGCGAAGCCGGTCTCGGGCTTTATTAAAACCACTGGATATCACTTCAAGCATAGCGTTCTCCGGTTACGTTCGAAAACCATCTCATGGTGTTCGAATACTGCACAGTGTCTGGTCTGTTTCAACGTTTCAGGTTGACCGCTGTTACGGCCGGGGCGGCGCCGTACCGCCGGTTCGCCTGGTGCGCTTAGGCAAGGGCCTCTTTAATGGTACGTGCCAAAGAGGCGCTGTCGAGCCCGTTTGCGCTGAACAGGACATCCGGGGAGCCGGAAAATCCATAGTCGGTAACGCCGAGCTTTATCAGGCGGCACGCGATATTGTTTGCAACAAGATTGTCGGCGATGATCGTTCCAAGACCGGTATGGACGTTGTGGTCTTCATAGGTCACGATCAAACCGGTTTGTGCAGCTTCCCTGAGTACCTCGATTTCGATGTCCTTGGGGCAGCTTACATTCAACACCCGCACCGATATGCCCTGGTCTTTCAAGGCATTGCAGGCTTCAACAGCCCTGAAAAGCATGCCGCCGCAGGTCATGATTACGGCATCGGAACCCTGACGGATTGTATCGATTTTACCGTATTCAAAGGTGTATGAGTCTCCGAAAAACGGTGCGCCTTTGTCGTCGACGATGGTGGGAATTTTCGAACGTCCCATACCCATAAAAAAGTTTCCGTCGGTTGTGCTGATGTAGCGGGTGATTTTATCGGTTTGATTCGGATCGGCCGGAACCACGGTCTTAAAGCCGAAGATGTTCTGGAACAGGCCGATGTAATCGATGCACTGGTGCGTTTTACCGTCCTCACCGACATCATACCCGACGTGTGTACAGACAAGCTTCAGGTTTGAGTGGTTGATGTCGTTCAGGCGGTGCTGGTTGTAGGTCTCACACACCCCGAACACACCGAAATCGGCAAAATAGGTGGTGATACCTTCAATGGACATGGCGCCCGCTATGGTAGCGGTGCTGTGTTCCTGGATGCCCACCTGGATGAAATTGTCGGGCAGTACGGATTGAAAACCGTTTGTTTTAACCGACCCGGCCAGATCACAGTCAAATACGGCCATGACGGAATCTGCAGAGTCTTTATTGGCCTCTGCCAGGCTTTTCAGGGCATTGCCGAATGCAGAGCGGTTATCGGTCTTTTTGTCGCTTTCGTATACAATGGGCGTGCCCGGATTGAGCTGTGCTGCATTGCCTGAGCAATCGGAATGTGCTTCGGTCAGCACAGGAGGCTGGCTTGTGCGTTTTTGCCGGTATTGCTCCAGCTCATTTGCAATTGATAATTCCCCGCAGGCCTGGGCATACTGTTCGTCGTTGAGTGCCACGCCATGATATTTTGCTACGTTTTCCATGAAGGAAACGCCTTTGCCCATCACGGTTCTGGCGATAATGGCGGTAGGGGCCGATGAATCCTGCCGGGCGGCGTATACCGCTGCATAGATTTCCTGGATATTGTGTCCGTCGATTTCCACAACATTCCAGCCGTCGGAGCGGAAGTTTTCGGAAATGTTTTGGGGCATGACCTCGAGCCGGTCGCCGGAAATCTGCAGGTTGTTGAGGTCGACCAGAACGGTAATATTGCTGAGCTTGTATTTGACGGCAAAACGGCGTGCTTCCGTAATCTGGCCCTTTTGCTGTTCGCCGTCGCCCATGACAACATAGGTATGATAGTTCTTGTTTTTCAGACGTGCGGCCATGGCAAATCCGCACCCGGCCGAAAGACCCTGGCCGAGATTACCGGTGCCCCATTCAATGCCGGGTACACAGCGCTCAACATGGCCTTCATAAATGCTTCCGGGATAGCGGAAACCGCTGAAAACCTCGTTTATGTCGAAAAAACCCGTTCCGGCAAGTGCGGCATAGGCGCCCGGTGAAGTATGGCCGTGACTGATGACTATCCTGTCGCGATCGGGATCGTGGGGCTGGTCCGGTGAAACTCCCGCACAGGCAAAAAGGGTAATGTACATATCTATTGAAGACATAGACCCGCCTGGATGACCGCATCCGGCAAGGGTCGTCATGGTTAAAATGTCACCACGTGCAATGCGGGCCCGTTCCTGCAGGGTTTCCAGCATCTGGTTATCCAGGGTGGGTTGTGTAAAACCTTTTTTCGTCATAGTATCCTCTCAAAAAAGTATAGGAAATTAGGATTTAGAATGTGTAAAAGGCAGGATGCTTTCGACAGTCGGCGGAGTAGTACGATATCCTGCATACAGCATTGTATTTACAACATGCATGTACCCGTATTTCTGCTGTAAATGTCTTGTTTTTAATCGAAATATTATAAAAGGGGGAGGTCGATATGTCAATAAATACTATGGGCTATTTTTTCCAGAATTCAGGTACAAAAAGGATCAAAAGGGTGAATATTTCCAGGCGGCCGAGGAGCATCAATACGATCAGAATCCATTTACCGAGCATGGGAATGAAAAGAAAATTTTCGTATGGGCCGACCCCGGCAAGGCCCGGGCCGATATTTCCCAGCGATGCAGCGACACAGGATACGGCGGTCATGAAATCAAGGCCGAAAAGCGACATGGCAAGGGACCCGAGCAGGAAAATGAGTAAATACAATATAACAAATCCGGTCAGGCCCCGCAGGACGTTTTCGGGAACCGAGCGGCGGCCTATTTTTACCGGTGATACTGCATGGGGATGAACCATGAAAAACAGTTCACGGTAGCAGCGTTTCATGAGAAGCAAAATACGGATGCACTTGATTCCTCCGCCTGTCGACCCGGCGCAACCTCCCACAAACATGAGAATAAGGAGGAGAAACTTGGGGAAAAGGGGCCACAGTTCAAAATTCGCCGTGCTGTATCCGGTGGTTGTCATGATGGAGGTTGCCTGGAACAGGGCGTAACGCAGGGAATCGGCCGGGGAACCGTAATACGAATACAGTGAAGCGGTCACAAGCAGCGTTGCCGTAAGCAGAAACAGAACATAAAAAATGAACTCCTTATCGGTGATCAGGCTTTTGAATTTGCCGTGAAACACCCGGTAATGGAGTGCAAAATTGACCCCGGCGGTAAACATGAATACAATGATAATTATTTCTATGTAGGGGTTGTTGAAGGATTCGATACTTTTGTTTTTTGTGGAAAATCCACCGGTGGCCATGGTGGTAAAGGTATGGCAGACCGCATCGAACAGGTTCATCCCGGCTACCCACAGCAATACAACTTCGGCAAGAGACAGGGCTATATAGACTTTCCAAAGCGACCGGGCGGTTTCGGCGATACGGGGTTTGATTTTTTCAACAACGGGCCCGGGAACCTCTGCCTTGTAGAGCTGCATACCGCCGATGCCGAGCAGCGGAAGTATTGCAATTGAAAAGAGAATGATCCCCATGCCCCCCAGCCACTGTATCATGCTCCGCCAGAACAGAATGGATTTAGGCAGTATTTCAATGTTGGTGAGTACGGTTGCTCCTGTGGTGGTAAACCCGGATACGGTCTCGAAATAGGCGTCGGTAAATGTGAGAAACGTCGTATCAAACACAAAAGGCAGTGAACCAAAAAAGGCGGCCAGGACCCAGCCGAGTGAAACAATGATGAAACCGTCGCGATGGGAGATCTGCCTGTCGGTTGAAGGGCAGGTCAGGATCAGGCATATGCCGGAAAGTATGGTGATGGCTATGCCGTAGCAAAACGACATGGCGGAATGCTCACCGTAATACAGGGCGATACAGGGGGGCAGGCACATACACAGGCCCAGGAAGATAAGCAGAAAACCCTGAATTCTGAATATTAATGAAAACGACATAGCAGTATACCGTGCGATATCTCTAAATAGGTGTCGATAGCGATGTATTGATTTATATATAGCCGGGTGCCGCCGGTTACGGGCTACCAGTATTCCAGCTTGACCATGAGCATTTTTTCAACCCGGGCAATTGCGTTTGCAAGGGCGAAAATAATAACATGGTCGCCGGGCTGCACAATACTGTCGCCCTTGGGCACAATGAGTTCATTGTCACGCACAATGGCGCCGATAACGGCGTTTTTAGGGAATTTCAGGCTTTTCAGGGGCTTATTGACCAGGTCCGACGTATCAAGGGCCACCGCTTCAATGGCTTCGGCGTTACGCTCGTAAAATGAGGCCACGGACAGCACTTTGCCTTTGCGGATGAAGTGAAGAATACGGTTTATGGCACACAAGTTGGGGTTGATAACCAGGTCGATCCCGATGCTGGACACCAGTTGGGTATACGTCATGTTCTGAATGAGTGCGATTACTTTTTTAGCGCCTTTTTGCTTGGCCAGCAGCGAGAGCAGGATGTTGTCTTCTTCATCGTCGGTGACGGAAATAAACAGGTCGATATCCTCAATATACTCTTCGGACAGAATCTCTTCAATTTCCCCGCCATGATGCAATACGACTGTTTTGTGGAGTTCTTCGGCAATCTGAACACAGCGGTTTTCGTCCGAATCGATCAGCTTGGTTGAGATGCGCATCGATTCACACTCTTTGGCAAGGAGAATGCCGATATTGCCGCCGCCTACGATCATCGCCTTTTTGATTTCCTGGGACGAGCGTCCGAAAAAGCCCATCAGGCCCTGGATGTTTTTGTCGGACGTGATGGCATACAGGGAATCGTTGTAGTATATCTTGTCTCTTCCCTGGGGTATAATGACCTCGCCGTCACGGTAGATGGATACGACCACGATGTCGTCTATCCCGCTTTTTGCACGCAGCTCTTCAAGTTTCAGGCCGTCGTAGAAAATGGGGTTTTGCACTTTGTAGCCGATGAGTTTGACCCGGCCTTCATTGAAATCAACGACATCGGTTGCGCCGGGAACCTTGAAAAGCTTCAGTACCGAAGAAACCGCCTCAAAGTCGGGATTGATGACCAGGTCGATGTTCAGGTGCTCTTTGGACAGTATATCGGGATTGTACACGTACTCCAGGTTGCGAACCCGGGCGACTTTGGTAGGGATGGTGGTCTGGGCCGTGGCAACAAGGCAGGAAACGATGTTTACCTCATCGCTGTCGGTCACCGATATGATCATTTCGGCATCGGCAATTCCGGCCTGCTGCAACGCTTTCAGCGAACTGCCGTTGGCATGGAAAATCTGAACATCAAGGGAATCCTGTATTTTTTTGATGCGGTCGATATCCTTGTCGATTATGGTAACGTCCTTTTTTTCCAGCGACAGGCGTCTTGCGACATGATACCCGATCTCACCGGCACCGATAACAACAATGCTCATTCTTAGGTGTCCTTGCTCTGTTTTTTGAGTTTTACCAGTTCCTGCTCAATGTCGAATGACGGATTCGCCTCGGCGCGTTTCAACAATTGCATGATACGCATAGGCGATACACCGGCGTTGTTTCGGCACAGTTCTTCAATTCTGTCCTGAAATCTTGCACATGTAGATGTTCCGGCTTTGTGCGACATACTTTTTAATCCGCTTACATTGCGAAAATGCTATATAATTAATCCAAACAAGTCAATTTGATTATTTTCAGTAGATGTATACACCCTGTTTTTGATTGGGGCAGGAAATCGGCAGGGTTTTTAAGCGCTATCCTGTAGCATCAGCCTGTTAATCAAACAATTTCAGTACATTGTTCTGTTCCGCGGCAATGAACTCATGAATGCCCGTCAACAACGCTTCAAATGATTCTTTTTCCAGTTCAAAGCCGTTTTTGATGATGAAATCGTGTACCGAAGTATTGAGAATATCTTCCGGACCCATTTTTTGCTCCGATTCAAGGCAGGCATAGCCGGTCATTTTTGTGAGAATATTGGAGAGATACACGATAATAGAACCGGTGCTGTAGTTTTTATCATGCCAGGGAGCGTGATGGTAAAAGATCTGCATGGTGACTTTTTTAGGGAAATGCCACTGCTGCAGCAGTTTAGCGCCGATCTGGTAGTGAGTGACACCCAGAATTTCTTTTTCGGCCTGACTGAATGTTGCATTGTTTTTTTCAATATAATCGATGATTTCGCCGAACTCGTCCTGAAAATACTGCTCGATGACCAGCTTTCCGATATCGTGAATCAGGCCTGACAGAAAAAAAGTGCCGTCGTCCATGGCATTGAAGTGTTTGCCGAGGTATTTTGCAACCTGGCTGCATATGATTGAATGCTTCCAGAACCGTTTCGGGTCGAAGGCACCGGTGCTCGGCGTGAAATGACGCTGGATTGAAAAACCGAGCACCACGTTGCGCACCTCTTTAAAACCAAGAATAACAAGCGCATGCTCAATGGAACTGATTTTGTTGAGGAGACCGTAAAAGGAAGAATTAACCAGTTTCAATAATTTGGCTGCAAGAGGGGGGTCTTTTTCAATGATTTCCTCAAGCTGCTTGACGGACACATCATCGTCCTTGAGCAGTGTCTGAATGTGTTCGGATATTATGGGCAGCGTGGGTATCTGCTCAATGGTCTGGACAATGCGATCGACCTTCTTTTCAACCGTTGCACTATTTTTCACGCTCGCGACCTCGCATAAAGGAATCAAAATCAAGTATTACGGCATTCTTTTGAGATTCTTTGTCGGAAGAAACCGAACCGGACGGGGTAAGCACATGACCGTTGCCTTCAATGGTTTTACGCAGCTCCCGCACTTCCTCGGATATTGACGAAAGGT
>JANQGV010000219.1 GCA_028282925.1 Thermodesulfobacteriota bacterium
TTCCGGTCCGGCCGATACCGGCATAGCAGTGCACGACCACCTTTTTTCCGGCCTCTACTTCTGCATCGATCCACTGCACCGCGCGGTGCAACTGGACAATCGAGCAGGAGCCGAAATCAGGCATGGGCGCAAACAGCACGTTGAAACCCTGTTTTTTTTCGGCCTGCACAACTGCGGCATGCCACTCCTCCAGCAGATTGACGACCGAGGTGATACCGGCCTGTTTCCAGGCAGCCAAGTCGTCGGGATTCGGCCGGGGGGCCTTGGCCAGCCGGTCGGGTATGACCCACAAAAGCCGCGATGGTTCAGCCATCTGTTTTTACCCTGTAACAGTGAGCAGTACCTTTCAGCCCGCAAGGGATGCAGTACTATTTTTTCTGCTGTTTCTGGATCTTGGCCCAGGCGTCCCGCAGTGTCACGGTTCGATTGAATACAAGCCTGTCCTGCTTTGAATCCTTCACGTCCGGACAAAAATATCCCAGCCTCTCAAACTGGACCGCTGCACCCGGCCCGGCGTCCCCCAGGGCCGGCTCCACCCGGCAGTCGGCCAACGTGTCCAGGGAGTGCGGGTTGATGCAGTCCGTAAAAGCGCCCACGTCTTTGGCGCAGGGGTTTTCGCGATCAAACAGCCGGTCATACAGCCGCACCTCGGCCGGCAGGGCCTTCTCGGCCGATACCCAGTGCAGGGTGGCCTTTACCTTGCGGCCGTCGGGGGCATCACCGCCTTTGGTTTCAGGGTCATAGGTGCATCGCAGCTCAACAACTTCACCGGTTGCCTCATCCTTCACAACATCAACGCATGTTATGAAATAGGCATAGCGCAGCCGCACCTCACGTCCGGGTGCCATGCGGAAAAACTTTTTGGGCGGGTCTTCCATAAAGTCGTCCCGCTCGATATACAAAACTTTTGAAAAAGGTACCTTGCGGGTACCGGCATCCGAATCTTCAGGGTTGTTGATTGCGTCCAGTTCTTCAACCTGCTCGTCCGGATAGTTTTCGATAACAACCCGTAGCGGCCGCAAAACAGCCATATAGCGCGGGGCCCGTTTGTTCAGGTCCTCGCGGATACAGTGCTCCAGCAGGGCAATGTCCACCATGCTGTCGCGCTTGGCCACACCGATACGGTCGCAGAACTCCCGGATGGCCTCCGGGGTATACCCCCGCCGCCGCAGACCCGCCAGGGTCGGCATGCGCGGATCGTCCCAGCCCGAAACACGGCCGTCGTTGACCAGGTGCTGCAGCATGCGTTTGCTCATAACGGTATAGCCCAGGTTCAGGCGTGCGAACTCAATCTGCTGCGGGTGCGCCGGAACAGGCAACTGGTCGAGCACCCAGTCATAGAGCGGCCGGTGGTCCTCAAACTCCAGGGTGCAGATCGAGTGTGTAATGCGCTCGAGTGCATCCGACAGGCAATGGGTAAAATCATACATGGGATAAATGCACCAGTCGTCCCCGGTGCGGTGATGGGTGGCCCGCAAAATCCGGTACAGCACCGGATCGCGCATATTAAGGTTGGGGGATGCCATGTCGATCTTCGCCCGCAGGGTCCGCGAACCGTCGGGGAACTCACCGGCCCGCATTCTCTGAAACAGGTCCAGGTTCTCTTCCACGGACCGGTCGCGGTTGGGGCTGTCGGTACCCGCCTCGGTCAGCGTGCCGCGGTATTCCCGCATTTGCTCGGGTGCCAGATCGCACACAAATGCTTTGCCGTCTTTAATAAGCTGTTCGGCAAATACATATAATTGTTCAAAATAGTCCGAGGCATAAAACTTCCGGTCGGCCCAGTCAAACCCCAGCCAGCGAACGTCTTCCTGGATGGACTCAACATACTCCTGCTCCTCCTTACTGGGATTGGTGTCGTCAAAGCGCAGGTTGCACTGCCCCTGGTAATCGGCGGCTATGTTGAAATTAAGACAGATCGACTTGGCGTGCCCGATATGCAGGTAGCCGTTGGGCTCCGGCGGAAATCGGGTATGCACCTTGCCTTCGTTTTTGTTGTTCCGTATATCGCCGTCGATAATGGTCCGGATAAAATCCTTGCCCGGCCCTGCTTCTGTCCTGTCGGTATCTTTTGCATCCATTGTATTGTTATCCTCAGCACTCATAATGTGTGTTCCGTTATCCTTCAAATGCCTGCTGCGCCTCTTCATACAATTGCTCAGCGCGACTTTCATACCGCGGTGAAAAGTGATAGACCTGTAACTCCTTCACACCCGCCTGCCGGGCGACTTCTCCCGCCTGCCGGGCGGTCAGGTGACCCCGGTCCCGGGCTTTCACGCTGTCTTCATCCAGGAACGCCGCTTCACAAAACAGCAGGTCGGCGTCTGCGGCAAAAGAGCGTATTGCCTCCATGTTCTCATCGGTCCCCCGGCAATCTGAAATATAAACTATTTTTTGCCCCTTGGAAATAGTGGTAATTTCCCGTTTCAATTCACCGATGGTCATGACCGTATTCATCCCTTCACAGGAGTTGGCCTCATTAATATGCAGCTCCCTGGAGTCGGGCTGCCCCGCCCAGATCGCGTCTTTCAGTTCACGCAGCCACTGCCCCTGCGGCAGCCCCATCTTCAGCAAATGGTCTTTATTGATATTAATATGAAACCGCTCTTGAAGGCAATAGGCAAGAGACGGTATGCGATGATCGAGCATGGTTGCCGACACCGTATAATGGGGCAAGCCGTCCACCGTGCCGTCAAAGTGCCCGGTATGCTCCTGCCCCAGGGCAAACTGCTCCCGGCAGATACATTCTACCCGTTTCATTGAGTCCGGATGGATTTCCACCGCTTCAACAATAAACGGGTAGTCCGCAACGAGATTCCAGGTATAGCCGCCGAGCTTGCCCTGGATATTGGCAATCAGGCCCGGCGGACCGAACACCCGCAGCCGCCTTTCGCGGGCAAGGTTGAGACGAATCAGATGGTCGAACCCGATGAAATGATCGATGTGCGTATGTGAGATAAAGACGTCGTCGATTTTCAGCAGTTTGCCGGCGCTGATGTTGCTGATATCTCCCAGGTCGAAAAGCAACGCTTTACGCTCCCCTGCCAGGCGGACGTACAGGGCCGGATCACCGAAGGGCTGGTTAAAAAGCTCGCATTGAAAAAGTGGAGTCATAGTCCGTAAAATAAAGTATCAAGATAACCGGTTATTTTATGTCAATATACCTGTGTACCGAAAGACTGTTGGAGAATATTCAGATACAAGGCACGCGAACCCCTGAGGAATGAGGCGTACTTTGTTGTACGTCGCAGTGACGAAGGGTAAGCGTAACGCAGTAGATGGATGTTATCCGACAGTCTCCTATGCAGGCTTTTCAATTCCAGGGTACCACTCTTCATAACTCTTCTCCAGCAAAGGCCATACCTCTTCCTGCACACCCGCCAATGCATCAAACAGCTTTTTGAATGTTTCCAGCCGTCCCCGCCGTTCAAGCTCACGGCTCACCGATTCACAGTTCACTTTCACACAGGGAAACGGACGAATATCTCCGGGAAGCACACATCCCGTTTCTCCCAGGAACGCGCAGCCCCGTTCCAGGCCGTGGTCAACCTTGAGGTCAAAGGGAGCATCATAGCGCATCCTGTACAGAAAGTAGTCACTTTCCGTAAACCAGCCTTCAACCGGCATGCACTGGCAGCAGGGGGCTTTACAGTCCTTGCACAGTAGCGGCGTAATATCATCCAGCAGCTTTCGCATATCGGTCTGGATTTCGATGACCCTCTGCGTGAGTTCCTTCAACCTGGCAACGTTTTCCGGATACTGCCGGGTATAGCTTTGATACTTTTCCTCCAACAGCTCAAGTCCCATTTCATACTCCTGCGTCCTGAATCAATCCCCGCACTGCCGGGGAAAATCTCTAAAAATCGGTGTAAAAACAAGTTGTTATTATAACATATCTCAGGTAGTAATAAAACCGTAAAGCTTTATGATTGTATAAGCTTCCATTTTCTGTTACACTTTCGAATTACCATAAACCGTGTATCAATACGTAATTAGTTACGTTTTATGAAAGGAACTTCTTCACCATGGAACAGGTACGAGTCCGTTTTGCACCCTCCCCCACCGGGTATCTCCACATCGGCGGCGCCCGCACCGCCCTGTACAACTGGCTGTTCGCCCGCAAAAACAACGGCACCTTTGTGCTGCGTATTGAAGACACCGATGCAGAGCGCTCGACGAAGGAGTCGATCCGGCAAATCCTGGACGGCATGCAATGGCTGGGGCTCAACTGGGACGAAGGCCCCTTTTTCCAGTCCGAAAGAATAGAAACCCACCGCGAAGCGGCCCGCAAGCTCCTCGAATCGGGCAGTGCCTATAAGTGTTTCTGCACCAAGGAAGAGTTGGATGCCAAGCGCAAAAAAGCCCAGGATGCAAAAGAGGACTATAAATACGACGGCACCTGCCGCAAATTGTCGGAGCAGGAAATCAAACAGCGCGAAGAACAGGGACTGCCCTACGTAGTACGCTTTAAAACCCCCAAGGACGACGGTTGCGTTGCCTTCGACGACAGGGTATACGGGCATATTGAGAAAAACCATGTCGATATCGAAGACTTTGTTATCCTGCGTTCCGACGGCAATCCCCTGTACCTGCTCAGCAGCGCCGTGGACGACCAGACCGACAGGATTACCCATGTCATCCGGGGTCAGGACGGCCTGGGCAACACGCCCAAACAGATCCTGATCTATGAGGCCCTGGGACACACCCCGCCGGTATTTGCCCATATGTCTCTGACGCTTGATACCAAAAAAGCCAAAATCTCCAAGCGCAAACACGGTGAAGTGGTCACCGTGGGATATTATAAAGAACATGGCATGCTGCCTTGGGCACTGTGCAACTTTCTGGCGCTGCTGGGCTGGTCGACCCCCGACGACCGTGAGTTTTTCACCCGGGAGGAGCTTATCGAGGCCTTCAGCCTGGAAGGAATCGCCCGGCACAACTCCATTTTAAACTACCACCCCGGCGACCGGAAAAACTGGACCGACCCCAAGGCGATCTCCATGAATGCCCGCTATATCAGCATGCTGACCATGGACGAACTGGTCCCCTATGTCCGCGAAGAGCTGCGGGCCCAAAGCCTGTGGGACGATGCCTACGACGGCGATAAAAAGGCCTGGTTTGAAAGCACCCTCGACATAATCCGCACCCGCCTGCATACCATAAAAGACTTTGCGACCAAGGGACGGCCTTACTTTGCAGATGACTTCGACTTCGAAGAGACGGCGGTCAGGAAAAACCTCAAAAAAGATGAAAAGCTGAAAGAATACCTGCCCGCCCTGGCCGACAAACTTGCGGAGTTGCAGACCTTTGACATTGAAAACACTGAAAATGTCGTCCGTGCCATGTGCGAAGACCTGGGAGTTAAGCCGGGTCTGCTCATAAACGCCATACGCACCGCCGTCACCGGTCAGGCAGCCGGGCCGGGACTTTTTGAACTGCTTATTGCTGTAGGACAGCAACGGGCCGTTGAACGGCTGCGCAAAGCTGTTGATCTGGTATAAGAAATACCTATCCTCGACAAGAGTTCGAGGCATTAGGATGCAACCTAAAAGGGTGCCTGATAATAACTATTCTAGTATCTGCGGCATTGATTACTAAAAGAATTAACCGCTGATTAGTTACGGGCTTTGTTAATCCCTTTGCAACGCAGCCGAGCGCAGCGATTTCAGGAGGACAGGAGGGTCGACATGTTTGAGCCCCGTTTTCCAGGGGCGAGTTTGTTGACCCGCCGACTGAAATCGTGCCGCGAGGGAATTCCGATTAGGCCCAAAACAAGCGAGGATTTGTAGCGAGGGTGCTGAAACGCTCGGAGATACAGGCTGCACGGACCGGAAGCCGAAGAATCGTACTCATCTGTACGTTGATGAGGCTGTAGGGAGTACAGACTGTAGATTTGGGTATTACGGCAGCCGCAGTAGAATTCTTCGCTTGTTTTGGGCCTAGGGCGGGACACGTTGCAGGGCGCCTTTTCTTTTCCCCCTTTTCTTTGGAGCGAGCAAAGAAAAGGGGTAGAAGACGCTACAGCGTCTTTTAATATTAATTTCTTTTCAAAACGCTCAAAGCTATTCGGAATGGACAACCATTGTCCGTGTATATAGAAACGTACTATAAATCAAATAGGGGCATGCACAATCGATGAACCATTACGAAATGCTCCGCAACGTCAGCCGGACCTTTGCTCTGTCCATAGAGCAACTGCCGTCCATGCTGCGCGAAACGGTTACCATTGCGTACCTGCTGTTTCGAGTGTCGGACTGTATCGAAGACCATGCCGAGCTGCCCCCGGACCTCAAGGCCGAGCTGTTGCGGGTATGGGCCGATGTGCTGCAAAACCGGCAGCCGGCTACGGCGCTCACCTCCCGGCTCACCGGCCTCGACGGCTCCGACCCCGAAATATATGTTGCCCAGCATGCCGATGAAGTAATGGACAAACTGCGTGCCCTTCCCGACAGGCCCCGCAACATCCTGATCGAACATGTCTACAACACCTCCCACGGCATGGCCCGCTGGCAGGAACACGGGCCCTTTGTCGCCGATGAAGCCGAAATGGACGACTACATGTTTGAAGTCGCCGGGCGGGTCGGATACCTCCTGACCGACGTGTTTGCCTGGCAGTGCCCGTCCATCGATACAATAAAAGACGCCCTGATGCCCCTCAGCCGCGAATTCGGCCTGGCCCTGCAGACGGTTAATATCATCCGGGGGCTTCGCAAGGATTTTGAGCGCGGCTGGGTATTCGTGCCCGTCAGCCTGTACGAACAGCAGGGGCTCACACGCGAGAACTTCTTCGATCCCGCCAACCACGACAAAGCCCTGCGGGTGGTAGACGCCCTGTCCGACAAAGCCGAACGCCATCTCCAGAACGGTCTGCGGTATACCACCATGCTGCCCCGCAGCCAGTACCGCATTCGCCTTTTTTGCATCTGGCCCCTGCTTTTTGCCGTAAAAACCCTGGCCATAAGCAGACAGGATCCCCTGGTGCTTGCGGACGAGAAAAAGATCACCCGCAGCCAGGTCAAACAGATTGTGGTGATATCCAAGCTCTTGTCCTGGTCCAATGTTCTCTTAACGGCTTATTACAAATCGCTGTCAAAACAGTAAATATCCATTGGGCGAGGCATTAGGGAGCACCCAAGGGGGTGCATGACAACCGCCAGCATTGATTGCTAAAAGTATTTACCGTTGATGAGTTACGTGCTTTCTTAATCCCATTGCAATGCAGCCGAGTGCAACGATTTCAGGAGGAAACAAGGGTCGACATGTTTGAGCCCCGTTCTTCAGGGGCGAGTTTGTTGACCCGCCGATTGAAATCGTGCCGCGAGGGTATCCCGCCTGTTAAGGCGGGACAAGTTGCAGGGCGCCCTTTCTTTTCCCCCTTTTCTTTGGAGCGAGCAAAAAAAAGGGGTGGAAGA